>NZ_CP019508.1:2899711-3232115 GCF_002002865.1 Brevundimonas sp. LM2 | reverse complement strand
GACCGGCGGGCTGAACGGCATGTTCGTCGACACCACGGCCCTGCGCGAACAGGTCATCGACGACGTCATCGGCTCCGCCTTCGGCAGCGCCGGCCAGCGCTGCTCGGCCCTGCGCATCCTCTATGTGCCCCGCGACTCGGCCGACAGCGTGATCGAGGGGCTGAAGGGCGCCTTGGCGGCCCAGGTCGTGGGCGACCCCGCCGATCCGTCCACGGACATCGGCCCCGTCATCGACACCGAGAGCCGACAGGCGCTGGAGGCCCACATCGGCCGCCTGACCCGGGACGCCAGGATCCTGGCCCGCGCCGCCATGCCCACGGGGGCCGAGCGCGGCGACCTGTTCGCCCCGACGATCGCCGAGATCCCGACCCCGGACTATCTGGAGCGCGAGGTCTTCGGCCCCATCCTCCACATCTACCGCTACGACCCCGCCGACCTGAAGTCCGTCGCCGGCAAGCTTGCGGCGCGCGGCTATGGCCTGACCCTGGGCGTCCACAGCCGTATCGAGGCCTTCGCCGAGGAGGTCGTCTCCCTGGTCCCCGCCGGCAACGTCTACATCAACCGCGGCGTCACCGGCGCGGTGGTCGGGGTGCAACCGTTCGGCGGCGAGGGCCTGTCCGGCACGGGGCCCAAGGCGGGCGGGCCGAACAGCCTGATCCGCTATGCGTCGGAAAAGGCGATCAGCAATAACATCTCGGCCCAGGGCGGGGACCCGGCGCTGCTGAACCTGTGACCAAGGCGCCGACCTGAGGGTCGGCGCGCCTTCCGCGCGTGCCGATCAGCTCGGGAGCGTGGCCGCCACCGCGACGAACTCGGCCTGGCGGCCGGTCGCCGACTTGGCCAGCAGCGCGCGCAGATGCGCCCGGGCCGTTGTCATCCTGACTCCCCGGGCGTGGGCATGCGCCTCCAGGGTCATGCCGCGCAACAGCGCCAGGGCGAGGGCCCGCTCCGCCGACGTCAGCCCGAACGCGGTCGCGGCCGCGCCGGCCTGGCGCGCCGCGTGGCCTTGAACGTCGCGAATGCGTAGGATTGCCAATGGTCGCCCACCGCCCCCACGGAAGGGATCGATCGCGATGCGCCAACCGACCGTGCCGTCCGGACCCAGGATCGCCCGGGATGTTCCGACCGGGAACCGTGACGTCGCGGCCGCCACGGCCTCACGCAGCGCCCGATCGTCTTCGGCACCCTTCAGCCTGAGGCGACCGGTCGCCTCGCGGCTGAAGGGCATGCCCGCCTCGGTCTGCGCCGCAGGATTGCGCCAGACGACGGTCGCCAGCCTGTCCACGATCAGCACCGCATCCGGCGAACTCGCGCTCACGCTTTCGGCCACGGCCAGCTTTTCGCCCAGCAGCGTCATCCGCCAGCGCGCCCTGACCATGCGCGACAGATAAGGCTGGGCGGCCTGCAACAGGCGCTCGTCCGCCTCTTCGAACGCCGGTTGGGACCGCACCCGCTGGATGCCGATCCCGGTCAGTTCGCGGCCGTGCGGCGTGGTCAGCATCACGCCCAGGCAATGAAAGACGTTCTTTCCGCTGGGCCTGATGAAGTCGTTGTACAGCTCGCTGTCCGCCATCTCGGCCTGGCTGACCAGGCGTTCGCAGTTGATCGCCACATCCAGCGGGGCCAGGACGCTGCGTTGACGCCACAGGTCGTGTTTGTGGTAATATTCCTCATACGGAGCGATATGCTCGGCCATCTGGAAGGCCGACCCGATGGTCACGGTCCCGTCGGCGGCGTGATTTAGGGTCCAGCTCGTCACGGCATCGAAACAGAGGCTGAGCCGCCCTGCTAACAGGCGGTGCGCCTCGTCATCGACCGTCGCCTCCAGCGCGGCCTCCGTCATCGCTTTCAAACGGTCCATCGCGTCCCCACGAGGGTGGAAATAACATTGTTTTTCCGCCTCGTTCAAATGAACGATGTGCGTCGGAAGCGGCGATGGCATCCGTGCGGGCGCGGTGGTTAACGCCGCCAACCTCCCCACATAGCCTGCCCCGCCGGCTGGCCCGTATAAGGAAGACCGATCATGCCGACCGTCAATGTCACGGCCCAAGATCAAGGTTGGTACGCCGGGTCCATCCACGGCTCTGGTAACACAAACTACGTGACCGGAGAGTTCGGGGCTGGCGAATACCGAAGCTTCTTCGTTTTTGATTTGACCGGCCTTGCCGAAACAGTTCGGTCGGCACGGTTCGTGGTCAATGCCGAAACGATCGCCACCTTTGATGATTTTGAAGTTCTCCGACTGTTCTCCGTGGACCGAACAGGCGCCGCGAGCCTGATCGCTGGGACCGCCGGCCTCGATGGTTTCGCGGATTTGGCCGATGGCACCCTGTTTGGCAGCCTCATTGTCAGGAGAACCGATGGCGGACGCTTAGTCGAAATCGAGCTGAATGCTGCCGCATTGGCCCAGATAAACGCGAACCTGGGCGGCGTCTTTTCGCTTGGTGGTTCCCTGCGCGACATCGGTTTGGGCGGGACTGAAGAGTATTTCGGCGGCTTTTCCGGCACGCAGTTCGCACGCCTTATGCTGGACACGACCGGGACACCTCCGACACCAACGCCGACGCCCAACTTTGTTTCTCTAACCAGCGGCGTGACTGTCCCGATCTCGCTCGCCGAGGGCAATCTGGGGACCACCGACTTCACCTTCACGATCAGTCGGTCCGGCGACATGACCGCGACGCTGACGGTGGACTGGGACGTGGACGGACTGGGTCTGGTCAATCCCGCCGATGGCGCGGACTTCATCGGCGGCGTGCTGCCCGGTGGCACGGTGACCTTCAGTCCGGGCGAAACGACCGAGACCATCACGGTTCGGGTGGCGGGGGATCGCGCCGTCGAACGGGACGAAAACTTCGTCCTGCGTCTGTCGGATGCCCGGACGACCGGAACCGCGGGCGTGAGCCTCGGCCAGGGCACGGCGAACGGACGAATCTACAACGACGATGTTCAGGGCTATCTACGGATATCCCCCACCTACCAGACCATGGTGGAGGGCCACGTCGGTCTCAGCAATTTCGCCTTCACCCTGAGCCGCACGGGCGATCTGTCTCAGGCCATGACGGTGACCTATGTCGTCCGGGCCCCGGGCGCGGGCAATGGCGACGTGCTGGCCGACGCCGCTGACATCGTGGGTGGCGCGTTCCAGATCCGCACGGCCGTGATCCCGGCCGGAGCGTCGTCGGTCGCAATCGTGGTGCAGACGACGGCAGACCGGATCGTCGAACCGCACGAGACGTTCACTGTCCAGATCACCGGCTTCACGGGCGGCGACCCGACCACGATCATCTCCACCCCCGACGCCACCGGCCGCATCTTCAACGACGACGGCTTCCCGCCGGTGATCCCGCCCGGACTGTCGGCAGGCGCGTTCGGCGACCCCCACCTCATCACGCTCGACGGCCTCGGATACGATTTTCAGGCGCACGGCGAGTTCATTCTGATCGAGACCGTGCCGGGCGCGACCGATCCGTTCCAGGTGCAGGTCCGTTTCGAACCTGCGGAGGGCTCCGACCTCGTCAGCGTCACGACCGGCGTGGCGACCGAGATCTACGGACAGCGGATCGTGATCGACGTCAACGGCTCGGACCTCGTCAGAATCGACGGCGTGGCGGTGTCGTTGCTCGGCGCGCCGCTGGACCTGAGCGGCGACGGCCAGGACGACCTGTTCTTCGACGGCAGCCAAATCGTCGTGGTTTTCCCGGGTGGCGACCAGCTCCACGTGGCGGTCTTCGACGGCTTCGTGAACACCGGTGTCTTCCTGACCACCGCCCATCTCGGACAGGTCCGGGGTCTTCTGGGCGACGGCGACGGGGACGGCACCCGCAGCGACGACTTCGCGCTGCGCGACGGCACGCTTTTGGCCCAACCGCTTGATTTCGACACCCTGTACGGCGCTTTTGCCGATAGCTGGCGGGTGACCCGCTCTGATTCCGGCCAGGACAACGCCTCGCAGTTCGATTATGCGGCCGGCCAGAACACCGAGGACTTCACCGATACCAGCTTCCCTGGCGTCCAGCTGACGCTGGCGGACCTTCCGGCGGACCTCCGGGCGGCGGGCGAGGCGGCGGCCGACGCGGCCGGTATCACCGACCCCCTGCTGCGCGAGGCGGCCATTCTCGACTTCGCCCTGACCGGCGACGACCAGTTCGCCGCCGGCGCCGGTGCCGTGGTCGCCGTACCGCAGGTAACCCTCGTCACGGAGAACGCGCCGACGCTAGGTGAGATCATTGGGGTAACGGCGGGCGTGGCGCAGGTCACCGAGGGCGGCTCGGGCACCCAGGGCCTAAACTTTACCGTCTATCGACTGGGCGACACGGCGGGAGAGACGACGGTCACCTACGCCTTCGCGGGGACGGGCATCGACGCGGCGGACTTCCAGGACTCGACCGCCCTCAGCGGCGCGATCATCTTCGCCGACGGTGAGACGTCCAGGACCCTGACGCTGAACCTCGCCGGCGATCTGACGGTCGAGGACGACGAAGCCATCCGGCTGACGATCGTCGCGCCGACCGACGTGATGGTCGCCTCGCCCTTCGCCCAGACGGTAGTCCTCAATGACGACAACACCGCGCCGATCGCGGTCAACGACGCCTTCGTGACCCTGCCCGGCGAGGCCGTATCCGGTGACGTGCGGGCCAACGACTCCGATCCGGACGGCGATCCGCTGAACGTCACGCTGGTCACCGGCCCGGCCTCCGGCACCCTCGTCCTGAACGACTCGGGCAGCTTCACCTACACTCCGAACGCCGGCTTCGTCGGAACCGATACCTTCATCTACAGCGTGTTCGACGGCCAGGTTCTGGCCCAGGCCACGGCGTCGATCGCTGTGACGGCACCAGGGGGCGGCACCACCGGGGACGACATTCTGAACGGCACCGCCGGCGATGACACCCTCGACGGCGACGCCGGCGACGACACCCTGAACGGCGGCCCAGGGGACGACATCCTGTCGGGTGGTACCGGCTTCGACGCCGCCAGCTATGCCGGGGCGACTGCGGGCGTCACGGTCGATCTGTGGCTGGATCAGCGCCAGGATACCGGCGGCGGCGGGTTCGACACCCTGCGTGCCATCGAGGGCGTCATCGGGTCCGACCACGCCGACACCCTGCGCGGCAATGCCGGCACCAATACCCTGATCGGCGGGGGCGGAAACGACGTGCTGGACGGCGGCGCGGGGGTGGATCGGCTAGAGGGCGGCACCGGTGACGACACCTATGTGATCGACACGCCCCAGGACCAGATTGTTGAAGGGGCCGGTGAGGGCATCGATACGGTTGAAAGCTATCAGACCTATACGCTGGGCGAGAACCTTGAAAACCTGACCCTCCTGTGGGGCGGCGACTCCTTCGGCTACGGCAATGCGCTGGACAACAGGATCCGCGGCAACACCGGAGCCAACAGTCTGTTCGGCTACAACGGCAGGGACCTCCTCGAGGGCGGAGCCGGGAACGACACGATCAACGGCGGGGGCGGCGACGACACCTTGAACGGCGGCCCGGGGGATGACGTCCTGCTAGGCGGCAGCGGGATCGATACCGCCAGCTACGCCGGGGCGAGCTCGGGCGTTACGGTCGATCTGTGGCTGGATCAGCGCCAGGACACCGGCGGCGGCGGGTTCGACACACTGCGCGCGATCGAGGGTGTCACGGGGTCGGACTACGCCGACATGCTACGCGGCAACGCCGCTGCCAATACCCTGATGGGCGGCGGCGGAAACGACGTCCTCAACGGCGGCGCGGGAGTGGACCGGCTGGAGGGCGGCACGGGCGACGATACCTATGTGATCGACATGCCTCAGGATCAAATCGTCGAAGGGGCCGGCGAAGGCATCGACACCGTCCAGAGCTATCAGACCTATGCGCTCGGGGATGACCTGGAGAACCTCGTCCTCCTGTGGGCCGGCGACTCCTCCGGCTTCGGGAATGCGCTCGACAACAGCCTTGTCGGCAACACCGGCGCGAACCGCCTGTTCGGCCGCGGGGGGCGTGACACCCTGGAGGGAGGCGACGGCGCCGACCGTCTCGAAGGGGGCAACGGGGCGGATGTGCTGGTCGGCGGCACCGGCGCGGACACCTTCGTGTTCCGTACCGTGTGGGAAACGGCCAAGGGGGACGGCGACTGGATCATGGACCTTGAAGCCGGGGACCAGGTCGACCTGTCTGCCATCGACGCCAACCGCACCGTGGCGGGCGTTCAGACCTTTTCCTTGGTCGATGCGTTCACGCGGAACGCGGGCGAGATTGTCGTCAGCCTCGATACCATGGGCAATACGATCGTCAGCCTGGATGACAACGGCGACGGCTGGGCCGACGGAACCCTATCCATCGCCGGCGCTCACCTCGCGACGGTCAATGATTGGCTTTTGATCTAGGCGCTGCAGGGAACGTGCGATCCCCCGGGAGCCGGGAGGCCACCACCTCGCCTCGCTCGCTCGACGGCTTCAACGCTGCGGAGGTCTGGGGCGGATCAGCCCGCCCAGCCCCCCGCCCGGCTGAGCGCGCTCGGCACCGGGCGACCGATCGTCTCGCCGATCCATCGCGCGGTCCGGATCAGGGCGTCCAGGTCGTAACCGGTCGCATAGCCGGCCCGCTCCAGCATATAGACCAGGTCCTCGGTCGCCACATTTCCCGTGGCCCCGGGGGCGAAGGGACAGCCGCCGATGCCGCCGACCGAGGCGTCCAGCACATCGATCCCGGCCTCGATCGCGGCATGGGCATTGGCCAGGCCGGTGTTGCGCGTGTCGTGGAAATGCAGGCGCAGGGTCGCGTCCGGGGCCGTGGCCCGTGCCGCCTCGATCTTGCGGCTCACGCTCCACGGGTCGCCGACGCCAATGGTGTCGGCGAGGCCGATCTCGGCGACCCCCAGGGCGGCGAGTTCGCCGACCCGGTCCGCCACCTGGCTCACCGAGACCTCGCCGTCGAACGGACAGCCCCACACACAGGACAGGGTCGCCGACAGGGCCGGGACGGGGGTGTCGGCCCCGTCCGAATTGTGCCGCCGGGCCAGGATGTCGGCCAGCATGGCGACCTGGTCGCGCACGCCCAGCCCCTGGTTCTTCAGCCCGAACCCCTCGGTCACCGACAGGGAGACGTTGACCTCGTCGACCCCGGTGCCCAGGGCCCGGTCATAGCCCTTGGCGTTCAGCACCAGGCCGATGCGGCGATGGTCTGGCGACGGTGGCAGGGCCGCCATCACCGCCTCCGCCCCGGCCATCTGCGGCACCCGGCCGGGATGGACGAAGCTGACCGCCTCGATCCGCCGCGCCCCGGCCGCCTCCAGCCTCAGGACCAGGTCGGCCCGGACGGCGGGGTCCAGGATCGCCGCCTCGTTCTGCAATCCGTCGCGGGGGCCGACCTCGACGATCTGGATCGGACGCGGGCTCAAGACCGGGGCTCCGGGACGGTGCCCGGCGGGGCATAGACGGTCAGGCGGACGTCGTCGCCGGTCGAATAGTTGTGGCCCGTCACCACCTCGACCGCGCGGCCGGGCACTCCGGTCGTCGCCGTGGCGGCGCGAAAGGCGTCGGCGTCCCGGGCCTCGACGATGGCGGGCCGGCCCTCGGCCAGGGCCCGCGCGGCCCCGGTGGCGTCGGTCAACTGGGTGTCGCGCCCGACCAGGAAGACGAAGCTCGGCTCGTGGAAGGTGGTGATGGCGACCGGCCCGGGCACCAGTCCCTGGGCCGGCTCCAGCCCGTGTTTCTGCAGCGCCGCCTCCAGCCGCGGCGCGATGGCCAGGGGACGCAGCTGCCGGATCGTGCCGGCCAGGCCAGCATGCGCTAGGACGCCGAAGGCGATGGCGATCACCAGCCCCGTCACCGCCGCGCGGTTGAGCAGCAGGAAGCCGCCGATCAGGGCCGCCATCCCCGCGCAGACGATGGTGATATTGGCCCAGGTCTGCGCCGTGGTCGTGCCGAAAGCGGTCAGGCCATAGACGGTGATGCCGCTGACCAGCACCGCCGCGACCACCGCCAGGGCGGCCCCGGACCAGCGCGAGGCCAGGCCGATCGGCCGAGTCAGGGCGGCGGCCATCAGCAAGGCGATCGCCCCGAACGTCGGCAGCGTATAGTGGAACAGCTTGGTCGGGGTGGCCTCGAAGATCAGCCAGGCCGGCACCAGCCAGCAGACCAGGAACCGGATCGCCGGCTCGCTCCGTCGACTCCAGGCCGTCGACAGGGCGGCGGGCAGCAGCAGGGTGGCCGGGAACAGCAGCAGGGGCGACAGCAGCAGATAGTAGCCGGGCCAGGCCCCGTGGCTCTCCTGGCCGCTGACGACCTTGGACGCCATGTCGCCGACCAGGGCCTCGCGCCAGAAGCCGCCGTCGGTGGCGATGGTCACGGCGATGGCCCAGGGGCCGACGATCAGCGCCACCAGCGGAATGCCCCAGCCCCAGCCCAGCCGCTTCAGCCAGGCCCAGCGCCGGTCCCACAGCGACAGGGCGATGACCGCCGGCACGACGACCAGCAGGCCGATCGGCCCCTTGATCAGGATCGACAGCCCCAGCCCCAGCCACAGCATCAGCTTGTAGGGTCTCTGCGTCGGATCGCCCTTGATCAGGGGCCCCACCTTCGACGCCATGTACAGCCGCGCCAGGCCCGCCATGGCCAGGGTCACCGACCCGCACAGCATGGCGTCGGTCTTGGCGATGCCCGCCTCGGACGACAGCAGGAAGCTGGTCCCCAGGATGGCACCGGCCAGGAAGCCCGCCCGCGCCCCGAACAGCGCCGACCCCATCCAGGCGCAGGTCCAGGCCGCCAGCATGGCTCCCAGCAGCGAGGGCAGGCGGTACGGGGCGATGTCCCGGCTCTCGACCGAGGAGGTCAGGGCGACGGCCGCCGCCTGCATCCAGTAGATGCCGACCGGCTTCTTCCAGCGCGGCTCGTCCTGGAAGCGGATGTCGACATAGTCGCCGCTTTCCAGCATCTGCGAGGTGGCCTGGGCATAGCGGCTCTCGTCCCGGTCCAGCGGGGGCAGCAGCAGCAGCGACGGCAGCCCCGCGATCATCGCCAGCAGCGCCGCCAGCAGCGGGCCGCGCCAGCCGGCGAGGTAACGGTCGAGGTCGGGTCGGGTCATCCGGACTTGCTAACACGAAGATCGACGGGGCGTCATAGAGCAAGCGGCGTACGACGCTTCGCGATCCCCCGACGGCAGGACATGGTGCAAACGGGCGATTTGCGGCTAGACAGCACCGATGAGCAACGTCGCGACCCCCGAAATCTCCGTCGTCGTCCCGGTCCACAACGAGGCCGGGGCCGCCGGCCCCCTGGCGCGCGAGATCGCCCGCGCGTTCGCCGGGCGGTCGTACGAGATGATCTTCGTCGACGACGCCAGCCGTGACGCGACCCTGGCCGAACTGAAGGCCCTGGGCGCGGAACTGCCGACCCTTCGCGTGCTGGCGCATCAGAGCAATGCGGGCCAGAGCCGGGCGGTCCGCACCGGGGTGCTGGCCGCGCGGGGCGCGATCATCGTCACCCTCGACGGCGACGGTCAGAACCCGCCCGCCGACGCCCCGGCCCTGGCCGACGCCCTGATCGCCGCCCCGCCGTTGGTCGCCCTGGTCGGCGGAGTGCGTCAGAAGCGGCAGGACTCGGAGGCCAAGCTGTGGGCCTCACGCTGGGCCAACCGCATCCGCAAACGGCTGCTGGGCGACGACGCCGACGACACCGGCTGCGGGCTCAAGGCCTTCCGCCGCGAGGCCTTCCTGCGGCTGCCCTATTTCGATCACGTCCACCGCTACCTGCCGGCCTTGATGATCCGCGAGGGGTACGAGAACCGCTACCTGCCGATCAGCCATCGCCACCGCGAGACGGGCCAGTCGAAATACACCAACTGGGGGCGGCTGCGCGCCTCGGTCACCGACCTGCTGGGCGTGATGTGGCTGAAATCACGCTCCCGCCGTCCCGGGACCGTGACCGAGGTCTAGGCGGGCCACCGAGGCCGGTTCGGGCGTAGCCGTGCCGTGCGATCCGGGGTAAACGTCCTTAACAAGCTCGGCTGTCGAAGCGCGAAGGACCGACCCATGCTGATCGCCCTGCCTCTGCTGGTCATCCCCGTCATCCTGTACAACATCGTCGTGGTTTTCGGGGCCGGCGGCGGCGGCCTGGCGGCGGCGGACGACACCCTACGCCAGTCGCTGTTCTCGATCCCCATGACCTCAGGGGCCAGCTGGAACATCGGCATCGGTGACATGATCCTGTTTCTGTCGCTGATCCTGCTGTTCTTCGAACTGCTGAAGTCGACCTCCAGCCAGAAGGTCGCCATCGTCAACCACGCCCTGTCGATGGTGGTGTTCGTCGTCTGCCTGGTGGAGTTCCTGCTGGTCCGCGGCTTCGCCACCTCGACCTTTTTCCTGATCATCACCATGGTGATGCTGGACGTGCTGGCCGGCTTCATCGTCACCATCATCTCGGCCCGCAAGGACCTCGACTTCGGCGGCGGGCACTAGATCAGGGCGGTGAAGAGCAGCGAGACGACGATCACGTCGAAGGCGCGGGCGGCGAGCGAGAAGGTCATGGCACGGTCCGAGAGGCGACAGTTGGCCGGCGGACTGCAAGGGTCGGGCCAGTCGGGCCCCGCGCCTCAGATATCGGTCTTCTTGACCAGGCCCGACGGCGGACGGCGGTCGTTCTCGCCGGAATATTCATTGCCCAGATAGCTGGCGCGGGCCGAGTTCATCAGCGGGGGGCCGGCCTTCAGGCCCCGGCGCTGACCCTTCTGGCCCATCAGCTGGGCGGAAAAGGCGGCGGCCAGATCAGCGGGGGCGATCGGATCGGCAGGGCTTGCCGGGTCCGGCATGCTGTCGACGACCGGAAGGGTCGCCACCACCAGGGCGCGGCTGGCCGAGGCGACCCGTCGTTCCGCGGCGTCGCGGCGCTGGGCGGCGCGTCGATCGCGTTCGCCGACGGGAGGGATCGGCCGGACGCCGTCGGTCACGGCTTGTCCTGATCGGCTGGGGCGGCGGCCAGCCTGGCGATCTGGGCCTGCATCGCGTCCATCTGTCTGCGCATCTCCTCCAGGGGGTCGGAGGCGGGCGCATCCGGTGCCATGGCGGGGGCGGGGGCGGGCTCTCCGGCCGGACGGGCGTAGGAGAAGGCCGGGAACATCTTCATGGCGTTCTCGAACATGGCCATGTTCTGCTTGACCGCCGCCTCCATCAGGGTGCCGCCCATCAAGCCGCCGGCGGGCGGCGTGCCAAAAGCCTTGGTCATCTGGTCGCGGAACTGCTCCTGCTGCCGCGAGAAGTTTTCCAGCGACATTTCCAGATAGCTGGGCAGGACACCCTCCATCTGACCGCCGTAGAAGCCGATCAGCTGGCGCAGGAACTGGACCGGCAGCAGGGCCTGGCCGCGGCTTTCCTCCTCGAAGATGATCTGGGTCAGAATCTGCCGGGTCAGTTCTTCGTTCGTCTTGGCGTCGAAGACCACGAAGTCGACGCCCTCGCGCACCATGACGGCCAGGTCCTCCAGCGTGACATAGGCGGAAGTGGAGGTGTTGTAGAGCCGCCGGTTGGCGTATTTCTTGATGACGACAGGCTCGCCGTTCCTGCCGCTGTCCTTGGTCTTGCCGCCTGGGGTAT
The DNA here is from genome assembly GCF_002002865.1 of Brevundimonas sp. LM2. Lineage (NCBI taxonomy): Bacteria > Pseudomonadati > Pseudomonadota > Alphaproteobacteria > Caulobacterales > Caulobacteraceae > Brevundimonas > Brevundimonas sp. LM2. The sequence continues at coordinate 3,220,541 of NZ_CP019508.1, read as the reverse complement.
TGCTGTCCGCCACGGTTTGCGTCCTCGCTGTTACACCCCGTTATCCCGCAGTGCGAAGGCCGGCGCCAGTGTTGATATGACGGTTCGACGTCAGGTCAGACTGGGGGCCAGAACGACGCCGACCAGCACCGCCGCCCAGTGAACGCCGGCCCCGGCCACCACGAACCCATGCCAGATCGCCCGGCGGTACTTCACCTTGGGCGAAATGAAGATCAGCACGCCGGACGTATAGATCAGCCCGCCCAGCACCAGCAGACCCAGGGCAAGGGGGCTGACGGTTTCGATCATCGGCTTCAGCGCCAGGACCGCCAGCCAGCCGAACACGGCATACACGGCGCTCCAGAAGGCGTCCGAAATCCGCGGCGCGACCAGCTTGGCCGCCACGCCCCCGAAGGCGATGATCCAGACCGCCAGGGTGAATCCGACGGCCCAGCCGCCCTCGAACCGCTGGGTGGTGAAGGGGGTATAGCTGCCGGCGATCATCAGAAAGATCGCCGCCTCGTCCAGTCGGCGCAGCACGGGGCGCGCCCGGCACGGACGGGTCAGGTTGTAGACGGTCGAGGCCGTGAGCATGGCGATCAGGCACAGGGCATAGATGCCGGTCGCCGTGACCGCCCCCACCCCGCCATAGAGGGCAGACAGCACCGCCAGCACCAGGCCGCCGACCGCCGCCAGCGTCAGGCCGACGACATGGACGACCAGATCCGCCGTGTGTTCGGCGCGCGTCTCGTAATGCTCTTCCAGATCGATCTGATCGGGCGTGCAGATGCGGCGGGCATGGTGCTTCAGGATCTCGAGCATGGTCCCACAAACTCGGCAATTCCGTCTGTCGTTCCCTCTAGCATGGGCATCCCGGATGACTTTCGCCTGAACGCGGAAGGGTAGGGTGACGAAAGCCGCGCGATGCGGCAGAAACGCCACGAATTCCCGGTCGCCATTCCCGCGGCGGCCGGACCCTCTGTCAGAAAGCCTCGCCGCATGACCGACGTCGTCATCGTCTCCGCCGCCCGCACCCCGGTCGGATCCTTCCTGGGCGGCCTGTCGTCCCTGCCGGCCTCGAAACTGGGGGAAATCGCCATTCGGGCGGCGCTGGAGCGGGCCGGGGTCGATCCGGCCGAGGTGGACGAGGTCATCCTGGGCCATGTGCTTCAGGCCGCCGCCGGTCAGGGCCCGGCCCGCCAGGCCGCGATGGGGGCCGGCATCCCCAAGGAGACCCCGGCCTGGAGCCTGAACCAGATCTGCGGCTCGGGCCTGCGGGCGGTGGCGCTCGGCTATCAGCAGATCGCCCTGGGTGACGCGAAGATCATCGTCGCGGGCGGGCAGGAGAGCATGAGCCAGGCACCCCACGCGCAGAACCTGCGCGCCGGCCAGAAGATGGGCGACCTCGCTTTCACCGACACCATGATCAAGGACGGGTTGTGGGACGCCTTCAACGGCTACCACATGGGGCAGACGGCCGAGAACATCGCCGAGCGGTTCCAGATCAGCCGCGCCGATCAGGACGCCTTCGCCCTGGCCAGCCAGCACAAGGCCGAGGCGGCCCAGACCGCCGGCCGATTCGCCGACGAGATCGTCCCGGTCGTGATCGCCGGTCGCAAGGGGGAGGTCACGGTCGACCAGGACGAATACATCCGCCACGGCGCGACGCTGGAGTCGATGGAGAAGCTGCGTCCCGCCTTCACCAAGGACGGTACGGTCACGGCCGCCAATGCCTCCGGCCTCAATGACGGCGCGGCGGCCCTGGTGCTGATGTCGGCCGAGGACGCGAAGGCGAGGGGGCTGGAACCCCTGGCCACGATCCGGTCCTGGGCCACCGCCGGCGTCGATCCGGCGGTCATGGGCACGGGTCCGATCCCGGCCTCCAGAAAGGCGCTGGAGAAGGCCGGCTGGACCGTCGCCGATCTGGACCGGGTCGAATCCAACGAGGCCTTCGCGGCCCAGAGCCTGTGCGTGCTGCGCGAACTTGGCCTCGATCCGGACAAGGTCAACGTCAACGGCGGGGCCATCGCCATCGGCCATCCGATCGGGGCCTCCGGCGCCCGTATCCTGACCACCCTGCTGCATGAACTGAAGCGGTCGGGCGGCGCCCGGGGCCTGGCGACCCTGTGCATCGGCGGCGGCATGGGGGTGGCCATGTGCGTCGAACGGGTGTGATCGCGGGCTTTAGCGTCTAAGACACCGCCGATGACGACAACGCTCCTCTACGGCCGCCCGCCCCTGGTCTTCGATCCGCCCGGCGATGCCACCCAGACCTCGCCCCTGATCCCCGGCTCCACCGCGCTGGAAAGCCTGGCCGACGGCGCGGTCGAGACCGCCATGGTCTATGCGCCACCCGGCGTGCTGGAGCGGCGCTACACCCTGGCCCAGACCCTGAGGACGCTGAAGGTCGGCGGTCGCCTCGACGTGATGGCGGCCAAGGACAAGGGCGGATCGCGGTTGAAGAAGGAGCTCGAGGCCTTCGGGCTGGAGGTCGGCGAAAGCGCCAAGGCCCATCACCGTCGCTGCGTGGTGGTCAGGCCCGAGACCCTCGTCGGCATCGACGCCGCCATCGCCGCCGGGGCGCTGCAGCAGGTGGAGGGACTGGAGGCCTGGTCCCAGCCCGGTGTCTTCGCCTGGGACCGGATCGACGCCGGCTCGGCCCAGCTGGCCGCCCACATGCCGCCGCTGAAGGGGATAGGGGCCGACCTCGGCTGCGGCTACGGGGCCCTGGCGACGGTGGTGCTGCGCAGCCCGGCCGTCACCGCCCTGCGCCTGATCGACCTGGACCGCCGGGCGGTCGAGGCGGCCCGCAAGAATGTCGAGGATCCGCGCGCCAGTTTCGACTGGGCCGATGTCCGTCTGCTGGAGGCCGCGGGCGATCTCGACTTCATCGTCTGCAACCCGCCCTTCCACGACGGCGGGGCGGAGGACCGACGCCTCGGCCAGGCCTTCATCAAGAAGGGGGCCGAGATGCTGAAGAAGGGCGGCACCCTGTGGCTCGTCGCCAACCGGCACCTGCCCTATGAGGCCGAGCTGAAGGCGGCGTTCAAGCGGGTCACCCCGATCACCGACGGCGGTGGCTACAAGCTGTTCGAGGCGGTGAAGTGAGCAAGACCCCCACCAGCCGCGTGGACAAGCTGCTGGGTTCGATGGGCTATGGCTCGCGCACCGAGATCGCCCGGCTGGCCAAGGTCGGGGGCATCGTGTTGGACGGGGTCGATCTGTCCGACGTGTCGAAGCGGATCCCGGTGACCCCGGACCTGCCGACGCGGATGCAGGTGGACGGGCGGCCGCTCGATCCCCCCGCCGGTCTGCTGCTGATCCTGAACAAGCCGCTGGGCATGACCTGTTCGCACAAGGAGGACGGCGACCTGGTCTATGACGTCCTGCCCGAGCGCTGGCGTCGCCGCGACCCGGCCATATCGACCATCGGCCGGCTGGACAAACAGACCTCGGGCCTACTGCTGCTGACCGACGACGGCGACCTGCTGCACCGGGTCATCAGCCCCAAGCGCCATGTGGCCAAGGTCTATCGCGCCACCCTGGCCCGCCCCCTGGCCGGCACCGAGGGCGACCTGTTCGCCGCCGGCGGCCTGGTGCTGGAAGGCGAGGACAAGCCCCTGGCCCCGGCCGTGCTCGAAGTCCTGTCGCCGACCGAGGCCCGTCTGACCGTGACCGAGGGTCGCTACCACATGGTCCGCCGGATGTTCGCCGCCGTCGGCAACCACGTCGAGACCCTGGACCGCGAACGGGTCGGGGGGCTGGCCCTTCCCGACGACCTTGCTCGGGGGGCCTGGCGGCTGGCGACCGAGGCCGAGACGGCGGCCATCTTCGCCTGAGGCCAACTCGACAGGCGGACGGCAGATAGCTATTATGGCCACATGCCCTGCTACTCCGTCGCGGAAGCCAAGAACAACCTGCCCAAGCTCCTGGATCGGATGCTGGCGGGCGAGGAGGTGGTGATCACGCGCCGCGGCAAGCCGATCGCGCGATTGAACCCCGCCGTCGATGCCGAACCGCAAGGGGTCGTGATCGACCTGGCCTGGCTGGACTCGGTCCGCCCGCCCTCGCTGAAGCCCGACGATCTTGGCGATGCCGTCGCCGAGATGCGGGCGGAGTACAGGTATTGACGCTCTACGCGGACACGAGCGTCCTCGTTTCATCGATCAGCCCCGACGATCACACCCCGAGAGCACGGCGCTGGCTCGCAGGCTCCCCGCGTCTGATCGTCAGCGGTTGGACGGTGGCGGAGTTAGGCGCGGTTGTGCGCCGGCAGGTCCGTGTCGGCCGATTGGATCGTGACTCCGTCGCCATGGCCGAGACCGCCCTGCAGGCCATCGTGGATCAGCCAGGAGCCTTCCGGCCGGTCGTGGCGGCCGATGTGGTCGAGGCCGGCCATCTCGTGCGCCGTTACGAGCCGCTCCGCGCGCCCGACGCCCTGCATCTTGCGGTCGCGCTGCGCTTGGGATTTCCAATCGTGACGTTTGACACCGGACTGGCCGAGGCCGCCGAACAGGCCGGTATCGGGGCGGTGACCCCATGACCCGCGTCAAGATCTGCGGCCTGACCACGCCCGACACCCTGGACGCCGCCCTCGACCATGGCGCGGCCTTCGTCGGGGCCGTCTTCTTCGCCCGCAGCCCCCGCAACCTGTCGCCGGAGGACGCCCGGCCCCTGTTCGAGCGGGCCCGGGGCCGGGCCGGGATCGTGGCGGTGACGGTGGATGCGGCGGACGACCTGCTGGACCGGATCGGGGCCCATCTGCGGCCCGACTTCGTCCAGCTGCACGGCCATGAAACCCTCGCCCGCGCCCATGAGGTCCGGCGTCTGACGGGGGCCAAGCTCATCAAGGTCCTGTCGGTCTCGACCCCGGTGGACCTGGAGATCGCCGCCGACTGGGAGGATCACGTCGACCACCTGATGTTCGACGCCAGGCCGCCCGAGGGCTCCGACCTTCCCGGCGGCGTGGGCGCGACCTTCGACTGGGCCATGCTGAGCGGCCGGGCCTTTCGACACGACTGGTTCCTGGCCGGGGGGCTGACGCCGGACAATGCGGCCCAGGCTGCGGCGATCAGCGGCGCGCCCCTGCTGGACGTGTCCTCTGGCGTCGAAAGCGCGCCGGGTGTTAAGGACGCGGCCCGGATCGCGGCCTTCCTGAAGGCCGTGGCCTGATCGTTTTGCCCGCCGTCCCTTCGGCCCGCCCGCCTGAAAGCTGTCGCCCGTGAACGCCATCATCCCCAACGAATACGCCATGCCGGACGACGAGGGCCGGTTCGGTCCCTACGGCGGGCGCTTCGTGGCCGAGACCCTGATGCCGCTCGTGCTGGAGCTGAACCACGCCTATGAGCGGTGCAAGGCCGACCCGACCTTCCAGGCCGAACTCGACGACTATCTGACCCACTACGTCGGCCGGCCCAGCCCCCTCTATCTGGCCGAGCGCCTGACCGAGCACTACGGCACCGCCAACATCTGGTTCAAGCGCGATGAGCTGAACCACACGGGCGCGCACAAGATCAACAACTGCATGGGCCAGATCCTGCTGGCCATGCGGATGGGCAAGAAGCGCATCATCGCCGAGACGGGGGCCGGTCAGCACGGCGTGGCCACCGCCACCGTCTGCGCCCGCTTCGGCCTGCAGTGCGTGGTCTACATGGGTGCCGCCGACGTCCAGCGTCAGTCGCCCAACGTGTTCCGCATGAAGCTGCTGGGGGCCGAGGTCATCCCGGTCACCTCGGGTCGCGGCACGCTGAAGGACGCGATGAACGAGGCGATGCGTGACTGGGTCACCAATGTCGAGGACACCTACTACCTGATCGGTACCGCCGCCGGCCCGCACCCCTATCCGGCCATGGTCCGCGACTTTCAGAGCGTGATCGGCAAGGAGGCCAAGGTCCAGATGCAGGCCCGGCGCGGCAAGCTGCCGGACGCCTGCGTGGCCGCCATCGGCGGCGGCTCCAACGCCATCGGCCTGTTCCATCCGTTCATCGAGGACGCGGGCGTGCGCCTGATCGGCATCGAGGCCGCCGGGCGTGGTCTGGACGGCCCCGACCACGCGGCTTCGCTGCAGGGCGGCCGCCCCGGCGTCCTGCACGGCAACCGCACCTATCTGCTGCAGGACGACGACGGCCAGATCCTGGAGGGCCACTCCATCTCGGCCGGCCTCGACTATCCGGGCATCGGGCCGGAGCACGCCTGGCTCAAGGACATGGGTCGCGCCGAATACCGCGCCGCCACCGACGCCGAGGCCCTGGAGGCGTTCCAGCTGTGCGCCCGCCTTGAGGGGATCATCCCCGCCCTGGAACCCGCCCACGCCCTGGCCCGCATCGGCGAGATCGCGGTCGAGATCGGCAAAGGCGGCGACGTGGTGCTGAACATGTGCGGACGGGGCGACAAGGACATCTTCGCCGTGGCCCTGCACCTGGGCGTGGAGCTCTAAGCCATGACCACCGCACGCATCGACGCCCGCTTCGCCGCGCTGAAGGCCGAGGGCCGGGCCGGCTTCGTGGCCTATGTCATGGCCGGCGACCCGAGCCGGGATCAGGCCCTGGAGATCCTGCGCGGCCTGCCCGCCGCCGGGGCCGACATCATCGAACTGGGCTTTCCGTTCAGCGACCCGATGGCCGAGGGACCGCCGATCCAGCGCGCGGCGCTGCGCGGCCTGAAGGCGGGTCTGACCCTGCGCGGCACGCTGGACCTGGCCCAGGCCTTCCGCGAGGGCGACGCCGACACACCCCTGATCCTGATGGGCTATCTGAATCCGATCGAGAGCTACGGCTACGAGGCCTTCGCCCGCGACGCGGCGGCGGCCGGGGTGGACGGCTGCATCGTCGTCGACTGCCCGCCGGAAGAGGCCGACCCCCTGACCGACGCCCTGGACGCAGCCCACGTCTCCCTGATCCGTCTGGCCACCCCGACGTCGGACGACGCCCGGCTGGAGGTCATCGCCCGCCGCACCTCGGGCTTCGTCTACTACGTCTCCGTCGCCGGCGTGACCGGGGTCAAGGAGGCCCAGTCGGCCTCCGTCGCCCCCGCCGTCGAACGCGTCCGCCGCGCCTCGGGCCTGCCCGTCGCCGTCGGCTTCGGGGTCAAGACGCCGGAACGCGCCGCCGAGATCGCCCGCGTCGCCGACGCCGTCGTGGCTGGCTCCGTTCTGGTCGACGAGGTCGCGGCCGCCCTGGAGGCCGGCGCGCCGGTCGCCGCCCGCGTCCTGGCCAAGGTCAAGGCCCTGGGCGATGCCGTGCGCGGTGCGCGCGTGGGCGAAACCGTCTAAGAGACCCCCATGCCCGACAAGACCCCTCCCAAAGCCCTCCAGGAAAAGCGCGGCGGCTGGCTCAGCCGCTTCGCCCCGGGCGTGCGCAAGATCGTCAGCCGGCGCGAGACGCCGGACAATCTGTGGGTCAAGGATCCCGACAGCGGCGACATGCTGTACCGCCCCGATCTGGAGACCGCCCTGTGGGTGACCCCGTCGGGCCGCCACATGCGGATCAATGCCGCCAAACGGCTGGGCTACACCTTCGACGGCGGCGAGTATGAGCCGATCGCCTCGCCCGAGGTGGCCGAGGACCCGCTGAAATTCTCGGACGGCAAGCCCTATCGCGAGCGGCTGATCGCGGCCCGCAAGGCCACCGGCCTGAAGGACGCCATGTCGATCGGCTTCGGCGACATCGGCGGCACCCCGGCCGTGGCGGTGGTCCAGGACTTTTCCTTCATGGGCGGCTCGCTGGGCATGGCGGCGGGCGAGGGCTTCATCGCCGCCGCCCGCGCCGCGATCGCGCGCGAGGTGCCCCTGGTCTGTTTCACCGCCGCGGGCGGCGCGCGGATGCAGGAGGGGGCCCTGTCCCTGATGCAGATGGCGCGCACCACCCTGGCGGTTCAGGAGCTGAAGGACGCGCAACTGCCCTATGTCGTGGTCCTGACCGATCCGACGACCGGCGGGGTCACGGCCAGCTACGCCATGCTGGGCGACGTGCATCTGGCCGAGCCCGGGGCGCTGATCGGTTTCGCCGGTCCGCGCGTCATCGAGACCACCATCCGCGAGAAACTGCCGCCCGGCTTCCAGCGATCGGAGTACCTGCAGGAGAAGGGCATGGTCGACCGCGTGGTCGCCCGCGCCGACCTGCCCGAGACCCTGGGCAAGATCCTGTCGATGCTGATGGGCGGACGGCGTCAGGCGGCCTAGGCGCGCCTCCAGAACGGCCAGTCGATCACCTCGCCGACCCACAGCGCCCACCAGACGATGACCGGCTGAAACAGCAGGCGCGGGCCGTGATAGGCCCAGCCCAGCAAGGGCTGGGCGCGGTCCAGGTCGATCTGAGCGTGATGGATGTTCGCGGGGAACACGCAGATCGCATAGAGCGCCAGACCGATGCCCGCCGCCTTGCGCGCACGTGGAATGATGAGCCCCACCGCCCCGGCGATCTCGGCCAGTCCGGTCAGCAGGATGACCTGTCGCCCGTAAGGCACCCAATTCGGTGCGATGTCCATGAACGGCTCGGTGACCGCCAGATGTAGGATCCCGGCGACGAGGAAGATCGTGGCCAGAAGCCAGCGGAACAGCATACGGATCGTCATTCGATCAGCTTACGCCCTCCCTTCGCGACCGCGACAGGGTAAAGACAGCGCATGGATCCCGTCTCCGCCCGCCTGTTGGCCCGTCACCCGCAGAAGATCGATCTGTCCTTGGACCGCATGCGCACGCTGTGCGCCGTCCTGGGCCAGCCCCAGATGCAGCTGCCGCCGGTGGTCCATGTCGCCGGGACCAATGGCAAGGGCTCGACCATCGCCTTCCTGCGCGCCATGGCCGAGGCGGCCGGACTGAAGGTCCACACCTATACCTCGCCGCATCTGGTGCGGTTCAACGAGCGCATCCGGCTGGCGGGCGCGCTGATCTCCGACGAACGGCTGTCGGCCGTCCTGGACCGGATCGAGGCCGTGCGGGGCGTCGAGGCGACGGTGTTCGAAAGCACCACCGCCGCCGCCTTCGTCGCCATGTCCCAGGTCCCGGCCGACCTGGCCATCGTCGAGGTCGGGCTGGGCGGGAGCCTGGACGCGACCAACATCATCGACCGGCCGCTGCTCAGCGTCATCGCCCCCATCGACTACGACCACGCCGAGTTCCTGGGCACGGCGATCGAGGGCATCGCCGGCGAGAAGGCGGGCATCCTGAAGGCCGGGGCGCGGGGCATCGTGGCGCGTCAGAGCGAGGCGGCCATGGCGGTGATCGAGGCGCGCGCCGCCTCGGTGCTGACGCCCCTGACGGTCATGGGCACCGACTTCGACGCCTGGGCCGAGCGCGGCGGCATGGTGTTCCAGGATCAGGAGCGGTTCCTCGACCTGCCCGCGCCCGGCCTGCGCGGCCCGCACCAGATCGCCAATGCGGGTCTGGCCGTGGCCGTGGCGTTGGAGCTGGATCTGCCGGAGACGGCGATCGCGGCGGGGGTGGCGGGGGCGACCTGGCCGGCGCGGATGCAGCGGTTGAGCGCCGGACCCTATGGCGCGATGGCGCGGGCGGCCGAGGCGGAGCTGTGGCTGGACGGGGGGCACAATCCGCATGCCGCCCGCGCCCTGGCCGAGACCCTGGCCGAGCGCCAGGCCAAGGCCCCCCGGCCCCTGGCCCTGATCGTCGGCATGCTGGCCAATAAGGACCACGCCGGCTTCTTCGAGGCGCTGCGGGGGTCGCAGGCCCATGTCTTCACCGTCGGCTTCGAGGGGGCCGCGGCCGACCCCTCGGCCCTGGCGGCGGTCGCGCGTGGCCACGGCCTGGGGGCCCAGAGCTCCTCCTCCGTCGAGGCGGCGCTGAGCCGGGCGCTGCGGCTGGGGGCGGGCCGGGTGGTCATCTGCGGCTCCCTGTACCTGGCCGGCGAGGTGCTGGGGGCGTCGGAAGAGACGTCGCCGACCTAAGTCCTTCCCCCGCCCTTCGCGGGGGAAAGCCGTCCGTCTTCGAGCGAAGCGAGAACAGGACGGATGGGGGAGCCTGTTCTTCCTTTCACCAAGGCAAGCTAAACTTCCCCCATCGGCCCTGGATCGCTTCGCGATCGACGGGCCGCTTTCCCCCATGAAGAATGGGGGAAGGGCTTCGCTAGCCTTTCCGCAGCCCCGTGATCGTCCGGTTCGGGGCGATGTCCTCGGCCGAGGTGATCAGGTGGATCAGCGCCGGCCGGTCGCGCGTCGCCTCGCGGGCCGCCTGAAGCGCGGCGGGGAAGGCCTCTGTGGTGTCGCAGCGGACGGCGAAGGCCCCGAAGGCCTCGGCGTATTTGACGAAGTCGGGGTTCGTCAAATCGGTGGCCATGATCCGGCGGGGATAGTGCCCCTCCTGGTGCATGCGGATCGTGCCATAGGTGGCGTTGTCGACGACGATGACCAGGGTGTTGATGCCGTGCTGGACGGCCGTGGCCAGCTCTTGGCCGGTCATCAGGAAGTCGCCGTCCCCCGCAACGCAGATGACCTCCCGATCGGGATACAGGGACTTGGCCGCGACGGCGGCGGGATAGCCATAGCCCATGGCCCCCGAGGTCGGGGCCAGCTGGGTGCGGCAGGCCCGGTGGCGGTAGAAGCGGTGCAGCCAGGCGGCGAAATTGCCCGCGCCATTGGTGACCATGGCGGTCGGCGGCAGGACCTCGCCCAGGTGCGCCATGCACTCCGACATATTGACCGCGCCGGTGACCGGCACCGGCGTCGAGAAGGCCTGGTAGTGGGCGTGGGCGGCCTGAGCCTGCTCATGCCAGGCGCGACCGGGCTCCAGCGTCGCCAGGGCGTGGGCGGCCAGGCTGTTGTCGGCACAGGCCGAGATCAGCGGCGTCCAGACCCGCCCAAGCTCCTCCGGCCCCGGATGGATGTGGACCAGGGTCCGGGCCGTGTGGTCGCGGGTGAACAGGGTATAGCCTTGGGTCGGGTTCTCGCCCAACCGGGCCCCGACGGCGATCAGCAGGTCGGCGTCCTTGGCCCGCTTCATCAGCTCCGGATTGCAGCCCAGGCCGAGGTCGCCGGCATAGTTGGGCCGGTCGTTGGACAGGATGTCCTTCCTGCGGAACGACAGGGCGACGGGCAGGCCGAGACGCTCGGACCAGTCGCCGATCGCCGCGGCGGCTTCCTCGGTCCAGCCCGACCCGCCCAGCACCAGCAGGGGGCGTTCGGCCTGAGACAGGCGCTCGCCCAGATCGGTCAGGAAGGCCGGGTCCAGACCGGCCCTGGCCGGCACTACCGGGCGCAGCGGTTCCGCCCCGCCGGCCTCATGCAGAAGGTCCTCGGGCAGGGCGATGACGACCGGTCCCATCCGCCCCTGCAGGGCGGTGGCGAAGGCGCGCTCGACGATCTCGACGGTGCGCTCGGGGCTTTCGATCTCGGTCGCCCATTTGGCCAGACCGCCGAACACCTCGCGGTAGTCGACCTCTTGGAACGCCCCCCGGCCCCGGTCGGTCAGGGCGATCTGGCCGACGAACAGGATCATCGGCGTCGAGTCCTGATGCGCCGTATGGACGCCGATCGAGGCGTGGGTGGCCCCCGGACCCCGCGTGACCATGCAGATGCCGGGCCGGCCGGTCAGCTTGCCATAGGCCTCGGCCATGTTGGCGGCCCCGGCCTCGTGGCGGCAGGTGACGACCTCGATCTCCGGGTGGTCGACCAGGGCGTCCAGCACGGCCAGATAGCTCTCGCCCGGCACGCAGAAGACCCGTGTCACGCCGTTCAGCGCAAGGGTCTCCACCAGGCGGCGGGCGGCGGTTCCGGCGGGTTGGGCGCGGGTGTCGGTCATGCGCTCAGACCTATCAGATTGGGGCTGCGGATGAATATGGAACCTGCGGTGACGCTTGGCGTTTGCACAGCTTCACTGTTTGGAGTCCTCCCCATGAAGAAGATCGTCGCCCTGTCCATCGTCGCCGCCGCCCTGGCCGTGTCGGCCTGCAACACCGTGTCCGGCGTCGGCCGCGACGTCTCGGCCGCCGGTTCGGCCGTCTCGACCGGTGCCGAGCAAGCCAAGAACTGATCGACCCCGCGTCGATCGAATGAAGAGCCCGCCGGCACCCGGCGGGCTCTTTGTCTATGCGTCATAGGCCACCCCCGTCAGATACAGCCCATCCGACGGCGACACCGGCCCGCAGGCCGTGCGATCCCGGGCCGCCAGCGCCGTCTTCACGTCCTCGGGGGACCAGCGGCCCAGACCGACCTCGACCAGGGTGCCCGTCATCGAGCGGACCTGGCGGTGCAGGAACGATCGGGCCTCGAACACCAGATGCACCTCCTCACCGACGGCGGTGACCCGGGCCACGTCCAGGGTCTTCTCCGGCGATTTCGACTGGCAGGCCAGGTCGCGGAAGGTGGTGAAGTCGTGGTGGCCGGTCAGGTGCTGGGCCCCCGCCTGCATGGCGATCACGTCCAGTGGCCGGCGCACGTGCCAGACCCTGCCCCGTTCCAGCGCCGGACGGCCCGGCCGGTTCAGGATCCGGTACAGATAGCGCCGCCCGGTGGCCGAGAAGCGGGCGTGCCAGTCGTCGGCCACGGCCTGACAGTCCAGCACGGCCACCCCCTCCCGCACCATGTGGGCGTTCAGGGCGTTCATCACGGTGGCGGCCGGCCAGTCTTTCTGCAGATCGACATGGGCGACCTGGCCGGTGGCGTGGACCCCGCTGTCGGTACGGCCGGCGGCGGCGATGCGGACGGTCTGGCCGCAGAAGGCCGCCACGGCGGTCTCGACCACCCCCTGGACCGTCGGCAGGCCGTCCTGGGCCTGGAAGCCCGCATAGGGGCCGCCGTCGTACTCCAGCGTCAGCCGATAGCGCGGCATCAGCCCAGGATCGTCCCAACCGGCAGGGGAAAGCCGCGCAGGAAGTCGCCCGGCCCCTGGGCCGCCTTGCCTTCGCGCTGGACCCGCAGCAGGCGCACGGCGCCGTTGCCCGTGCCGATCAGCAGCTCGTCGTCCAGCACCTCGCCGGGCGCGCCCGCGCCCTTCAGGCTGGGCCGGGACATCAGGGCCTTGATCCGGACGGGGCCGTCGGGACCCGGGGCCTCGAACCAGGCCCCGGGGAACGGGGCCAAGCCGCGGATGTGGCAGTCCAGCTCGGCGGCGGGACGGGTCCAGTCGATGCGCGCCTCGGCGGGCGTGATCTTCTTCGCATAGGTGACCTCGCCGACCTGTTCGGTCTCGGTCACGCCGCCGCGTTCGATCGCGGCCAGGGCCCGGGTCCACAGGGTGGCGCCGGTGGTGGCCATGCGATCGGACAGGGTGGCGGCGGTGTCGTCGGGCTGGATCGGCAGCACCTCGGACAGCAGGATGGCCCCCTCGTCGAGGCCCTCGGACATGCGCATGATCTGGACCCCGGTCTGGCGGTCCCCGGCCATGATCGCCCGCTGCACCGGCGCCGCCCCCCGCCAGCGCGGCAGCAGCGAGCCGTGCAGGTTGAAACAGCCGAGCCGGGGCGCGGCCAGGACCTCGGGCTTGAGGATCTGGCCATAGGCGACGACGCAGGCGGCATCGAGATCGAGGCTGGCGAAGGTCTCGATGGCGTCCCGGGCCTTCATCGAGGCGGGGGTGAAGACCGGCAGGCCCATGGTCTCGGCGAAGGCGTGGACCGGCGAGGGGGTCAGCTTCTGGCCCCGGCCCTTCGGCTTGGGCGGCTGGGAATAGACGGCCACGACCTCATGGCCGCTGGCGATCAGTTCGGCCAGGGACGGCACGGCGAAGTCGGGGGTACCCATGAAGGCGAGGCGCATGGCCTGTCTCTAGTCGCGCCGCCCCTTCGGCGCCAGTCGGGCAACCCCGGAGGCATGGGAGCGGTCGGAAAAACACCGTCCGACCCGTCCGACCCGTTCGCCTGTTCCGTTCGCGTCTCCGCCCTGCGTTGATCCCGGACGGCACTCTGGCACACAGGTGCGTCAGAATCGGACGTAGGTGGGGGCACGGGAGACATGGTCTGCGGTCACAATCTCCCGGCGGGAGAGGGCTTGAGCGCCTGAGCGCCGAAGGCGATCAGACTTGCGCGAAAGGGTGAGGGGCGGGTGGTAAGTCGGCGTGAGCCGTCGCACGGACGGTGGCGCGGCTTTCGCCCACTTCAGCAGAAGCCCATCACCCTTTCGGCTGGCGGCTCGCTGCGCTCACCGAGCCTCAAGCCCTCTCCCGCCGGGAGAGGGTGACGACTATATGCCCTCCCATGACAAAGACCCTGCATATCGATTTCGTCTCGGACGTCGTCTGCCCCTGGTGCGTGGTGGGGCTGGGCGGGCTGGAGGCGGCGCTGGCGACCCTCAAGGCCGAGGGCATCGAGGCCGAGGTCCATTTCCAGCCGTTCGAGCTGAACCCCGGCCTGCCCGCCGAGGGGGAGAACATCGTCGACCATATCGGCCGCAAATACGGCTCGACCCCCGAACAGTCGGCGGCCAACCGGGCCATGATCACCGAACGGGCGGCCGAGGCCTGGCCGGGATTCGAGATGCGGATGGGCGCGGACAGCCGCATTTGGAACACCTTCGACGCCCACCGGCTGCTGCACTGGGCCGGGACCGTGGGCGCAGGCGAGCAGAGGGCACTGAAGGCGGCGCTGTTCCACACCCATTTCACCGAGGGGAAGGCCCTGCCGGATGCGGTGGTGCTGGCCGACGCGGCGGCGGCGGCCGGGCTGGACCGGGACAAGGCCGTCGAGGTCCTGGCCGACGACCTCTATGCCGCCGAGGTGCGGGCGGCCGAGGACCTGTGGCGCTCGCGCGGGATCAATGCGGTCCCGGCCGTGGTGGTGGAGGGGAAGTGGCTGATCAGCGGCGGCCAGTCGGCGGCGGTGTTCGAGGAGGCGTTGCGGAAGATGGCGGCGGAGGCCGTGGACTTGCCTAAACCCGGATCGCGCCCATAATGACCCCATGACGCTGAACACGAAACAGTCGGTGGATACGGGGCGCAGGCTTCTGAAGACCTATGGCTCGTGGGAGAAGGTCCGTGAGGCCAGCCAGCCCGGCAAGCATGGCGTCTTTCTGGTCATGCCGCGTGATCTGGGCCGGCTGCACGAGAAGGCCGCGGCGCTGAAGGCCAAGTGACGCCGAGCTTCGGCTTCGTTCTTTCGATCCTGCTGCTCGCGCCCGGATTCGCCGCCTTCGCCGGCTATTATTTCGGGGCCCTGAGAGGCCCGGTCCGGCAGGCGCCCGCGCGACCCAACTCCTTTCTCGCCCTGGCCGCGATCACTTTCGGGGCCCTGATCGCCCATGCGATCGCCGCGATCCTGCTGGCGGGTCAGGCGGCGTGGTGCGGCGTCCTGCCGTGCGCGTCGGTGCCGTGGGAGCCGAACCTGTATCTGGAGCTACTGCGGTTCCGCAGTCCGTCCAGCGTGCCGGGGCAGGGGACGGCCGCCGCCCTGCTGGTCTCGCTGGCCGTGGTCACCGCGCTCGGGTTCGGCATCGGCTGGGTGGCGGCGTGGCGGGCGCAGAAGTCGTTCCGGCTGCGGTCCTTGATCTATGGCTGGACGGCGGACCTGGCCTTCTCCGACGCCCTGGTGGTCAGCGCCTTCGTGGTCTCGGACCTGGGCTCCGACGGCAGCTATCTGGGCTATGAGGGCATCGTCCGCGACCTGAAGATCGGCGCGGACGGGGAGATCAAGACGATCTCCCTGTCGGACTGCGACCGGTTCGTGCTGACGGTGAAGCCCGAGGGGCTGGAGCGGGTCGCCGTCGACCGGTCGATGATCCCCTTCGTGATGCTGGAGGCGGCCAACATCAAGAACATCGCCCTGAACCCCTATTTCGATGTCGAGGCGCTGCTGGCGGGGGACGATGAGCTGACGCCCGAGGAGGAGGCGGCGCTGCTGGAGGCGGAGACGAAGTTTCCTGAGGAGGGGCAGGGCTAGCTAAGGAATCCCTCAGGCGTGCATTTAATTGCTAGCTCAGTAGTTCCGCAACGCGATCAGTCATCGACTGCTCTGCTTCTTTGGCCCGGCGTCCCTCTCGCATTTTGAGTTCACGCCGCTTTGCATCTACGAGAAAGATAATCCAATCCAGCGCTTCTTCTGTTTCCAGATTGGTACTTGCTGAAATCCGTACGAACGAGCCGTCATCGAAGTCGTGACGACCTAAAGACCGTTCCCCTACAGGCTTGACCTCATCGTTCTGGATAGGCGCAGCGGGCGATCCACTACTTGGAATGTTTGGCGTCGCAACGGCCGCGTCCGACAAATTGCCCTCAACAGCCTCGGAGTTAGCGGCCGGGGAGAGACGCGCTTCCCGTTCGGCGTACGCCAGAGTGTCTCGATAGGCGAGTATAACTCCCGGTACGGCAGCCGGCGCAAAACCGTTTCGAACGAGATAGTTACGAAGAACATCTTCATTTGGCAGAGGGCCAGGAAATTTCTCACTAAGTTCATGAAAAAGAATAGGTTCTCGTGCGGCCTGTTGGATGGCCTCTCGTCGTTCTTGATCGTTCAAGGGATTCAGAAAACGCATCGCTCGATCACTGACGCGGATATCGTCGCCTCGACCTTCTAGCAGCCCGTACTTGCTTAGCGCGGATATCGCGGTTGCAGACGCTCCGTTGATGCCCGCGTAGCCCATGCTTTTGACGACTATCTCACGGGGCGCTCCGTGGGTATGTTGGCTCTGATAGATCAGCCGAACCTTATCGAGCGCTTCCGGTAAACTCAGTGACGGATAGTTCGGCGAGCGAGTGCGCTTTTCCACAAGGAGCCTCCAAGGCTGACACGATAACCGTTCGGCGTTTATGCCGAGAACAATCACTATCGTCAAGTGTTCTTGTGTTCGCAGATAGCGAGAACTTTTTGCTTGCGAGATCGCCGATTCTCGACGACAAAGGTTCCGCTTCGACCAAAAGGAGGTTTTGATGAGGAGAGTTTTAGCTCCGGCGCTCGCGCTCACCGGCGACCGGAGCCGTAACGTAAAGGGCCGTCGCTGATCCCCGGCAAGAGAAATAGCGACGGCCCATGGTGAGTCACTTGGACGGCGACTTCGCGAGAGACATCTCACGAAGTCGCCAATTCGGCTAGAACTTTCGTGGAGATGGCAATGGCCACCGCTAAGCAGCTGACGGCGCAGGATATCGCCGACATCAAGGCCCGGCTCCGGCAGGGCGAATATCAACACCACATCGCAGCGGACTACGGCCTCAACCAAGGACGTGTGTCGGAGATCAACACCGGCAAGCGTGGCGTGGTGATTCAGCCGCAAGCGCAGTTGACGATGCTCTAGCAGGGAGGGCCGGAAGCGGTGCTTCCGCCCCTTTTTGGATCGGCGGGCTACGGCACGGTCCGGTAGTAGACGCGACCGCTTTGATGCGTGCCGTCCTTTCGACGCTCGATCCCAGGAAATTCTGCGGCTCTCCGTTCCTCAACGACGTAAGTCACTTTGATCTGGCGAGCCGTGTTTTCGGTCAGGTAGGTCACATAGGGATTGTCGGCGTGCTCAAGCACTGCGGCCTTGAACACGTCACGTGCAGGAATCCAGTCGCCGCGAGATCGTCTTTCGACGATCCGAAGGAATTGGCGGCCGAATTCTTTGGCCTCTTCGGAGCGCCGCACGGCTTCAGTCGACGACATAGATCTCTCCCTTCCCCGCCCGGAACTTCGCCGACATCTCCGCCATCCCGGCCTCGGCCGTGGCGGGGTCCAGCAGCGAGCCCCCCGCGTCGTTCTGCGCCGCCGCGTCCCGGCGGATGTCCTGGCTGATCTTCATCGAGCAGAATTTCGGGCCGCACATGGAGCAGAAGTGGGCGGTCTTGTGGGCCTCCTTGGGCAGGGTGGCGTCGTGGTATTTGCGGGCGGTCTCGGGGTCGAGGCCGAGGTTGAACTGGTCTTCCCAGCGGAACTCGAACCGGGCGCGGGACAGGGCGTCGTCGTGCAGGCGGGCGGCGGGGTGGCCCTTGGCGAGGTCGGCGGCGTGGGCGGCGATCTTGTAGGTGATGACGCCGTCCTTGACGTCCTGACGGTCGGGCAGGCCCAGATGCTCCTTGGGCGTGACGTAGCAGAGCATGGCCGTGCCGAACCAGCCGATCATGGCCGCCCCGATGGCGGATGTGATGTGGTCGTAGCCGGGGGCGATGTCGGTGGTCAGCGGCCCGAGCGTATAGAAGGGCGCCTCGTGGCAGTGTTTCAGCTGCTCATCCATATTGGCCTTGATCTTGTGCATCGGCACGTGGCCGGGGCCCTCGATCATGACCTGGCAGCCCTTGGCCCAGGCGATCTTCGTCAGTTCGCCCAGGGTGCGGAGCTCGGCGAACTGGGCCTCGTCATTGGCGTCGGCGATGGAGCCGGGGCGCAGGCCGTCGCCCAGCGAGAAGCTGACATCATAGGCCCGCATGATGTCGCAGATGTCCTCGAAATGCTCGTAGAGGAAGCTCTCGCGGTGATGGCTGAGGCACCATTTGGCCATGATGGAGCCGCCGCGCGAGACGATGCCGGTGACGCGCTTGGCCGTCATCGGCACGAAGGGCAGGCGGACGCCGGCGTGGATGGTGAAATAGTCGACGCCCTGTTCGGCCTGTTCGATCAGGGTGTCGCGGAACACCTCCCAGGTCAGGTCCTCGGCAATGCCGTTCACCTTCTCCAGCGCCTGGTAGATGGGGACGGTGCCGATGGGGACGCTGGAGTTACGGATGATCCAGTCGCGGATGTTGTGGATGTTGCGGCCGGTCGACAGGTCCATGACGTTGTCGGCCCCCCAGCGGGTGGCCCAGACCAGTTTGTCGACCTCGTCGTCCACGCTGGACAGGACGGCCGAGTTGCCGATGTTGGCGTTGATCTTCACCAGGAAGTTCCGGCCGATGATCATCGGCTCGACCTCGGGGTGGTTGATGTTGTGCGGGATGATGGCCCGGCCGCGGGCGATCTCCTGGCGCACGAATTCCGGGGTGACGTAGTCGGGGATGCTGGCGCCGAAGGATTCTCCATCGCGGGTCGAGGGTCGGGGGTCGAGGGGCGAGGAAGACGAGAAGGCGGCGTTGGGGGAGGGCATGGTCGTGCCGTCGGCGAAGGTGATGGTGCTGGCTTCCGAACCTCGACCCTCGACCCTCGCCTCTTCTCTCCGCAGGTTCTCCCGGATCGCCACATACTCCATCTCCGGCGTGATGATGCCGGCCTTGGCGTATTCGTACTGGGTGACCGGGCGGCCGGGGACGCCCTTGAAGACCTTGTGCCGGCTGGTGTCGAAACGGGGGGCGAGGTTCTTGCCGGAGGCGTGGCCGTTGTCCTCGGGCTTGACCTCGCGGGGGTTGAGGACGGGCGCGATGTCGCCGCGGTCCAGTTGCCACGACGACTTCACCAGCGGCAGGCCGCGCTTGATGTCGATGGTCGCCGTGGGGTCGGTGTAGGGGCCGGAGCTGTCATAGATCGTCACCGGCGGCTCGTGAGCGCTGGGGTGGACGGCGACCTCGCGGAAGGGGACGCGGAGGTCGGGGAACAGGGTGCCGGGGACATAGACCTTCCTCGACCCGGCGCGTTCGCCGGTGGGGATGGTGCCGGTCTCGCGCATGACCTCGTCCCGCGCGTCCTTCAAGGACAGATCCACAGAAGGTTCGTGGCTATCGCTCGCGACGCGGTCGCTCACTACTTGAGCCACGAGATTGGGCTCATGCGCCGAGGCATCGGGGACGAGGGGCGGGGTGACGGCGATGTTCATGGCGGCCTCTGTGCGTTGAGGTCCGCCGACGTCGGGCGAGAGGGTCCTGTAGCGTGGACCCGTGTTTCCCATCCCTTCGCCGGCATGACCCGGATCAGGTTCGACGGGTCAGAGGCTTACCTCAATCTCAGCCGCTCGCGCGCGACCCCCCGGAGAACGACACCACGATAGACCGCGATCAGGGTTCGGACCAGCCCCCGACGGTCAGTTCCAGTTCGCCCCGGCGTGGATCGGTCTTGAACATCAGCGTCAGGTCGGCCGTGGAGCCCCCGCCCAGATAGTCGACGGTGGCGGCGGCGGTCTCGGGCGGGCCCGTGGGCGGGGTCAGGGTGGCGTTGACCTCCAGCGCCATGGCGGTGGCGCGGCCGCGGTTCTCCGCCTCGACCTCGACCCGCCAGCCGCCGGCGGCGCGGCTGACGTCGCGCACGCGCAGGATCGGGTCGGGCGGCGTGGCGGGCAGCAGGGCCTCCTGCACCAGCACGCCGAGGGCGCCGATCACCACGACCAGGCCGATCAGGGCGACCAGCCATTCCAGGATGGGATTGGCGCGTTTCAGGGCGGCTGCGGCCATCAGATCACCAACCGCGCGACGGCGGCTCCCAGAGCGGCGGGGAAGCCCAGCACCACGGTCATGGAGACGACGCCGCCCAGCGCCTGTCCGTCCGTGCGGCCGATGGCCCACAGCATGAACAGGCTGACCAGCAGTGCCAGGGCATAGCCGACCACGGTGAACTGGAAGAAGGCGCTGACCGGGTGGTCGGCCGGCTGCTGCCCGCCGAAGCCGACCGAGAACACCAGGGCATGCAGCAGGACCAGCGAGACCAGCGCCAGGGCCAGGGCGTGCCAGGCGGACAGGGTGTGGGCGATGCGGATCACCTCCTCCGTCGGGGCGATGTTCAGCGACAGGAACAGGGCGCCGGCCACCATCAGGAAGACCTCGCCCAGCCAGGAGGCCGAGTCCTCCTCCTCCTGGCCGTCGTCCGGCAGCAGCTGCTTGCGGGCCAGCAGGGCCCCCATGGCGGCGGGAATGGCCTGGATCGTGATCTGGCCCACGGCGTCCCGCGGGGCGGAGCCGGGCTGGATGATGTTGAACAGGGCCATCAGGCCGGCGGCCGTGGCGAAGCCGACGGCCAGGGCGGTCAGGGTGTTCAGCACGTCGCTGGTGGTGCTGCGGCGGGGATCGAAGCCGGCGTAGTCGGCCAGGCCGTACAGCAGCGGCAGGCCCAGGGCGACGAAGGCGATCAGCCGCCACGGCTCCATCGTGGCGCCGAAGCGCCACATCTCCTGGGTCATGAACATCGGGACGGCGAAGATCAGGGCCCCGCCGAAGGCCCGCGCCAGGTCGACGACGAAGCGTCGCTCACGCGTGAGGAGGGCGGCGATCGTCGTGTCCATGGCCCCGCAACGCTTTCGGCCAAGCTTGGCTCCCGCCGGCGATGGGATCAAACCTTGTCGCCGCCAAGCGCGAGCGGACGCGCTAGAGTGGTCCGTCGCCCCGCAGGAACCGAACCATGCAGACCGAACCCTTCGACTTCGACCGTCCCGCCGCGGAGGGCGCGGCGGCGCGGCGGGTGCGGGCCCGGCTGGATCGGCCGGACGGACAGGCGCGGGCCTGGGCGCTGTTCGCCCACTGTTTCACCTGCGGCAAGGACAATCTGGCGGCCACGCGGATCAGCCGGGCCCTGGCCGCCGAGGGGGTGGGCACGCTGCGGATCGACTTCGCGGGCATCGGCGAACAGACGCTCGCGGCGATGCCGGAGGGCTTCTCCGTCGATGTCGCCGACCTGGTGGCGGCGGCGCGGCACATGACGGCGCACGGCTGCGCGCCCGGCCTGCTGGTCGGCCACAGCCTGGGTGGGGCGGCCGCGATCGCGGCGGCGGGCGACATTCCCAGCGTCCGGGCGGTGGCGACGATCGGCGCCCCCTTCGACGTCGCCCACGTGCTGCGCCTGCTGGGCCCCCAGGCCGAGGGGCTGGGCCATGGCGAGACCCATACCGCCAGCGTCGGCGGGCGGCCGGTCTCGGTCGGGGCGGGCTTCGCCGACGATCTCAGGATGCAGGATCAGAAGGCGAGGCTGGCGGATCTGAAACGGGCGCTGCTGGTGATGCATTCGCCGGTCGACCAGATCGTCGGCATCGAGGAGTCCAGCGCGATCTTCATCGCGGCCCGGCACCCCAAGAGCTTCGTGTCGCTGGACCGGGCCGATCACCTGCTGTCGAAGCCCGCCGACGCGGCCTATGCCGCCAATGTCATCGCCGCCTGGGCCAGCCGCTACCTGGATGGGATCGAGGCCGAGTCCGCCATGCCGCCCGCCGACGGCGTGGTGCGGGTGGCCGAAACGGGGGCGGGCCGGTTCCAGGTCCGGGTCGAGGCGGGCGGGGCGATGCTGCTGGCCGACGAGCCGGTCTCGGTCGGCGGGATGGCCTCGGGGCCGACGCCCTATGCTTTGGTGGCGGCGGGACTGGGGGCGTGCACGGTGATGACGCTGCGGCTCTATGCCGAGAAGAAGGGCTTGCCGCTGGAGCGGGCGGCGGTCGAGGTGCGGCACGACCGGCAGGTGGGCCAGACGCCGCCGGACGTGTTCGAGCGGACCCTGACGCTGGACGGGACCCTGGACGCCGCCCAGCGCGCCAGCCTCTTCGCCATCGCCGAAAAATGTCCGGTGCATCGGACCCTCGAAGCGGGGGCCCGCGTCGTGACGCGGGCGGAGACCGCCATGGCGGCCCCGGCGGAGACCGAGCATTTCGCGCAGATGGAAACGGCCTGCGAGACCCAGGCCGACTAGCCCGGGACCGGAGGCCGGGCGACGGACGAGCGCTCGCGCCGGTGCCGGGGCAATGGTAGCAGTGGGCGGAACGCAAAAGGCCGACCCATGCATCTCGCCCGCTTTCCCCGTCTGCGCCTGGCGCACCTGCCGACCCCGCTGGAGCCCTTGCCGCGCCTGTCGGAGGCCCTGGGCATCGACCTCTGGATCAAGCGCGACGACTGCACCGGCTTGGCCGGCGGCGGCAACAAGACGCGCAAGCTGGAGTTCCTGTTGGGCGACGCCTTCGAACAGGACGCCGACACCCTGGTGACCCAGGGGGCGGTGCAGTCCAACCACGTGCGCCAGACGGCGGCGGCGGCGGCAGCTACGGGGCTGAAATGCGAGGTCATCCTGGAGGAACGGACGGGGTCGAAGGCGACCGATTATGTCCACAACGGCAACGTCCTGATGGACCGGCTGTTCGGGGCCATTATTCGATCCGTGCCCGGAGGATCGGACATGCCGGCCGAGCTGGAGGCGACGGCGGAGGCGGTGCGGGCGCGGGGCGGACGGCCCTATGTGATCCCGGGCGGTGGGTCGAACGCCATCGGCGCCCTGGGCTATGTCGACTGCGCCCGCGAGATCGTGGTCCAGGCCGATGAGCTGGACCTGGCCATCGACCGGATCGTGACGGCGACGGGCAGCGCCGGGACCCATGCCGGGCTGGTGGCGGGGCTGGCCGTCCTGGGAGCCGACATTTCGGTGCTGGGCATCGGCGTCCGCGCGCCGAAGGAGAAGCAGGAGGCCAATGTGATGAAACTGGCCCGGGAAACCGCGATGCTGCTGGGCCACGCCGACCGGGTGACGGACGCCATGGTCGTGGCCGACTGCGACTATGTCGGCGCCGGCTACGGCCTGATCGACCAGGGGGTGGCGGACGCCCTGATGCTGGCGGCGCGGACCGACGGGATCGTGCTGGACCCGGTCTATACCGCCAAGGCGATGAAGGGGCTGATCGCCCTGGCCCGGGCCGGGCGGTTCGAGGGGGAACGGGTGGTCTTCCTGCACACCGGCGGGGCCCAGGGTCTGTTCGGCTACCAGGGCGAGCTGGACGCGATGCTCTAGCGCGCTTGCCCCGCCAGGCTGGGCGTGAGGGCGTCCGGGTGCTGACCCTCCGGCCCGACGAGCGGGCGGTGGCCTAGTTCGAGCTGGCGCCGACCGGCTGCGTGCGGCTCAGGCCGCCTTCGCCTGCGGGATCTCGACGAGGCCGGGGCGGTGAATGGGGAGGTCGAAGCTGACGGTGGTGCCTTTCCCGGGCGTGCTCTCCATCCGCATTTCGCCCTGGTGCAGTTCGATCAGCGACTTGGTCAGGGCCAGGCCCAGACCGGTGCCCTGGGTGGTCTTGGAGTGCTGGCCCTCGACCTGTTCGAAGGGATGGGCCAGCCGGGCCAGGTCGGCCTCGGCGATGCCGATGCCCGTATCGGCGACGGCAATCCGCATATGGGTCTCCCCGCGCTGCGTGACGGAGACGGTGATCTCGCCGCCTTCCGGGGTGAACTTCACCGCGTTCGAGATCAGGTTCAGCATCACCTGCTTCAGGCCGCGGTAGTCCGCCTCGATCTGGGGCACATCGCCGGCCTTCAAGGTCAGGGTCAGGCCGCAGTCCTGCACCTTGCCGCGCATCAGGCGAATGGCGTCCTCGCACACCTCGGTCAGGGACACCGGTTCGTAGTGCAGGGTCATCTTCCCGGCCTCGATCTTGGCCATGTCCAGGATGTCGTTGATCAGGCTCAGCAGATGCTGACCGGATTTCAGGATGTCGTGGGCGTAGCCCTTGTATTTCTCGTGTCCCAAGGGACCGAACATCTCGCCGGCCATGATTTCGGAGAATCCGTTGATGGCGTTCAGCGGGGTGCGAAGCTCGTGGGACATGTTGGCCAGGAACTCCGACTTGGCCTGGTTGGCGGCCTCGGCCCGGGTCATGGCGATTTCGTATTTACGGGCCAGCTGGCTGAGCATGCCCTGGCTCGCCTCCAGCTCGGCCACGGTCTTGCCCAGGGACTCGGCCGCCCGCTGGCGCTCCACTTCCTGACGGCGGATGGCGGTCACATCCGCCGCGGTGATGACGGTGCCGCCGTCGCCGGTGAACCGCTCGGCCAGCTGCAGGACCCGCCCGTCGTTCAGCTCGACCTCGCGCGCGCCGGCCCGGCCTTCGGGCGACGGCCGGTCGGCCTTGATGGCCAGGGCGGCGATGCGGTTCAGCTCGTCCTTCTGGGCCCCCTTGCGCACGGCCTCGTCGGCGAAGCCGAAGGCGTCCTTGAACGCCTGGTTCCACAGGATCAGCCGACCCTGCCGATCGAACAGGACGAAGGCGTCGGACACGCTCTCGATGCCGTCGCGCAAACGTCCCTCGGCGGCCTGGGCCTGGGCCTTGGCGCGCCGCGCCTCGGTGATGTCCATGGCCACGCCCATGATCAGGTCGAAGCCGTCTTCGCCGCGTGCGCCGCGGGCCTGGCCCCGGGCATCGATCCAGCGGACGCCGCCACCCTCCTTGGCGACGGGGAAGGTCACCTCGAACGCCCCGAAGGTCGCGGCCTGACGCAGGGCGTGTTCGACCAGATTGCGATAGCGGGGATGGATCCGGTCCATCACCGCCTGGCTGCTGACGCCGCCCCCTGCGGGCAGGCCGACCAGGGCGGCCATATAGTCCGAGATCTCGACCGTTTCCCTGTCCAGATCCCATTCCCAGACGCCGCAGCGCGCGGCCTCGACGGCGACGCGGAAGCGGTTCTCGCTTTCGGCCCACACCTTGGCCGCGCGTCGCTCCTGCCAGCGCTGCAGAATGGCCATTCCCACGACCAGAACGCCCAGCCCCAGGGGCGCGATGAACAACCACAGATCGCTGACGACGGCGGCGGCACCGCTGATGCTCTGGCGCCAGGCGACGGCGACCAGCCCCGTCTCGCCCACCCTGACCCCCACGGCCGACAGCGGGCCGCCGGCCGTCCGGCCGATGACGGGCGAATGCGACTCGACCAGATCGCCGATCTCCAGGCCGAGGCGGGCGTTCAGCGTGGTCGTCTCACCCAGTATGCCGCCATCGGCGCGAACGATCAGAACGCCGTCCTGGGCCGGGGGACGCGTCAAGGCGGTCAGGGTGCGCTCGGTCGTCGTGCGCCGGCTGAAGACGGCGGTGGTCGTCTGATCGAATTCCGCCCGGCGCGCGCCGGTGACCGCGAGCGTCCGGCCGCCGGGGGCGCTGACCATGAAGGCCGTCTCGGGCGCGATGCGTCGCGCGGCTTCGATCGCCGCCAGGGGGCGTTCCGGCGCGTCGGCAAGGCCGACCGCAGCGACATCGAGGCCGAGCTGAGCGCGGCTCAGCGATGCATCCAGCTGCGCGGCGGCCAGCTGAGCGGCCGTGACCAGGGCCTCCTGCCGCAGCGCGGCCAGCTCGCGGGCGGGTCGGGTGCTCTCGCGCGCAAAGATCAGGACGTAGCTGGCCACACCCAGGGCGAGCGCGAGCAACAGGATCCTGGCCCAGGTGGGCAGGCCGTCTGGCCGGTCCGCGGCACGGCGGCCCGGATGCTGAATGCGGCGCTCAGTGCCCCGCAAGGCGCTCTCCCAGAGGTTCGCGGCCTGATCCGGCGGGGCCGGGTGCGCGCGCGTTCGTGTCGCGGTCGAATCTAGGCTGCGTCGCTGAATCCTGTCGAGACCCGTCCAATGGATTAGGCGGCGACCGCCCTCTGGGAGAGCGGCAGACCGATCTGGCTTTCCGCCGGGGCCCCGACGATCTGGGTGATGGACTTCAGGATCTCATGCGCTTCCCGCGCCAGGGCGAGGCTTTCGGGCGGGGCGTCGTCCGGGTCTTCGGACACGGCATCGACCAGCCGCTGCGCCAGCTGCATCAGCCGGGGCGCGGAGACGATCAGACGACCCTGGAACTCGATCTTCTGCGGATCGCGATCGTATTCGGCCCCGGGCACGCGCCAGCCGCCCCAGTCGGCGGTATCGGTGACCACGACGGGATAGCTGCCGGGATAGGGGTGATGGGGCACGTCCTCGGCGGACTGCCACTTGTTGCGGGCCCGCAGCAGCCGCCAGTCGCCGACGTCCCGGCTGGCCTCGTCCTCGACCGGCAGGCTCAGTTCGCCGGCCTGGAACTCGCGCCCCAGGCCGACGTCGTAGGTGACGCGGACCGGTTCCTCGAAGCCCTTGGCCCAGACGGGCTGGACCTTCTCCACCTGAGCCCAGGCGCCCACGCACTCGACCCAGACCTTCTGGCCTTTTTGAAACTGAGCGCGCGCCATGGAGGTCCCTTTTTCTCCGCCGATGGTGCCGGAGGCCGCCTTGACACAGGGTTTCCGGACAGGGTGAAGGGATCGTGAAGACCGGGAAAACGGGGGCGTCGCGGGCAAAAGACGCCCCGCGACAGCGCTGCGCCTCGACGCGGCCCGCTCGCCTCCCCATTGTCCTGTCCATGAACCGTCGTGACCTCCTGACCCGGGCCGCGCTGCTGGCCGGCGGGCTGGGCGGCGCCTGGTGGCTGCGTGAAAACGTGCTGTGGCGCGATCCCGCCATGAGCTTCGGACCCGACGGGACCAGCGGATGGGTCTCCTATGACGAGCCGCGCGCCGCCACGCCCACGGCCCTCGTCACCATCGCCGGTCAGACGGTACGGGCCCTGATCGATTCCGGCGCGCAGTTCTCCGTGATCGACAGCGGGCTGTTCGACGCCCTGGGCTTGACCCGTTCCGTCGACGTGCCGCTGGTGGCCTATGGCGTCGGAGGCGGGGCCCAGATGGGCCGGGGCACGACGCTGCAGATCGCGCTCGGCGACATGCGGATCGCCGGACTGCGCGCCGCCATTCTCGAACTGGGCCCCCTGGCCATGCGGCAGGGCCTGTCCGCGCCGCTGATCCTGGGCCAGGACGTGCTGGGCGAAACCGTGCTCGAGCTGGACACGACCGCGCATCGCCTGAGGTTTCACGACCGGGCCGCGCATCGTCTGCCGGAGGATGTCCTGCCGGTGACGGTCGGGCGGGCGCGCGGCGCGCTGCATACCGAGGTCACGGTCGAGGGCGCGCGGTTTCAGGCCGTGGTGGATACGGGGGCCTCGGCGATCCTGGCCCTGGGGCGCGAGACGGCGGTCACTGCAGGCCTGCTGGACGGCCGGCCCGTCCGCGAAGGCCGCAGCATCGTGCTGGGCGGGGCCATTGCCTCCGAACTGGTCCGGGCACGGACGATCACCATCGGCGATCAGCTGTACCAGGACGTCGAGACGGCGATCTATGCCGACGTGGCCCTGCCGGGGTTCCCGACCGCCCTGGTCGGGATGGCGGCGTTCGAGGGTCAGAGGGTGCTGCTGGATCTGGGCGGCCCCGCCCTCCACACCTCGCGTCCGCTGGACCTGGGGGGCGGCTAGAGCTTGATCGTTTGAGGTGTGTGGATCAGGCTTCAGGGCCGGGTCTGGCCCGTGCCGGTGACCAGATATTTGAAACTGGTCAGCTGTTCGGCGCCCACCGGGCCTCGGGCGTGCAGGCGCGAGGTCGAGATGCCGATCTCGCCGCCGAAGCCGAACTCGCCGCCGTCGGCGAACTGGGTCGAGGCGTTCCACAGCACGATGGCGCTGTCGACGGCCTGCTGGAAGGCCGCGGCGGCCCAGGCGTCCTCGGCCACGATCGCCTCGGTGTGGCCGGAGCCATAGGTGGCGATGTGGGCGATGGCCTGGTCCAGCCCGTCGACGATCCGCACCGCCAGCATCGGGGCCAGATACTCCGTCGACCAGTCGGCCTCCTCGGCCGCCGCCATGCCGGGGACCAGGGCCATGGCCTCGGCGTCGCCGCGCAGCGCGCAGCCCGCCGCCGTCAGGGCCTGGGCCACCGGCACCAGCAGACGCTCGGCCGCCGTCCGGTCCACCAGCAGGGTCTCGGTCGCGCCGCAGACGGAGACGCGCCGCATCTTGGCGTTGACCACGACGTCGACCGCCATCGCGGGATTGGCCGAGGCGTGCAGATAGGTGTGGTTCAGCCCCTCCAGATGGCCCAGCACGGGCACCCGCGCCTCCGCCTGGACCCGCGCCACCAGGCTCTTGCCGCCGCGCGGGATCAGCAGGTCGATCGTCCCCTCCAGCCCGGTCAGCAGGGCCCCGACGGCCGCCCGGTCCGGCGTGTCGACCAGCTGCACCGCGTCCAAGGGCAGGCCGGCCTCGACCAGGCCCTCGACCATGGCCGCATGGATGGCGCGCGAACTGTCCAGACAGTCGGAGCCGCAGCGCAGGATGGCGACATTGCCCGAGCGGATCGACAGGGCGGCGGCGTCGGCGGTCACATTGGGCCGGCTCTCATAGATGATGGCCAGCACGCCCAGGGGCGTGCGCACGCGCTGGAAGGCCAGGCCGTTCGGGCGGGTCCAGCGGTCGGTGACGACGCCCAGCGGGTCGGGGAAGGCGGCGACCTCGTCGACCGCGTCCGCCATGGCCGCGATCCGGGCCGGGGTCAGGGCCAGACGGTCCTGCAGGGCCTCGCTCATGCCATTGGCGCGGGCCCGATCGAGGTCGATCCGGTTGGCGCTCAGGATGGCGTCGGCCCGCGTCCGCAGCGACCGGGCGGCGGCCGCCAGAGCGCGGCTGCGGACCTCGGCCGGCGCGGTGCGGACGGCCTGGGCGGCGGCGCGGGCGCGGCGGCCCATGCCCCGCATGTCGTCGTCGATCTCGCTCATGGGGTCAGCACCAGGTCGTCGCGGTGGATGGCCACGCCCGGCCCCTTATAGCCCACGATGGCCTCGATCTCACCCGAGTGGCGACCCAGGATCAAGGCCATCTCGTCGGCGGAATAGGCCGCCAGACCGACGCCCACGGCGGTGCCGTCGATCAGCACGCGCACGCTGTCGCCTCGGTCGAACCGACCTTCAATCCGGCGGACGCCGGAGGCCAGCAGGCTGCGTCCGCCCGCCAGGGCCTCGGCCGCCCCCGCGTCGACCTCCAGCAGGCCGGCCGGTTCCAGACTGCCGGCGATCCAGGCCTTGTAGGCCTGCAGGGGGCTGGCGGGGGCGGTGATCAGGGTGGCGCGGGCCCCCTGGCTGGCGGCGAACAGGGGACGGGGCACGAGGCCGGAGACGATCAGGGTGGCGCAGCCGGCCGAACGGGCGATGCGGGCCGCCTCCAGCTTGGTCGTCATGCCGCCGGTGCCGACCGAGGCCTGGGCGTTCGCCCCGCCCGCCATGGCCAGGATCTCGGGCGTCAGGGCCTCGATCCGGTCGATGTGGCGGGCGTCCGGGTCGCGGCGGGGATCGGCCGTGTACAGGCCGTCGACGTCGGACAGCAGGATCAGCAGGTCGGCCCGGGCCAGCTGGGCCGTGCGCGCCGCCAGCCGGTCGTTGTCGCCGTAGCGAATCTCCTCGGTGGCCACGGTGTCGTTCTCATTGACCACCGGAACGACGCCGAGCTTCAGCAGGGCCTCCAGCGTGGCCCGGGCGTTCAGCCACCGCCGGCGCCGCTCGGTGTCGTCGCGCGTCAGCAGGACCTGGGCCGGGGTCATGTCGCGCGAGGCCAGGGCGCTCTCCCAGGCCTGCATCAGCAGAGACTGACCGACGGCGGCGGCGGCCTGTTTCTCGTCCAGCCGGGCGTTCCTCTCCAGCCCGAGCCGACCCCGCCCGAGGGCCACGGCCCCGGACGAGACGACGATGACCGACCGGTTGCCGGCCCGCAGCAAGGCGATGTCCTCGGCCAGGCCGGTCAGCCAGGACAGGGCCGGCCCCTTGCTCTGATCATCGACGACCAGCGACGAGCCGACCTTGACCACCACGCGGCGGGCATGGCGGAGGGTCTCGGCGGCGGTCACGGACTGGGAGGGCACACCGGACCATGGCCCGGTGGCCGGTTCCCGACAAGCGATCAGGTGGCGGTGTACCCCTCGCAGCTGGCCGGGTCGCCCGACCGATAGCCGCGCTGCAGCGCCTCGACCCGCTGGGCCGAGGTGCCGTGGGTGAAGCCGTCCGGGTTGACCTGTCCGCCCGAGCGACGCTGCAGGGCGTCGTCGCCGATCGCCGAGGCGGTCTTCATGCCCTCCTCGAGATCGCCCGGCTCCACCGCCACCTCGCCGTTGGACACGGCCGCCGCATTGGCGGCCCAGACCCCCGCGTAGCAGTCGGCCTGCAGCTCCAGCCCGACCGAATACTGGTTCGCCTCGGCCTCGCCGGAGGCGCGGGCCTGGGCCTGCTGAACCCGCTGGGAGGCACCGGTCAGGGTCTGGACGTGATGGCCGATCTCGTGGGCCAGGACATAGGCGCGGGCGAAGTCCGCGCCCGAGGCCCCCAGGTCATTTTCCATCTGCTGCCAGAACGACAGGTCGAGGAAGACCTGCCGATCGGCCGGGCAGTAGAAGGGGCCCATGGCCGACTGGCCGAAGCCGCAGCCGGTGGAGGTGCCCTGTTCGTACAGGACGATGTTCGCAGGCGGGGTGTAGCCGTCCAGCTTGGTGGCCCAGACCTGGTTGATGTTGCCGCCGACGATGTCGATGAACTGGCCGGCCTGATCCTCAGGCGTCCCCTGGGTCCCCTCCTGGGCGGCGCTGGCCCCGCCGAACTGGCTGGCGACCTGGGTGGTGGTCGAGGGATCGATCCCGAAAACGAAATATCCGATCAGCGCCAGGACCGTGACGCCGATCCCGCCGCCCGCGATCGCTCCGCCGCCCATGCCGCGCCGATCCTCGACGCCGCCGCCACCCCGTTGTCCACCCTGCCAGCGCATGTCCGTCTCCCCGTTGTGTGTCCCAAGCTAGGCCGGAACGCGGTCGGGACGGAAGGGATGCGTGGCGATCAGCGGGGGGCGCTCAGCGCGGCCTGCGATCCAGCCAGTCGTCGATCTGCGTCACGCCCGCCACGGCGGTGTCGCGGTCGCGTCGGGCGGCCTCGGGCGTCTGGGGGATGAGGGGCTGCAGCGGGATATAGGGTTCGGGGGCGCGCGCCGCCTGAAGGTCCTGCCGGGTCAGGCGGGCACCCAGCTGGTTCTGACGCGCCGTGGCGGCCTGGTCGCGCGAGCGCTGGTACAGCCGCTCGTTCTCGTAGCGGTGCTGATCGGCGACCGTGGCGCCGACATAGGGGATGACGGGCCGGACCTGGGCGCTGACGGTGCCGGCGACGGCCATCAGGGCGAGGGCGGGCAGGGGGGCGAGCCTCTTCATGGATGGAGACATGGGTTCCGTTGCCGCAGTCGCCAAGCGGAGCCGCAACCTCGGGGCCTCTGATCGGTTCTTCGACCCTCATTTCAGCGGCAAGGAGCCTCCCCATGACCCAATCCCTCACCGGCAAGCGCGTCGCCGTTCTCGCCACCGACGGCGTGGAACAGATCGAACTGCTTGATCCCGTCAAGGCGCTGAAGGCGGCAGGGGCCACAGTCGAGGTGATCTCGCTGAAGACCGGCACGATCCAGGGCTTCAACCACCTGACTCCCGGAGACGCCATCCCGGTCGACAAGGCCCTGTCGGACGCCGACGCCGGCGACTACCAGGCCCTGCTGCTGCCCGGCGGCGTGGCCAATCCCGACCAGCTGCGGGTGGAGGAGCCGGCGCTCGACTTCATCCGGGCCTTCTTCGAGGCCGGCAAGCCGGTGGCCGCCATCTGCCATGCGCCCTGGCTGCTGATCGAGGCCGGCGTGGCGAAAGGCCGTCGCCTGACCAGTTTCAAGACCATCCGCACTGATCTGCGCAATGCCGGGGCCGAGGTGGTCGACGAGGAGGTGGTCGTCGACAACGGCCTGGTGACCAGCCGCAGCCCCGACGACCTGCCGGCCTTCAACGCCAAGATGATCGAAGAGATCGCCGAAGGCCGCCACGGTCACGGCGTCTCGGCCTAGTCGAGGGCGAAGACCGAGCTGCGCTTGATGGCGAAGTCTTCCAGCCCGCGCGTCGTGGGCACCTGGTACTCCGCCAGGAGCGTCAGGCCCGCGGCGTCGAAATAGGTGCGGTGGGGATCGCCGATCAGCACGCGCGATCCCTGCCGGCGCGCCTGCCGCAGCCAGGCCATGACGCGGTCGGTCATCGGCTTTTCGTAGCAGACGTCCCCGGCGCACAGCACGTCCACCTTGGGCGGGTCATGGTCCAGCAGGTCGGTGTCGGTGAATTCGACGGCCACGTCGTTGGCGGCGGCGTTCAGGGCCACGGCCGCGCCGCAGAAGGGATCGATATCGACGCATCGCACGGTGGTCGCCGCCGACAGGGCGGCCGCGATCCCGACCAGTCCGGAGCCGGTGGCGAAGTCCAGTACGGTCCTGCCGGCGACCTCCTCCGGATGGTCCAGCAGCCAGCGCGCCAGACCCTGACCGCCTGACCAGGCGAAGGCCCAGAAGGGCGGGGGCAGGCCCAGTTCGCCCAGTTCCTCTTCCGTCATGCGCCAGATCGGCGTGATCTCGTCGGCCAGCCACAGGCGGATCTGAGGCGTGTGCGGCACGGCCTGAAGCCGGGTGTTGGCCAGGATGAAGGCGCGGGGATCGGCGATGGCCATGGCGGGGATGTGAGCCCTCCGGCCCTGTTCGGCTAGAGCCAGGGGTTCAGCAGGGCGCGCATATCCACCCGCGCCTTCAGCCGGGCCGCCATCAGATAGACGCCGCCCAGCTTGCGCTGGATGAACAGGGTGTCGATGGGCGGGATGTGCCAGACGGCGCGGTCCTCGGCGAAACTCATTCCCCGCGTCCGCAGCTGGGCGACCACGGCGGTGTCGCCGAAATCGAACGGCTCGGTCGCCTGGAACGGGGCCAGGACCAGGTCGAACATGGCCTCCAGGCCGGCCCGGTCCTTGTTCAAGGCCCGGTCGTCGAAGAAGCCGATCCGCCGCGCCGCAGCGATCGCCCCGTCACGATCATTGGCCAGGGCGGCCCTCAGGAAGACGCGATAGCCCTCGGCCACCTCGGGCCCGATCGCGCGGGTGGCCCCGAAGTCCAGCAGGACGATCCGGCCGGTCGCGGGGTCATGGCGATAGTTGGCGAAGTTGGGATCGGTCTGCATCAGGCCGAACGCGAACAGTTCGCGCAGCAGCAGTCGCATCAGCACCGTGGCCACCCGGTCACGCTCGGCCTGGGGGGCGGTGGCCAGATCTTCGACCGGGTCGCCGGGCAGATAGGTCATGGCCAGGACGTCGGGCCGGGTCAGGTCGGCGTGCAGGCGCGGGACCACGAAATCGGGATCATCGGCCAGCAGGGTCGCGAACCGGGCGAGATACTGACCCTCTCGCTCGTAGTCGGCCTCCTCGTGCAGCTGGCGCTTGGCCTCGCCCAGCAGGGGGGTGACGTCCAGTTCCCTGGGCATCAGGCCGGACAGACGCATCAGGGCGGCGACGTTGTCGACGTCGCTGTCGATGCTGTTCCGGACTCCCGGATACTGCACCTTGATGGCCAGGTCGTCGCCGTTCAGCGTCAGGGCCCGGTGAACCTGGCCGATCGAGGCGGCGGCGACGGGGTCGAAATCGAAGCGCGTGAACCGCGCCTCCCAGCCCCGGCCCCAGCGGCGGTTCAGGGCGGCCTTCAGCTGGACCTGGGGCATGGGGCGGGCGTCGGCGCGCAGCCGCGACAGGATGTCGGACAGCTCGGGCGGCAGCATCTCGCCGGCGTCCATGGAGATCAGCTGGCCCACCTTCATCGCCGCCCCGCGCAGCTGGGCCAGCTGTTCGGTGACCCGCACGGCATTGGCCGGGGTCAGCAGCAGGTCGCCGACGGTCGGCCGCCTGCCTTGGCTGAACTGGCGCGCCCCCTCGGCCAGCATGCCGCCGGCCACGCCCGAGGCCAGTCCGCCGAAGCGGGCGAGACGGGACAGCCGGCCGCTGGGGACGGCCATGCCTCTGGGATTTTCAAGGGGCGGGCGCATGCGGCAGAGATGGGCCGTCAGACGGTCGACCGGAATGCGGCATGTCAGCCGGGCCTCCGAGCCGTCTCCACCGACCTTCCGGGTGCACTCACCGCATGTCGCGTTGACCTGACAAAGTCAGGTTGACATGACATATGGTGGATGTAAGGTAGGCCTTACAAATGAGGAGGCCGGACATGGCTTGGGACAGCAGTACAGCGGCGCGCCGCTACAGACTTCGCACGATCGCGTTCACCGTGCCCTATGTTGCGATCTGCGTGGCGATGATGACCACGGATGCTTTTGACGAAGTCATGGGCAAGCCGGCCGCCTGGGTACTGGCTGCGGCCGTGTCCGCGCCGGTGATCGGCCAGATCTGGGCCGTGCTCGCCTTCATGCGCGAAAGCGACGAGTTCGTCCGGGGCGTGACGGCCAAACAGTTCATCGTCGCGGCGGGACTGACGCTGGCGGTCGCCGCCTTCTGGGGGTTCGGTGAGAGCTTCGCCGGGGCCCCACATATTGAGACCTGGCTGATCGTCCCGCTCTTCTTCGGCATGTACGGGGTCGTTTCGCCCTTCATCCGCAGCAGCCGATGAAGAACGGACTGAAAGCCCTCCGCGTCGAACGCGGCTGGACCCAGGAGCAGCTGGGGCAGGCGCTGGGCGTCTCGCGCCAGGCGGTCAACGCCCTGGAGACCGAGAAGCACGACCCCTCCCTCGACCTCGCCTACCGGATCGCCGTGCTGTTCGGCCAGCCGGTCGAGACGATCTTCGAAAACCCCCACGCCTGACACTCGTCAGGCCCATCCAAAGGACATCGAGATGAAGTTTCCCACTGCCTTGCTGCGGTGCCGGCGCCCCCGTGCCTGGTTCCCGATCGTCGTCGCCGTCGTGGTGGCCTGTACGGTCGCCAACGAACAGGCCAAGGCCGAACCGGCGCATGCGGTTCAGGCCGCCACGCCCTTCACCTCCGGCCGGCTGTCGGTCGAAGTGATCGGGTCCGGCTCCGACGTCATCCTGATCCCCGGCCTGGTGTCCTCAAGCGAAGTCTGGCGGCCGCTGGCCACGCGGCTGGCCGCGACCCACCGGGTGCATCTGGTCCAGCTGGCCGGGTTCGCGGGCGAGCCCTGGAACCACGGCGACGGCCCCTTCGTCCAGCCCGAGGTCGACGAACTGGCGCGCTATGTCGCCGAGGCGGGCCTGGATCGGCCCGCCGTCATCGGCCATTCGATGGGCGGCCTGTCGGGCCTGCTGCTGGCGCAGCAGCACCCGGAGCGGGTCGGGCGGCTGATGATCGTCGACGCCCTGCCGTTCTACAGCGCCCTGTTCGGCCCGACCGCGACGGCCGAGTCCGCCCGTCCGTTCGCGGCCCGGATGGCCGCCGGAATGCTGGCGTCCGACGACGCCGCCTTCCGCGCGCAACAGGCCCAGGCGGCCGTCGGCCTGACGCGCGATCCGGCGATGCGCGAGACCATGGTCGAATGGTCGATGGCCAGCGACCGCCGCGCCGTCGCCGCCGCCCTGACCGACGTCATGACCACCGATGCCCGGCCGGGTCTGGCCGCCATGACCACGCCGGTGACCGCCCTCTATGCCTCCGATGCCGACGGCGGCGCGCCGGCCGCCATCGCCGATGCGATGTGGACGCGGGAATACGCCGGCTTGCCGGAGGTGACGCTGATCCGGGTCGACGGCAGCCGTCACTTCATCATGGCCGACCAGCCGGACCGGTTCGTCGCCCTGGTGGACGACTTCCTGAAGTGAGCCGCGGCTCGCGGCTCTCCCTCTCCCGAAGGGGCGAGCCCCGACGTCAGGCCTTGGGCGCGCCGCCGAACTCGTCGGCATAGGCGGGGGCGAGCAGGGACCGGAAGGCGCTTTGCGGCACGGTCACCTCATAGGCCCCCTCGGCATAAAGGCCGACCAGATAGGGGCCGATCAGGAAGACCAGCCCGCCCGCCTTGCCGGGCGTCGCGCCCTGGGCCAGGACGAAGGGCGTGGTGGCGGCGCGGGGGCAGGTCCAGTCCCCGCCGCCGGTCAGAGCCACGGTCTGGGCCCCCGGGTCGCGCTTCCTCTTTTCGACATTCACCGCGGCGCACAGGGCGGCGTCGAGCGACGACAGATTGGCCCCCTTGGCGAACAGGTCGGCGGCGGTGATCTCGCGCTTAAGCGCCTTGTCCCACAGCACCGAGCGGTAGGCCGAGTTGGGATGGGCCCCGCCGGTGTTCTCGTAGTCGGTGCGGACCAGGCTGAAGAGCTTGCCGGTCTCGGCCCCGGGCACGATGTCGATGGACTTGGCATAGGGCCCCAGGCCGGCGTCGCCTCCGGCCTCGCTGCGATCGGCCTGGGCCCCTTCGGTGAAGGCGCGCAGGTCGGCGACCGAACGGGCATAGAGGGCGGCGTGCAGGTCGGGCTGGGTCTTGATCGCCGCCGGCAGTTTCAGACTGACCTCGGCATAGGGGGTCTTGGACTCATAGGCCATCGGCGCGGCCGCGGCCGGGGTCACGGCGGCCCCGGGGGCGGGGGCCGGGCCGGCGGGCTCGGCGGGCCGGTCCCGATTGCACCCGGCCAGGGTCGCCGCCAGGGCGAGGCTCAGAACGAGGGCGCGGGTGGAAGGGGTCATGGCGGTCTCCAGTCTAGAGCGGCGACGTTACCCCGCCCAGGGCGATGGCCGCCAGCAGGATCAGCCCCGCCTCCCGGTTCGACCGGAACAGGCGCAGGGCCAGGGCCCCGTCCTCGGGCCGCAGGGTGCGCGCCTGCCAGGCCAGGTGGGCGGCATAGGCGATCAGGACGAGGAAGAATGGCGCGGCCAGCCCGGCCGCGAACCCGGCCGCTGCGGCGAGGCCGAGAGCCAGGGCATAGAAGACGGCGACGCCGCGCTGGACGTCCTTGCCCAGCCGGCGGGCGGTGGACCTGACCCCCACCATGGCGTCGTCCTCGAGGTCCTGCAGGGCGTAGATGGTGTCGTAGCCCAGCGTCCAGAACACGCCGCCGAGGTAGAGAAGCGTAGCGGCGGGCGTCACCTGACCGCTCACCGCCGCGAACCCCATCAGGGCCCCCCAGTTGAAGGTCAGGCCCAGCCAGGCCTGGGGCCACCAGGTGATCCGCTTCATGAAGGGATAGGCGGCCACCAGGGCCAGGGACCCGACCCCCAGCAGGATCGCCGTCAGGTTCAGGGTCAGCAGAATGAGC
The DNA here is from genome assembly GCF_002002865.1 of Brevundimonas sp. LM2. NCBI lineage: Bacteria > Pseudomonadati > Pseudomonadota > Alphaproteobacteria > Caulobacterales > Caulobacteraceae > Brevundimonas > Brevundimonas sp. LM2. The sequence continues at coordinate 3,183,203 of NZ_CP019508.1, read as the reverse complement.
AGGCTAATGAGGCTGCAGCCGACCACGAAGGCCCACGCCTGTTTGACACGGATCCGGCCGGACGGGATCGGCCGCTGGGCGGTGCGGGCGACCTGGGCGTCGATGTCGCGATCGACGATGTCGTTGAAGGCGCAGCCCGCCGCCCGCATCAGGCAGGCCCCGATCCCGAAGCCGACGAACAGCCACAGGTCGTACAGGCCGGGCAGGCGACGATCGGCGGCCAGAACCAGGGTGATGCCCTGCCAGCCGGGCAGCAGCAGCAGCCAGATGCCGATCGGCCGGTCGAACCGGCCCAGCTTCAGCCAGGGCTTCAGGCCTTCGGGCGCGCGGGCGTCGACCCAGTTGCGGCCGGCGTCGGGCAGCGGGGCGGACATCCGGCTCAGCCCCGCCGGACCAGCAGGACGCCGCCGACGACCAGGGCGACGCCGGCGATCCGGGTCAGGCTGATCGGGTTCGGCGGCACGCCCAGGGCCCCGAAATGGTCGAGCACCAGGCTGAGCAGCAGCTGGCCCGCCACCATCAGGGTGATGGTCGTGGCCACGCCCAGCCGGGGCACGGCCCAGGCCGCTGCGACCACGAAGATCGCGCCGTACAGCCCCCCGAACCAGGCATAGGGGGGCAGGCCCTTGGTCGCCACCATGTCGGGCCGGGTGTGCAGGACGGCGGCCAGGATCCCCAGCGCCGCCGTGCCGACCGCGAAGCTGATGAAGGCGGCGTTGACCGGGCTGGCCACGGCCTGGGCCAGCCGCGCATTGGTCGGGGCCTGAAGCGCGGTGGCCCCGCCCGCCAGGACGACGGCCAGCATGGCGAGATAGGGGGCGAAATTCATGGCGGGTCTCTACCAGTTGGGATCGACCGGCGCCCCGCCGAAAATCTCGGCCAGCCGCGCGACGGTCGAGCGGTGGGCGTCGGCGGGCAGGTCCAGGGGATCGAACCAGCCGGTCTCGGCGATCTCGCCGTGGTGGGTCAGTTCACCGGGGGTGAAGGCGTCGAAGCGATAGACGGCGACGTGATCGCCCGGGAAGAACCGCTCATTGGAATGCAGCGACACCAGCCGCCCCGGAGCGATGGCCGTCAGCCCCGTCTCCTCGAACAGCTCGCGCGCGGCGGCGTCCAGACAGGTCTCCCCCCGATCCACCCCGCCCCCGGGCAGCCACCAGCCTGCCAGATAGGTGTGTTTGACCAGCATGACCCGGCCCCGATCGTCGACCGCCACGGCCCGAACGCCGAGCGTCATGCCCCGGGTCGCCCGCGAGACAGCGAAGAACAGCGGCCGGGTGAACGGCTCGATTCGGGTGCGCCAGGCCATGAGATTCCGTGTATCGCGGTCGTCGCCTCTTGGCCATTCGGAGTCCGCCATGCCTGCCGTATTCCAGACGCTGCGCGATCCTGCGAACTATCGCGAAGTGGCCACGCTCTGGTTGGGATTGTCGACCCTTCTCGCGGTTGGCGGAGTGTCTGTGGGCAGTCTGGCCGTGCTTTTCGCCCAAGACGCATTCCAGAACGGCGAGATTTCAGCGGGCCGGTATTGGACTGTGACTCTCGGCTATCTAGGGCTGGTGATTAGCCCCGTTCTGGCCTGGGTGCTGCGTGCCCGACGCCGCTATTGGGCCGCGATGGTTGCTGCCGCCTGGCCGGTCGCCTGTTTTGCCCTGACGTGGCCTCTGATCGCTCGCGCGTGAACCGCGTCAGGGTAGGGCGGCAGGCCTTCACATGACAAACCTCTGATTCTGATGCTGCCCCGGTGCGCGGGTCGCCATCCCGGTGAGGGCAGGGGAATGCCGGAGCCTGCCTGACGGCTCGGGCTGTCTGCCGTCTTGAACCTCCGCCCCGCCCGCTCTATTGCAGCCCCTGAACAGGAGAGTTCCATGCTCGCGCTCGGCATCATCATCGGTTTCGTCGTCGTCCTCGCCGCGATCAACGCGTTCGAGTTCGGCCGGGTTGACTGACACCCCGCTTGGCGCGGCCCTGGTCACCGGGGCGGCGCGCCGCATCGGCCGCACCATCGTGCTGGCCCTGGCCCGACGCGGCCATGACGTCGCCATCCATCACCGCGACTCCATCGACGACGCCGAGGCCCTCGCGGCCGAGGTGCGCGCCCTGGGCCGTCGCGCCGCCGTCGTCTTGGCCGACCTGACGGACGAGGCGGCGGTCCGTGCCCTGATCCCTGCCGCCGTCGCCGCCCTGGGGCCGCTGTCGGTTCTGGTCAACAACGCCTCGGTGTTCGAGGACGACCGGGTCGGAGGCCTGTCGCGCGAGACCTGGGACCGGCATCTGGAGACCAATCTGCGCGCGCCGCTGGTGCTGTCCGAGGCCTTCGCCGCCCAGGCGCCCGACGGGGCCGCCATCGTCAACCTGCTGGACCAGCGGGTGCTGAAGCCCGATCCGCGCTTCGTCTCCTATGCCCTGTCGCGCAACGGCCTGTGGTGGGCGACGCGGACCCTGGCCCAGGCCCTGGCCCCGCGCATCCGCGTCAATGGCGTCGGCCCCGGTCCGACGCTGAAATCCATCCACCAGACCGCCGCCGAGTTCGAGGCCGAGGCCGCCGCCGTGCCCCTGGGCCACGGGGCCTCCCCCGACGACATCGCGGCGGCCGTCCTGTATCTCGTCGCGGCCCGCTCGGTCACGGGCCAGATGATCGCCGTCGACGGCGGCCAGCATCTGGCGTGGCAGACCCCCGACATCGACCCCGAGGCCTGACCGTGTCCCTGCTTACCCCGTCCCCAACCGCGCCGGTGCGCGAAAGCCTGACCATCTTCGTCCAGGGCCTGATCGTCGAGGCGGGCATCGGCGTCTATGACCACGAACACGGCCGGCTGCAGACCCTGCTGATCGACGTGAGCCTGGATCTGGGGCCGGCCGAGGTGCACGGCCTGGCCGATACGGTGAACTATGAGAGCGTCGCCGCCGCCTGCCGCCGCATCGTCGCCGAGGGCCATGTGGGGCTGGTGGAGACCTTCGCCGAGCGGCTGGCCCTGGACTGTCTGACCGATCCCCGCGTCCTGGCCGTGACCGTGCGTGTCGACAAGCCCGGAGCGCTGGAGGCCGCCGCCGGGGCCGGATGCGAACTGCGCTATCGTCGCTGATCCAGCCTGAACCTTGCGTTCGCGGGGCTTTGGCACGACATAGCGCCCTTCCATGCCCCAGGTTCGCTTCACCCGCCGATTTTCGATGGCCCACCGTCTGCTGGCGGACGCGGGGTCGCGTTGCGCCGTGCCGCACGGGCACAATGAGTTCGTCACCATCACCCTGGCGACGGACGCGGCGATCGATTTCGGCGGCTCCAACTACGTCGCCTCGTTCGAGAGCCTGAAGACCCGCTGGCACCGGTTCATCGACGGGGCGGTGGATCACGCCTTTCAGCTCGGGTCGGCCGATCCCCTGCTCGACTGGTTCCGCACGCATGAGCCGCACCGGCTGGGCCAGCTGATGGTGTTCCAGGGCGACCCCACGACCGAGGCCTTCGCCATCGCCCTGCGGCGCAAGCTGGACGCCCTCCTCGCCGACGACGGCTCGCCGTATCGCTGCGTCGAGCTGGCGCTGGAGGAGACACCGACCAATACCATCGTGGTGGGCGAGCATCTGAGCCCGGCCGAGCGCGGCTGGGCGGCCGGGTCGTGGATGGACCGGCCCGACATGAGCATCAACGACCTCTGAGCGGGTTGCCTCGCGCCGGGCGGACCGCCATTGTCGCCGCAACTGTTCCCGAGGATTTCGATGGCCGAACCCGGCGATCCGACCACGCTCCCGCCGACCGAACCCGACGTCGATCATGACGACCTGATCGGCTTCTCGTCGGCGGCCCGGCTGCAGGGGCGGTCGCGCGCCATGCCCCCCTCTGAGCCTCCCGCCCCAGAGGCACCCGTGGTCGAAGCGATCGTTCCCAAGCCGGTCGTGGCGTCGCCGCAGATGCAGCCGCCGCCCGCGCCGGCCGACGCGCCGGCCGTCCAGGCGGCTTCGGTCCATGCCACGACGGCGCAGGCCTGGGCGACCGAAAGCCCGGTCAAGGCCTCGACCCGGAGCGGTCGAGCGCCCCAGGCCCCGGGCGACGTCGGGGACGCCACCGGCCTCTATGCCGTCTATGCCCTGATCCTGTTCGCGGTCCCCACGCTGGGAGTCTCGGCCCTGGTCGCCCTGCTGGCCGTCACCGGGCGCGCCGGCCCGGACCATCCGGTGGCCGCCAGCCATTTCGTGTTCCAGCAGCGGACCCTGTGGGCCGGCGGGGTCGCTGCCGCCCTGGGCGGGATCCTGATCGCCGTCGGCCTGGGCGTCTTCGTCCTGTTCATCGTGGCGGTTTGGTTGATCCTTCGCGGGACCAGCGGCGTTATGGCCCTGAAGGCCGGACGACCGGTCCGCGATCCGCGCGGCTGGTTCCTGGCCTGAGGAAACACGCATGTCCGACCCCGCCCAGCCCGCCCTTGCCCCCGGCCACGCGTCCGAAGGCAAGCCCGCCGCCCTGATCGCCTGGGGCCTGTTCATCCTGTCGATCCCCTCGGCGGCCCTGCTGGCCCCGGTCGGCTTGATCGTCGCCTATGCCGGGCGGGGCTCTGCCACCGGCATCCCGCGACAGCATCTCGATGCCGCCATTCGCCTGTTCTGGTCGGTCTTCTGGTGGACCATTGCGACGGGGATCCTGTTGGTCGTCAGCGTCTTGCTTTCATGGCTACTATTGCCGATCGTTTTCATCTTCCTGCTCTGGGGCGTGCTCATCCTGCTGGGCGTCTGGTTCACGATCAAAAGCGTTCTTGCGCTCCTCAACCTGCTCCAGGACAAGCCGGCCTAGCACCCCCGCCTCCGTGGAACGGCCGTTGGGCCCGCGGGTTTTGCCCTGACCCAAGAGGAACACCATGTCCGACTTTCGCGACGACGCCGCCGAGCAGCGCTACGAACAGGGCTTCGCCGATCCGTCCGGCGCGATGCGCCAGGTCTGGGCCGACTATGCCGACAGCGGCACCGGGCGCGCCATCCTGCATGTCGAGGCCGATGACGCCCTGCGCGGCTCGGGCGCGGCCGGAAAGTTCATGCAGGCGCTCGCAGACCATGCCCGCGCGCAGGAGACCCGGCTGATCCCCCGCTGCGGCTATGCCGTCGCCTGGTTCAAGCGCCATCCGGACCAGAGTGACGTCCTCGCGCATATTTAGTGAGCGTTAAGTGACGCGTTCGGTGGATCCCAAAGCGGGGGTCCACCGAAAACGATCAAGCTCTAGCCGCCCGCATATCCGCCGATGATCGGCAGCACCTCGCCGGTGATGAAGCTCGACATCTGGGGCGAGGCCAGGAAGACGTAGGCGGGGGCGATCTCCTCCGGCTGGGCCGGGCGTTTCATCACCGTCTTGGCCCCGAACTGGGCCACGTCCTCGGCCTGTTTGTCGGCCGGGTTCAGCGGCGTCCAGACCGGGCCGGGTGCCACCGCGTTCACGCGGATGCCGCGCGGGGCCAGGTGGGTGCCCAGCGACCGGGCGAAGGCGTGGATGCCGCCCTTGGTCATCGAATAGTCGAGCAGGTCCTTGTTGCCCAGGATGCCGGTGACGGAGCCGGTCATCACGATCGCGCCGCCCGCCTTCATGTGCGGCACCGCCGCCTGGGCCAGGTTGAAATAGCCGTAGAGGTTGGTCTTCAGCGTCCGGTCGAAATGTTCGAAGGTCAGGTCCTCGAAGGCGTCGACATGCTCCTGGAAGGCGGCGTTGGGCACGACGACATCCAGACGCCCGAAGGCCTTGAGCGTCTCGGCCACGGCCATTTTCGAGAATTCGGGATCGGCGACGTCGCCCTTCAGCACGATGGCGCGGCGGCCCTCGGCCTCGACGGCCTGTCGGGTGACCTCGGCGTCGTCGTCCTCGTCCAGGTGGCAGATGGCGACGTCGGCCCCTTCGCGGGCGAACAGGACGGCGACGCTGCGGCCGATGCCGGAATCGGCCCCGGTGATCAGGGCGGCGAACCCTTCCAGCTTGCCGGAGCCCGTCCAGAAGGGGGCGTCGTACATCGGGGCGGGATCCAGGGCGGCCTCGTCGCCGGGCTTGGTCTGGTGCTGTTCGGGGAAGGGGGGTTCGGGATAGGTCCGGGCTCCGGCCTGGACCGCGCCGCCATCCGCGTCGCCACCGCCGGCACCGTCCGCCTTGGCGTCGATCCCGGCCTGGATCGCGCGCTCGTGGTCGGCGGTGTCTTCGGCGGCGGATTCAAGATGGTCGGTCATGGGGCTCTCCAGGGACAGTCCCACAAAGTGTGCGGACCCCTGGCGGGTTCCGGCGCATTATCATCACGACGGCGGGAGGGCCGTCGGGGAGGCAGTCATGGACGGTATCGATATTCCCGACCTGGGCGCGGTCTCGGGTCCGCTGGAAACCTGGGTCCTGCCGGCGCTGCTGGGGCTGGGCCTCGCCTCGGCGACCGGCCTGCGGACCTTCCTGCCGCTGCTGATGCTGGCCCTGGCGGCGCGGTTCGAGCTGTTCGGCGTGACGTTGAACGACCAGATGGCCTGGCTGGCCGACTGGCCCGCCGTCGCGGCGCTCGGCATCGCCGCCATGGTGGAGTTCGCGGGCGACAAGATCCCGGTCGTGGATCACGGCCTGAACGTGATGGGGGCCTTCACCCGTCCCGTCGCCGGGGCCGTCGCGGCGGGCAGCGTCTTCGCCGGGCTGGACCCCACCACCGCGGCGGTCGCCGGCGTCATCGTCGGGGCCCCGACCGCCTTTGCCTTCAACGCGGCCCAGGGCGGCACCCGACTGGCGTCCACGGCCACGACGGGCGGGATCGGCAATCCGGTGCTGTCGCTGATCGAGGACGTACTCAGCTTCCTGACCGTGATGCTGGCCTTCCTGGCGCCCGTGCTGGTGCCGGTGCTGATGGTGTTCGTGGCGGTGCTGGTGTTCCGGCTGGCGCGGCGGATGCGCGAACGGCTCTACCGGCGCGAGGTCACAGGCTCCGCGACACGATCGCCTTGATGCTTCCGGCCCTGGACGGCAGGTCCTCGGCCAGACGCGAGGCGATCTCGCGCGCCCCGACCGGATAGGCGTCGCCGCCCTTGGCGATGTCCTCGGCCATGGCGGAGGCCTGCAGCAGCAGCTTCTCCAGCGCCTCGACCTGTTCGACGGCCAGGGCCCGGGCCTCGGCCTGCAGCCGCTGCACGCGCTCGGCCGTGGTCTGGGGCGCGCGCATCAGGTCGTAGATCTCGGACTCGCCCGCCACCAGGCGCAGGTCGGGCTTATTGGTCTTGTCGGTCTTGCTCATCTTCAGTCTCCTGACGGAAAAACGACGATCCGCGTGGAACGGTTTCACGATCGCAGGCTCCGGCGCCGCTTCTGGTCAGCGCTGTGCCGACTGCGCAACAGTCAGGGTCGGGATCAGACCTTTTCCTTCCGCCGCTGCGCGATCTGCTCGGCCGTCATCATCTCCGCCGCCTCCTCGTTCAATGCGCGGCCTTCGCGGCGCGGCTTCACATAGGGGGCGGGTTCCGGCGTGGTGGCATTGCCGCGCGACAGGGCGCGACCCGCCTGCAGTCCGCCCGCCACCTGCAGGGTCAACCGCTCGTAGTCGCGACGGCGGGCGTCATCGACCGCCTCGCGCGCCTCCTGGTCCGAGAAGCCCAGGTCCATCAGCACGTGCTCGCTGAAGGCCAGGGCGCTCTCGAAGGTCTCGCGGATATGGTATTCGACGCCCGCCTTGATCAGGCGGATCGAATGACCCCGGTCATAGGCCCGCACGAACAGCTTGGTCAGGGGGAACTCGGCCTGCACCAGTTCGACGATCCGGTCGGCCGTCTCGGGCTTGTCGACGCAGACCAGGATGCTCTCGGCGTCCGCGGCGCCGGAGGACCGCAGCACGTCCAGCCGCGCGCCGTCGCCGTAATAGACCTTGAAGCCGAAGTTGCCGGCGGCCTTGATCATGTCCACGTCGATGTCGACGATCGAGACGTCGACGTCGCGCGCCAGAAGCGGCTGACAGACCACCTGGGCGAAGCGACCGAAGCCGATCACCAGCACCCGCTCCTGCAGGTTGCGGGCCTCCTCCACCCCCTCCAGCGACACCGGCTCGCGCGACCTCAGCCGGTCGGCGATCAGCATGCGCAGCGGCGTCAGGGCCATCGACAGGATCACCACGGCCGAGGCGATGGCGGCGGTGCGGCCGTCGAACAGACCGGCGGCCAGGGCGGCGGCATAGAGGACGAAGGCGAACTCCCCGCCCTCGCCCATCAGGGCGGCACGCTTGACCGCCTCGCTGTGCGAGGCCTTCATCACCCGGGCGACCGAATAGACGCCGAAGATCTTGGCCCCCATGAAGGCGGCGACCCCGCCCAGCACGATCGGCCAGTCGCCGGCCACGACGCCGAGGTCCAGCGACATGCCGACGCTGAGGAAGAACAGGCCCAGCAGGATGCCGCGGAACGGCTCGACGTCGGCCTCCAGCTGGTTGCGGAAGGTGGATTCCGACAACAGGACCCCGGCCAGGAAGGCCCCCATGGCCATCGACAGCCCGCCCAGGTCCATGGCCCAGGCCGCGCCCAGCACGACCAGCAGGGCCCCCGCCGTCATCACCTCGCGCCCGCCGTACCGCGCCAGCAGCCGGAAGGCCGGGTTCAGCGCCCAGCGCCCGATGACATAGACGGCCGCGACGGCGGCGATGGCGAAGCCGACGGTGATCCAGATCGGCTGCGGGTTCTCGATGGTGGTGCCGAACTGGCCGGCCAGGATGGCCACGATCGCCAGGAGCGGCACGATGGCCAGATCCTCGAACAGCAGGATCGAGACGACGCGCTCCCCGTCGGTCTCGTTGTTCTCGTTCCGCTCCTCCAGCAGCTGCATGACGATGGCGGTGGAGGACAGGGCGAAGCCCGAGCCCAGCACCAGGGCCGCATACCAGGGCAGGCCGAACAGGATCGCCGCCCCGGTGAGCAGGGTGCCGCAGACCAGGACCTGCAGCGCGCCCAGGCCGAAAATCTCCTGGCGCAGGCTCCACAGCCGGGCCGGCCGCATCTCCAGCCCGATCAGGAACAGGAACATGACGACGCCCAGCTCGGCGACGTGCAGCACGGCCTCCGTGTCCTGGATCAGGCCGAAGCCGAACGGACCGACCGCCAGGCCGGCGGCGAGGTAGCCCAGGACCGCCCCCAGGCCGAAGCGTTTGAACAGCGGCACGGCGAACACGGCCACGGCCAGCAGCGCCACCGCATGCCCCAGCCCCATTCCCGTCGGTTCCGCCATGTCTGCCCCTTGCTGCGCCGTTCTATAGTGGCGTCACTGTGTCGCGATTGCGAGGGGTGGCGGCGTCAGTCGCGCAGTTCGATCCAGGCGGGCGCATGGTCGCTGGCGTGCTCTTGGCCGCGAACCTCGGCATCGACGCCCGCGTCGGTCAGCCGTTCGGCGGCTTCCGGGTTCAGCAACACGTGGTCCAGCCGCAGCCCGGCGTTGCGGCCCCAGCTGTCGCGGAAATACTCCCAGAACGTATAGACGGCCTCGTCTGGAAACCGCTCGCGCAGGGCGTCGGTCCAGCCGTCCTCCAGCATCCGGGCATAGGCCGCCCGGCTCTCGGGCTGCAGCAGGGCGTTCTTCTTCCAGGACCGGCTGTTGTAGATGTCGGCCTCGGTCGGGACGACGTTGTAGTCCCCGGCCAGGACAACGGCCGCCTCGGTGTCGAACAGCGTGCGGGCGTGGGCGATCAGCCGCTCGAACCAGGCCAGTTTGTAGTCGAACTTGGGCCCCGGCTGCGGATTGCCGTTGGGCAGATACAGGCAGGCGACCAGGACCCCGTTCACGGCGGCCTCCAGATAGCGGCTCTGGACGTCCTTGGGGTCGCCGGGCAGGGCGCGGCGGGTCACGACCGGCGGGGCGTCGCGGCTCAGGATGGCGACGCCGTTCCAGCGCGATTCCCCGACCCAGGCGGCGTGATAGCCGGCCTCGCGGATGGCGGCTTCCGGGAACTTGTCCTGCGGCGCCTTCAGCTCCTGCAGACAGGCGACGTCGGGCCGGGTCTCCTCCAGCCAGGCGATCAGGTTGGTCAGGCGGGTGTTGACGCCGTTGATGTTGAAGGTGGCGATCCGCATGGGCTCACAACGCCCGGGTCAACTCCACGATCCGCCGGACCAGGGCGCTGTCCGGATCGGTCAGCGGGTCCAGCACGGTGAAATGGTTCAGGCCGGGCAGGGCCTCGAACCGGGTCTCGACGCCCTTGGCCCCCCACAGCTCGGCCATGGCCTGCGACTGACGGATGAACTCGGAGGTCTCGGCCCCGCCGACGACGCAGTCCAATACCGTGCCCCCGGGCGTCGAGCCGTTCGGGGCCGGCCAGTGGATCGGCGACAGGGCCGCCGCCTCGCGCGCGTCCAGCCGCAGGGCGGTGTTGATCGAGGTCGGGATCAGCGGGGCCAGGTCGAACACGCCCGAGATCGCCAGGGCCGCCGAGGCCCGGGCCTCGCTGAGCAGGCAGGCCGCCAGATGCCCGCCGGCGGAATGGCCGAACACCATGGGCCGGCGACCGTTACGGGCACGCAGCCCGTCGGCGACCGTGCGCATCTGCTGCACGATCCGGCCCAGCCGCACCGTCGGGCACAGGTCGTAGGACGGGATGGCGACGCTGATCCCGTGGGCCAGCAGGGCCGGGGCGATGCCGCTGAACCAGGCCTTGTCCAGGGCCTGCCAGTAGCCGCCGTGGATGAAGACCGCGACCGGGGCGTCCGGCCCGGCCTCGAACAGGTCCATGACCTCGCGCTCGCCGGGGCCATAGCGGACCAAGGTCGGGGGATGGGCGGCGCGGGCCGCCTCGGCCGCCGCCTTCCAGCGGGCCATCAGCACCGGGTGGTCCGGCACGGCGGCGCGGTTGTTGTATTCGGCCTCCAGCCATTCGGCCGGGGACAGGGGGGCTTATCCATCGTGTCGGCATCCGCTACCAAGCCCGCGAACACCGGAGCCTCACGCCATGATGACCGCCATCTTCGTCTTCATCAAATGCGAGCTGGGGCACGCCAACGACGTCGCCGCCGACATGGTCGACAATGTCGAGAACGTCTCGGAGGTCTATTCCACCTCGGGCCAGTACGACCTGCTGGCCAAGTTCCAGCTGCCCAAGGAGATGGACATCGGCACCTTCGTGACCAAGTCCGTCCAGACCCGGCCGCACATCCGCGACACCTTCACGGTGATTACGTTTTCGCCCTTCCTGCCGAGCAAGGGCTGACACAGACGCTCTCCCTCCCCCTGCGGGGGAGGGGCGTCGCGCAGCGACGGGGTGGGGGCGGCAAGGCAACGTGGCGCAAGTCTGTGTCTGGCTCGCCGGGCCGCCCCCACCCGGTCTCCGCTTCGCTTCGCCCACCCTCCCCCGCAGGGGGAGGGAGAGGTTCTTCCCTGACGCTACGTCACCCGTTTTCTTTGCTATTCTGACCGCCTGAGACGCCGGGACAGGCGTCAGGGAGCGAACCATGGCCGATCTGGACACCTTCCGCGCCGAGACCCGCGCCTGGCTGGAGGCGAACTGCCCGGCCGAATGCCGCGGTCCCCTCGCCAATGAGGAGGACCGGGTCTGGGGCGGGCGCAACGGGGCCTTCAAGACCCCGGCCCACCAGCGCTGGATGTCGGTCATGGGCGAGCGCGGCTGGACCGCGCCGGAATGGCCGACCGAATACGGCGGCGGCGGGCTGAGCCGCGAGGAGGCCAAGGTGCTGGCGTCGGAGATGCGCCGCATCGACGCCCAGTCGCCGCTGTCGTCCTTCGGCCTCTGGATGCTGGGCCCGGCCCTGCTGCAGTTCGGCACCGAGGAACAGAAGAAGCGCTTTCTGCCCGAGATCGTGCGCGGCGAGATCCGCTGGTGCCAGGGCTATTCCGAACCCGGCGCGGGCTCCGACTTGTCGGGCATCCAGACCCGGGCCGAGGATCGCGGCGACCACTGGATCGTCAACGGCCAGAAGGTCTGGACCTCCTATGCCGACCAGGCCGACTGGATCTTCTGCCTGGTCCGCACCGACCCGGAGGCCCCCAAGCATCTGGGCATCAGTTTCGTCCTGTTCGACATGGCCACGCCGGGGGTGACGACCAAACCCATCGCCCTGATCAGCGGCAAGTCGCCCTTCTGCGAGACCTTCTTCGACGACGTCCGGGTCGAGAAGGCGAACCTGGTCGGGACGCTGAACCGGGGCTGGGACGTGGCCAAGGCCCTGCTGGCGCATGAGCGCACCATGATCGGCGGCATCGGCGACATCGGCCGGCCCATGAGCCACGTCGCGGTCGACTCGATCGGGCTGGACGAGGCGGGCCGTCTCGACGAACCCATGCTGCGGGCGAAGATCGCCGATCTGGAGATCGACGCCGCCGCCTTCCGCCTGTCGATGGAGCGGGTCGGGGATCAGGTGAAGGCGAAACAGGTCTCGCCCGCCATCGCCTCCATGCTGAAATACTACGGCTCGGAGCTGAACAAGCGCCGTCACGAACTGGCCATGGCCGCCGGCGGCTCGGACGCGCTGGAGTGGGACAGCGATCGGTCGAAGAAGGGCACCGCCGCCCGCGACTGGCTGCGGACCAAGGCGAACTCGATCGAGGGCGGGACCAGCGAGGTCCAGCTGAACATCATCGCCAAACACCTGCTGCAGCTGCCGGGGGCGTGAGCGTGTCCTCCCTTTCTGCTCCCTTCCCCTCGAGGGGGAAGGGTCGGGGATGGGGTGGAGGCACGGCGCCACCCGTTGCCCCGCGAGACTCCGACGGAGCCCTGTTGCCTTATCTGATCCGCCGTGCCCCCACCCCCACCCAACCCTCCCCCCTCGAGGGGGAGGGCTCTCGAGTGTGCTGCCCATGCCCCTGATCCTGACTGAAGAGCAGACCATGCTGAAGGAGGCCACCGACGGCTTCCTCAGCGAGAACGCCCCCATCGCCCACCTGCGCCAGCTGCGGGACAGCAAGGACGCCGACGGCATCTCCCGCGACCTGTGGAAGGCGTTCGGCGAGATGGGGTTCGCCGGCGTCATCATCCCCGAGGAACATGGCGGCTCCGGCCTCGGCGCGGTCGAGGCGGGGATCGTGGCCGAGGGGCTGGGCCGTACCCTGACGCCCTCGCCCTTCTTCGGCTCGTCCATCCTCGCCGCCCGCATCCTGATCGACGCAGCCTCGGCCGAGCAGCAGGCCGCCTGGCTGCCCCGGATCGCGGCGGGCGAGGCCATCCTGTCGCTGGCGCTCGACGAAGGCCCCAAGCACCAGCCGTCGCGCATCGCGACCACGGCCGAACGCAGCGGCAACGGCTTCAAATTGAACGGAGCCAAGGGCTTCGTGCTGGACGGCCATATCGCCGACGCCCTGATTGTGGCGGCCAGGACCGAGGCGGGCACGACCCTGTTCCTGGTCGATCCGAAGACGGCGGGCGTTGCGATCGAGCGCACCGTCATGGTCGATGCCCACAACGCCGCCCGCATCGTCCTGACCGACGTTCAGGTCGACGCCGACGCGGTGATCGGCGCGGTCGACGGCGGGGAGGCGGCGCTGGAGGGGGCGCTGAACCTCGGCCGCGCCTGCGCCGCCGCCTGCCTGACCGGGGCGGGGGATCAGGCCTTTCTGACCACCGTCGACTACCTTCGCACCCGCAAACAGTTCGGCAAGGCCATCGGCGAGTTCCAGGCCCTGCAGCACCGCGCCGCCCATCTGTTCACCGAGCTGGAGCTGGCCAAGGCCGCCGTCTTGGGGGCGCTCCAGCGGCTCGACGCCGGGGCCGAACGCGCCGACCTCGCCGTCTCGGTCGCCAAGGCCAAGGCCGGCAAGGTGGCCGAGCTGGCGGTGCAGGAGGCGGTGCAGATGCACGGCGGCGTGGGCATGACCGACGAATACGACGTCGGCCTGTTCATGAAGCGCGTCCGCGTCCTGAACGAGCTCCTGGGCGACGCCGGATTCCACGCCGAGACGCTGGCCCGAGCCGGGGGCTACTAGGGGAAACGCCCTTCAGGCCGCCCTAGTGGATGCTTTCCCCGTGCTGGGAATAGTCGAGGCCCTCGACCTCGCCGTCCCTGGGCACGCGCAGGCCGGTGGTGAATTTGCAGATCATCAGCACCAGGAAGGTGCCGACCGCGCTCCAGGCCATGACGGCGGCCAGACCGACGATCTGTTTGAGCACGTCCGCGCCCTCGGCCACGCCGTTGATGGCGGTGGTGGCGAAGACGCCGGTCAGGATGGCCCCGACGATGCCGCCCACCCCGTGGATGCCGAAGGCGTCGAGACTGTCGTCGTACTTCAGCGCATGCTTCAGCCAGACGGCACCCGCATAGCAGGCCGGGCCGCCGATCAGGCCGATCAGGAAGGCCCCCTTGGGGTCGACGAAGCCGGCGGCGGGGGTGATGGCGACCAGCCCGCCGACGATGCCGGACAGCAGGCCGAGCAGGGTCGGCCGCTTCTTGTCGATCCATTCGATCGTCATCCAGCCCAGGGCCGCCGCGGCCGGGGCGAGGATGGTGTTCAGGGCGGCAACGGCGGCGATCCCGTCGGCCGCCCAGGCCGAGCCCGCGTTGAACCCCAGCCAGCCGACGAACAGCAGGCCGGTGCCGATGGCGGTATAGGCCAGGTTGGCCGGGGCCATATTGTCCCGCCCGAATCCGTACCGCGGGCCCAGCACCAGGGCGCAGACCAGGCCGGCGACCCCGGCGTTGACGTGCACAACCGCCCCGCCCGCGAAGTCCAGCACGCCCCACGACCCGAGGTAGCCGCCGCCCCAGACCTGATGGCAGATCGGGGCGTAGACGATCAGGTGCCACAGGCCGAAGAACAGCAGGGACGCCGAGAATTTCATCCGCTCGGCGAAGGCTCCGGCGATCAGGGCCGGGGTGATGATGGCGAAGGTCAGCTGATAGGCGATCCAGAGATACTCCGGCAGGCCAGGGGCCAGGCTGTGGGCCGTGTCGATCCGGACCCCGTCGAGGAACAGAGCCTGGACGCCGCCGATGAAACCGTTGGTCGCCGGGCCGGAGCTGCCGAACGACAGGCTGTAGCCGACCACGAACCACAGCACGGTCACCACCATCAGGGCCGCGGTGGAGGCGGCGATGGTGGCGATGATGTTCTTCTTGCGCACCATGCCGCCGTAGAACAGCGCCAGGCCGGGCAGGGTCATCATCAGCACGAAGGCCGTCGAGACCAGGATCCAGGCCGTGCCGGCCGCGTCGAGCGCCACGGGGGCCTGATGGGCGAGGAGAACCGGCGTCGCCGTCACGCCGGAACCGCCTGACCCGGATCGACCTTGCGGTCCGCCTCGGCCACGGCGGCCGGAACGATGCGGACGAACCGCTTGAGGCTGTCGCCCCAGGCCGAGAGCAGACGCCGCGCCAGGGGCGATCCGGTCGCGGCCAGATGGGCCTCGATCAGGGCCTTCAGCCGCTCGCCGGCCTCGGACGTGACGGGCGCGAAGGCCGCCAGGTCGCCGTTCAGGGCCAGGCCGGTCCGCCCCGCCTCGTCCAGCACGAACAGCTCGCCGCCCGACATGCCGGCGGCCAGGTTCCAGCCGACCAGACCCAGGATCGCAACCCGGCCGCCGGTCATGTATTCGCAGGCGTGGGCCCCCGCGCCCTCGACCACGGCCTCGGCCCCCGAGTTGCGCACCGCGAACCGCTCGCCCGCCGAGCCGGCCACGAACAGCCGGCCCGAGGTGGCCCCGTACAGGGTGGTGTTGCCGATGGCGGGCTGGTGGGCGCGCCATTCGATCGGCTTGACCACGATCTCGGCCCCCGACAGGCCCTTGCCGACATAGTCGTTGGCCTCGCCGGTCAGCTCCAGCTTCAGGCCCCTGGCCCCGAAGGCCCCGAACGACTGCCCGGCCGAGCCCTGCAGCTTCAGGGTCAGGACGCCGGTCGGGCCGGTCGGGCCCCAGCGCCGCACGATGGCGGAGGAGACCCCCGCGCCGATGGTCCGCATGACGTTGGAGATCGGATAGGTCAGCTCCGACGTCTGGCCGCGATCCAGGAAGGCCCAGGCGTCGTTGAGGACGCGGGCGTCCAGCGTCGGCGGAACCTCGGCGCGACCCTTCTCGGCCCACAGCTTCTTCTCGGCCGCCTCGACCCGCACCAGCAGCGGGTTCAGATCGAGGTCGTCCAGATGCGCCCCGCCGCGCCGGACCTGGCGCAGCAGGTCTGTGCGGCCCACGATCTCGTCCAGGCTGCGCGCGCCCAGCAGGGCCAGGTATTCGCGGACCTCCTCGGCGATGAAGCTGAACAGGTTGACGACCTTGTCCGCCGTGCCGGTGAATTTCTCGCGCAGGCGCGGGTCCTGGGAGCAGACGCCGACCGGGCAGGTGTTGGAATGGCACTGACGCACCATCAGACAGCCCATGGCGATCAGGCTGGCGGTGCCGATGTTGAACTCCTCGGCCCCCAGGATGGCGGCGATGACGATGTCGCGCCCGGTGCGCATGCCGCCGTCGGCGCGGACCACTACGTGGCTGCGCAGGTTGTTGAGGCTCAGCACCTGATGGGTCTCGGCCAGGCCGATCTCCCACGGCAGGCCGGCGTGCTTGATCGAGGACTGGGGCGAGGCCCCGGTGCCGCCGTTGTGGCCGGCGATCAGAATGACGTCGGCCTTGGCCTTGGCGACCCCGGAGGCGATCGCCCCGATGCCCGAGGCGCTGACCAGCTTCACCGTCACCCGAGCGTCCGGATTGATCGACTTCAAGTCGTAGATCAGCTGGGCCAGGTCCTCGATCGAATAGATGTCGTGGTGCGGCGGGGGGCTGATCAGGGTGGTGCCGACGGTCGAATGCCGCATCCGGGCGATGAACTCGGTGACCTTGAAGCCGGGCAGCTGGCCCCCCTCGCCGGGCTTGGCTCCCTGGGCGATCTTGATCTCGATCTCGCGGCACTGGTTCAGATATTCGGCAGTGACGCCGAACCGGCCCGACGCGATCTGCTTGACCGCCGAGTTCATGTTGTCGCCGTCCGGGCGGGTCGCATAGCGGTCCGGATCCTCCCCGCCCTCGCCGGAGACCGAGCGGGCCCCGATGCGGTTCATGGCCACGTTCAGCACGCCGTGGGCCTCAGGCGACAGAGCCCCCAGCGACATGCCGGGCGTCAGGAAGCGCTTGCGGATGTCGGAGACGCTTTCGACCTCCGACACCGGGACCGGCGTCAGACCCTCGCGCCAGTCCAGCAGGTCGCGCGGGGCCAGGTCCGGCTGCTCGCGGACGGCCTCGGCATACTGTTTGAACCGCTTGTAGTCGCCGCGATTGCAGGCGTCTTGCAGCAGGTGGATGACCTTGGCCTCATAGGCGTGGGCCTCCTGGCCCGCGCGGATGCGGAAGAAGCCGCCGATGGCCGGGGAGGGCGCGGCCTCGGTCCAGGCGGCGGCATGGCGCTGGATCGCCGCGCGCTCCAGCCCGGCCAGGCCGATGCCGGAGATGCGCGACGGGGCGCCGGGGAATAACTCGGCCGTCACGGCGCGGCTCAGGCCCAGCACCTCGAACTCGCAGCCGCCGCGATAGGCGGAGATGACGCTGATGCCCTTGCGGGCCAGGGTCTTCATTAGCCCGGCTTCCAGCGCGCCCTTGTAGTTGAGGCAGGCGCGGTTCAGCGACAGGCCCGGATAGGCCCCGCGGTCCAGACGCTCCTGGAACAGCTCCTGCGCCAGCCAGGGGTTGATGGCGGTGGCCCCGACCCCGATCAGGACCGCGAACCCGTGCGGGTCCAGCACCTCGGACGAGCGAACGACGATGGAGACGAAGCTGCGCAGGCCGGTGTCGGTCAGGCGGCCGTGAACCCCGGCGGTGGCCAGGATCATCGGCACGGAGATGCGATCCTCCGACGCCCGCTCGTCGGTGACGACGATCAGGCCGCATCCGCCGCGCACGGCGGCCTCGGCCTCGTCCTTGATCCGGTCGAGCGCGGTCCGCAGGCCGGCACCAGGGCGGTCACCCTCCGCCGGCAACGGGTACGAACAATCGATCACCACGGTCGAACCGGCCTCGACGACATCGAGCATCCGCTCGTACATGCCAGTGGTTAGGACCGGGCTGTCCAGCACGAAGACGTTGGTCTGGGCCTCTTCCTCGGCGAGGATATTGCCCAGGTTCTTGAACCGGGTCTTCAGGCTCATGGCCCCGGCTTCGCGCAGGGGGTCGATCGGCGGATTGGTGACCTGGCTGAAGTTCTGGCGGAAATAGTGGGCCAGGGGCCGGGGCAGGGCGGAGAGGACCGCCGGCGGGGCGTCGTCGCCCATGGACCCGACCGCCTCCTTGCCGTCCGTGATCATCGGATCCAGCAGCAGGTCCAGGTCCTCGCGGCTGAAGCCCGCGGCGATCTGGCGGCGGGTCAGGGCCTCGCCGGTGGCGGCGCGCGGCTCGGGTCCGGGGCCGATCAGGGGCTCCAGATCGACCATGTTCTCCAGCCACTCCGTATAGGGATGGTCGGTGGCCAGGGCGTCGATGGCCTGGGTCTCGTCCAGGATCACGCCGGCCTGAAGGTCGGCGACGATCATCCGCCCCGGCCCGATCGGCAGGCGGCGCTTGATGCGGCTTTCGGGCAGGCCGGCCAGACCGGCTTCCGAGCCCGCCAGCAGCAGGCCGTCGTGGGTCTCCATGGCGCGCAGGGGGCGCAGGCCGTTGCGGTCCTTGCCGCAGACGATCCATCGGCCGTCGGTCGCGCAGATGGCGGCGGGCCCGTCCCAGGGCTCCATCACCGCGTTGCAGTAGGCATACAGCGCCCGGTGCTCGGCCTTCATCAGCCCCTCGTCCTTGGCCCAGGCCTCGGGGATCAGCAGGGCCTTGGCCATGGGGGCCGGGCGACCGGCGCGGACGAGGACCTCGAAGACGTTGTCGAGCGCGGCGGAGTCCGACCCACCCGGCTGGACGACCGGCTTGACGTCGCCGTCATGGCTGCCGAAGGCCTGAGCCGTCATGCGGATCTCGTGGGACCGCATCCAGTTCAGATTGCCCTTCAGCGTGTTGATCTCGCCGTTGTGGGCCAGCATCCGGAACGGCTGGGCCAGCCGCCATTCGGGGAAGGTGTTGGTCGAATAGCGCTGGTGGAAGATGGCGTAGGCGGACTGGAAGGTCGGATCCAGCAGGTCCGGATACAGCTGGTCCAGCAACTCGGCCCGGACCATGCCCTTGTAGATCAGCGACCGCGCCGACAGGGAGCAGATGTAGAACCCCGGCACGCTTTCGGCCAGGACCGCGCTCTCGATGCGGCGGCGGCACAGATACAGTTCGCGCTCCAGCGCCTCGCGGGCGTCCGGCCCGGCCAGTTCGGCCGGGGCCGCCAGCATGACCTGCTCGATCTCGGGCCGGGTGGCGTCGGCCTTGGACCCCACGACCCGCAGGTCGATCGGCGTCTGGCGCCAGCCATAGATGAAGAAGCCGGCGCGCAGCACCTCGGTCTCGACGATGGCGCGGGCGCGATCCTGGGCCCCCAGGTCGGTGCGCGGCAGGAAGATCTGACCGATGGCGATCGGGCCGGGCCGCAGGGCCTGGCCGATGATCCGGACCTGTTCGGCGAAAAAGGCCTGGGGGGCCTCGACCATCAGGCCGGCCCCGTCGCCCGACAGGCCGTCGGGATCGACCGCGCCCCGGTGGGCGACGTTCTTCAGCGACTTGATGGCCAGCTCGACCACCTCGCGCCGGGGCACGCCGTCGATGGCGGCGACCAGGCCGACCCCGCAGGCGTCCTTCTCCGACGACGGCTCATAGGCGTGGGCGTCGATCAGGCGCTGGCGGTCTTGTTGGTATTGCGTCAGCCAGGTCATGCGGCCTGCTCCTGGGTGCGGGCCTTCAGATAGCGGTCGATCTCCGCTGCGGCGTCCTGGCCGTCGCGCACGGCCCAGACCACCAGCGAGGCCCCGCGCACCGCGTCCCCGGCGGCATAGACGCCCGGCAGGCTGGTGGCGAAGCCGCTGCGGGCCACGGCCACCGTGTCCCATTCGGTCAGGCTGAGGTCGTCATGGTGAGCGGCGAAGGCCTCGGGCAGGAAGCCCAGTGCCTCGATCACCAGGTCGGCGGGCAGGTCGAAATCGGACCCCGGCACCGGCACGATCTCGCGCCGCTTGCCGAACTCGGGCTCCGACAGGGCCATGCGGGCGGCGCGGACGGCGGAGACCGCGCCGTCGCGCGACATCAGGGCCTTGGGCGCGGCCAGCCATTCGAACCGGATGCCCTCTTCCTCGGCGTTCAGCACTTCGCGGGCCGAGCCCGGCATGTTGTCGCGGTCGCGGCGATACAGGCAGGTGACGCTGGCCGCGCCCTGGCGCACGGCGGTGCGGACGCAGTCCATGGCCGTGTCGCCGCCGCCGATGACGACGACGTTGCGCCCGCGGGCATGATGGCCGGTGTCGTCGTCGGCCTCGCCGAGGTCGCGGCGGTTCTGGTGGATCAGGTATTCGAGCGCGGGCAGGGTGTCACCCGGACCCGCCCCCGGGACCTGCAGCGCCCGGGCCTGATAGACCCCCATGGCCAGCAGGACCGCCTCGTGTCGCTCGCGCAGCTCGGCCAGGGTCACGTCGGTGCCGACGTCGCAGTTCGTGACGAAGGTCACGCCGCCGTCGATCAGCCGATCGACCCGGCGCTGGACCACCCGCTTCTCCAGCTTGAAGCCGGGGATGCCGTAGGTCAGCAGGCCGCCCGGGCGGTCGTGGCGGTCGTAGACGGTGACCTGATAGCCCTGCTCGCGCAGCCGGTCGGCGGCGGCCATGCCGGCGGGGCCGGCCCCGACGATGCCGACGCTTTCGGGCCGCTCATGCAGGGGCCGGATCGGTTCGACCCAGCCGTTGTCGAAGGCGGTGTCGCCGATGAAGGCCTCGACCGAGCCGATGGTCACGGCTTCCCAGCCCGACTGGTTCAGGGTGCAGGAGCCCTCGCACAGACGGTCCTGCGGACAGATGCGGCCGCAGATCTCGGGCATGGTCGAGGTGGCGGAGGCGATCTTCCAGGCCTCGCGCAGCTCGTTCTCGGCCGACAGGCCCAGCCAGTCGGGGATGTTGTTCTGCAGCGGGCAGGCGGTCTGGCAGAAGGGCACGCCGCAGTCGGTGCAGCGCCCGGCCTGGGTCTCGAGGTTCTGGGGCGTGGGTTTGACGATGATCTCGCCGAAATCCTGCACGCGCACGGACGCTTCCGCCTTGGGCAGGCGGCGCGGTTGAACGACGAACCCTTGGGGTCCGGATGGGCCTTTCTGTTGCATGGGCCCATATAAACCGAAGCGGGACCGTCGGCGCAAATGATTTCCCCGTGACGGGGTTCGTGCCCGGATCAAACGCAACGAATGTGCACAGATACGGCCGATTGCCGATGGCTTCTCCCTCCCCGTCCGGGGGGTCGTCGATGCGCTTGCATCGACGGGGTGGGAGCGGCCGGCGAGTTAGACCCCGCAGAGCGCTGCATGGTTCTGCCGCCCCCACCCGGTCTCCGCTGCGCTGCGACCCCCCTCCCTGAGGGGGAGGGGGATCACTGTGCCTCAGCTTTCCCAGCCGCCGGCCAGGGCCTTGAACAGGGCGATCTGGTAGCTGGTGACCAGGGCGTCCGACTGGGCCAGGGTCGCCTCGGCCGAGGCCTCCGTGCGCTGGGCGTCCAGCACCGTGAACAGGCTGTCGGCCCCGGCGTCGAACCGCAGGCGGGCCAGGCGGGCGGCGTTGGCGGCCTGGTCCCGCGCCTCGGTCAGGGCCGCGCGGCGGTCCAGCTCGTTGGCGTAGTTGGTCAGGGCCGTTTCGGTCTCCTGCAACGCCGCCAGAACCGTCTGGTCGAAGGTCGCCAGGGCGGCCTCGGTGCGGGCGTCGGCCGCCTCGATCCGGGCGCGCGTGGCCAGGATGTTGGGGAAGCTCCAGCTGATAAGCGGGCCGAACGAGAACCGGTAGGAGTCGTCGTCGCTGAGGTCCGAGGCGTCCAGCGCCGTCGACCCCAGCGATCCGCCCAGGGAGATGGTCGGATACAGCGAGGCCGTGGCCACGTTCACGCGGGCGGCGGCGGCGGCCAGGCTGCGTTCGGCCTGGCGGATGTCGGGGCGACGCGCCAGCAGGGCCGCGCCGTCGCCGACCGGGATCGGCTGGTTCAGCTGCGGCGGACGCTGGCAGGACCGCGCGGCCTGGGAGGCCTCGGTCGGGGTCACGCCCGTCAGCGTCGACAGGCGATACAGGGCCCCGTCGCGCTGGGCCCGCAGCGTCGGCAGCTGCGCCCGGGTCAGGGCCAGCTCGGCCTGGGCGCGCGAGGTGTCCAGACCGGTGCCGGCCCCGCCTTCCAGCAGGCGCTGGGTCAGGTCGGCGGTGTTCTGCTGCAGGCCCAGGGTGCGTTCGGCGACGGCGATCTGGGCATTGGCCGAACAGGCGTCGGCATAGGCCCGGGCGGTCTCGGCTGCGACGGAGACGCGGATGACCTCCAGCGCGGCGGCCTGGGCGTCCACATCGGCGCGGGCGGCGCGGATGGTCGAGGCGACCCGGCCGAACAGGTCGATCTCGTAGGAGGCGTCGAGGCCGACGTCATAGACGTCGAGTTCGGGCGCGTCCTGACCGGCGGGCAGGCCGATCGAGGTCGCGGTCGACGACTGGCTGCGTGTCGCGGACGCGGAGGTGTTGGTCGTCGGCAGCAGGCCCGACCGGGCCTCCGACAGGCTGGCCCGCACGGCGCGCAGATTGGCGACGGCCGCCTCCAGCTCGTTGTTTTGGGCGAAGGCCTGTTCGATCAGGCCGTCCAGCGTGGGGTCGGCATAGAGCCGCCACCAGTCGCTGCGCGCCTCTGCCTTCGAGACCGCGCCGTTGGCGGCCCCAAGCGGCGTGCTTACGAAGGCACCCGACGCGAGGGGGGGGAGAGTGGCGTCGGGTGCCTTCGGCCCGACCGCGCACGCTGCCAACAGGGCGGAGGCGGCGCAGGCGGTCAGGAGGGGGGAAAGGCGGGTCGGGATCATGCGGCGTCTCCCGTGCGCGGCGCGGTGTGCGCGGGCGCCGGTTCGTGGGAGCCATAGGGGGCGCCCGTGGTGGGCGTCTCCGAGGGCTTGGTCGGCGTCTGCGGGATCCGGGCGGCCAGGCCGCGGCAGATCACGTAGAAGACCGGGGTGAACAGCAGACCGAAGACGGTGACCCCGATCATGCCGAAGAACACGGCGGCGCCCAGCGACTGACGCATCTCGGCCCCGGCTCCATCGGCCAGCACCAGGGGCAACACGCCCAGGATGAAGGCGAAGGAGGTCATCAGGATCGGGCGCAGCCGGATCCGGGCGGCCGCGACGGCGGCGTCCCAGCGGTCCATGCCGTGCTCTTCCTGCTGCTTGGCGAACTCCACGATCAGGATGGCGTTCTTGGCCGCCAGGGCGATCAGCACCACCAGCCCGACCTGGACCAGGATGTTGTTGTCCAGCCCCAGGGCGTTGACCCCCAGCATGGCCGCCAGCAGACACATCGGCACGATCAGGATGACCGCCAGCGGCAGAGTGAAGGCCTCGTACTGGGCGGCCAGCACCAGGAAGACCAGCAGCACCGCGACCACGAAGATGATCGTCGCCCCGCCCGCCGCCTGTTTCTCCTGATAGGCCAGGCCGGTCCACTCGTAGGAGAAGCCGGGCGGCAGGGCCTGGGCCGCCATCTCTTCCATGATGCCCAGGGCCTCGCCGGACGAGACGCCGGGCGCGCCCTGGCCCTGCAGCTCGGCCGCCGGGAACAGGTTGTAGCGGACGATCCGCGACGGACCCGCGCTTTCGCGCAGGGTCGCCACCGAGCCCAGCGGCACCATGGCCCCGCTCTCGGAGCGGACCTTCAGGTTGGCGATGTCGGCCATGTCGTCGCGATAGGCCGGCTCGGCCTGGGCGGTGACCCGGAAGGTCCGGCCCAGCATATTGAAGTCGTTGACGTAGGACGATCCCAGATAGATGCCCATGGTCTCGAACACGGCCGAGGGCTGGACGCCCATCATCAGGGCCCGGTCGCGGTCGACGTCGGCCTCGATGCGCGGCGAACCGGTGTTGTAGGTCGAGAACACCTGCTGCACCTGGGTCGGGGCCGCGGCCGCCGCGCCCATCATCGCATAGGTGGCCCCTTCCAGCGCGCCATAGCCGGCCGCGGACGTGTCCTGGACCATCATGGCGAAGCCGTTGCCGGTTCCCAGCCCCTGAACCGAGGGCGGGGCGATGACGAAGATGTTGGCGTTCTGGATGCCGGAGGCGGCCCCGGTGATGGCCCCGGCCAGGGCGGTCGCCGTGGTCTCGCGCGTCGTGCGGTCCTCATAGTCGTTCAGGCGCACGAAGATGGTCGCGGCATTAGACCCGAACGAGAAGCTGGTCCCGTCCAGACCGGCGAAGGCCACGGTGCCGTCGACGCCTTCGGTGCCCTCGATGATGACCCGGGCCCGGTCCATCACCGCATTGGTCCGCTCCAGCGAGGAGCCGGCCGGCAGCTGCACGACGCCGATCAGATAGCCCTGATCCTGCTCGGGGATGAAGCCGGAGGGGGTGTCGATCAGACGCCAGGCCGTCAGGCCCAGCAGGCCGACGTAGACGACCAGCACCAGGGCCACGGTCCGGACCAGACGCGCGGTCAGACGGCCGTAGCGGTCGGACAGCCAGTCGAAGCCCTCGTTGAACTTCCGTCCGCCCCAGCCGGCGTAGTATTTCGCCTTGCCGAAGGCCGTGCGGGGACGCGGGGCGGCCTCGTCATGGTGCTGGTGCGGCTTGAGCAGCAGGGCGGCCATGGCCGGCGACAGCGTCAGGGAGACGAATAGGGAGACCACGGTCGCCGCCGCGATGGTGACGGCGAACTGGCGGTAGAAGATGCCCGGGATGCCCGGCACGAACATGGTCGGGATGAACACGGCCACCAGCACCAGACCGATGGCGATCAGGGCACCGGAGACCTCCTCCATGGACTTGTAGGCGGCCTCCTTGGGCGACAGACCCTCGCGGACGTAGCGTTCGACGTTCTCGACCACGACGATGGCGTCATCGACCACGATCCCCACCGCCAGCACCAGGGCCAGCAGCGACAGGGAGTTGATCGAATAGCCGAGCGCCAGCTGCACCGCGAAGGTGGCGACCAGCGCGATCGGGATGGCGACGATCGGGATGATCGCGGCGCGCCACGACTGCAGGAAGATCAGCACGACCAGGACGACCAGAATGACCGCCTCGATCAGGGTGTGCTGGACCGACTCGACCGAGGCGGCGACGAATTCCGTCGGGTTGTAGGGGACGCCGATCTCCAGACCCGCGGGCGCGTCGGCCTTGATGGCCTCGACCTCGGCCAGGACGCGTTCGGCGGTGCCGAGCGCATTGGCCCCCGGCTGCTGAACGACGGCGATGCCGACGCCGCGGACGCCGTCGAAATAGCCCTGGATGCCATAGTCCTGAGCACCCAGTTCGACGCGGGCGATGTCGCGGATGCGCGTGACCCGGCCGTCGGCGTCGGTCTTGACGGCGATGTCGGCGAATTCCTCGGGGCTGGATAGACGCCCCTGGACCTGGATCGGCTGCTGGAAGGCGGAGGCGTTGGTGGCGAAGGGGGGCTGGCCGATCGAGCCGGCGGCGGCCTGGATGTTCTGGCCGCGCAGGGCGGTGGTGATGTCGGAGGCGTTCAGACCGCGCGCGGCGGCCTTGGCCGGATCGATCCAGACCCGCATCGAATAGTTGCCGCCGCCGAAGACGGTGACGTTGCCCACGCCCTCGATCCGGAGCAGGCGGTCGCGCAGGGTCGAGTTGGCGTAGTTGCCGATATAGTCGCTGTTCAGGACGTCGCCGGGCGAGGTCAGGCCCAGGATCATCAGGAAGCCGGATTCCTGCTTGTTGACGATGACGCCGACCTGACGGACGGCCTCGGGCAGGCGCGGCTCGGCCAGGGCGACCCGGTTCTGGACCAGCACCTGGGCGTTATCCAGATCGGTGCCGGGTTCGAAGGTCACGGTGATCGCCACCGTGCCGTCCGAGGTCGAGGAGGACGACAGGTACAGCATCCCCTCGACGCCGTTGACCTCCTGCTCGATCGGCGCCGCCACCGTCTCGGCCAAGGTCTCGGCCGAGGCTCCGGAATAGGCGGTGTTGATGGTGATCGTGGGCGGCGCGATGTCCGGATACTGCGCCAGGGGCAGCAGCGGATAGGCGAAGATCCCGACCAGGGTGATGAACACCGCCAGCACGGCGGCGAAGATCGGCCGGTCGATGAAGAAGCGCGAGATGTTCATGCGTCTGGTCTCAGTCGCCGATGGCGACGGATTGGGTCAGGGCGGCGGCGGAGGTGCCGGTCGCCGCCGGCGGGGCCGTCGTGGTCGGGACGGTCTCCTGGCGAGGCTGACGCACGATGCGGCCGTTGGTCGGGGCGATCTTGGTGCCGGGCATGGCGCGCTGCAGACCCTCGATGATGATGCGGTCGGTGGGGCGCAGGCCCGAGCGGACGACGCGCAGGCCGTCGACCAGCGGTCCGAGCTGGACCGGGGTCGGGGTGACCGAGCCGTCGGCGGCGACGACGGAGACGACGCGGCGCGCCTGATCCGTGCCGACGGCCGAATCCGGCACCAGCAGGGCGTCATAGGCTCCGGCGCCGGCGACGCGGCCCTGGGCGAACATGCCGGGCTTCAGGAAGCCGTCGCCGTTGGGGATGACGGCGCGCAGACGGATCGTGCCCGAGGCCGGATCGATGGCGTTGTCGGTGAAGTCCAGCGTGCCGGTGCGGGTGAAGTCGCTCTCGTCCTGCAGGCGGATGCGCACGGGGGCCGACCGGCCGGCGCGGGCGTCGCGCTGATACTTCAGCAGCAGGGACTCGGAGCCCTCGAACACGAAATAGATCGGCGAGGAGGAGACGATCGTGGTCAGGATGTCGGCGGCCGAGGAGCCCCCGGCGACGACGTTGCCCGGATCGACCCGACGGTCGGACACGCGGCCGGAGGCCGGGGCGGTGACGCGGGTGAATTCGACATCCAGTTGGCGCGCGCGGACGGCGGCCTGGGCCGAGGCGACGGCGGCCTGGGCGTTCTGGACGGCGCCTGAATTGGTGTCGACCTCGGACTGGCTGACGGCCTGGCTGGCCAGCAGGCCTTGCGAGCGGGTCAGGTTGGTGCGGGCCAGGGACAACTGCGACTGGGCCTGGGTCAGGGCGGCCTGGGCGGCGGCGAGCTGGGCCTGCGCCGGACGCGGGTCCAGGGTGAACAGCAGCTGGCCGCGGCGGACGAAGTCGCCATCGCGGAAGTGAACGGCCTGGATGAAGCCGCCGACGCGGGCGCGGACCTCGACCTGGGAAGTGGCCTCGAACCGACCGGTGAAGTCGTCCCAGTCTACGACGCGCTCGGCCAGGGGCACGGCGACCGTGACCGGTGCAGCAGGCGGCGGGCCCTGGGCCTCGGACGGTTGCGAACAGCCATAAAGCGCGCCCGTCGCAAGGACGGACACGGCGACGATCTTCAGCCTGCGCATGCGCGCACTCTCCAATTTGGGTAGAAATCCCTGTCTTCGGCGCGGCCGGACGCAAGTCGGGGGAGACCGGTCATCGCCTGTTGACTTAGATGAATGTGTCGGTCGCGCTTGTCAACAGGCGATGACATGGCCATAGCTAATGCGGGGCTAGAGGAGATCAACTTGAGTTTCGTCGCCTGCCGACCGAGAAATGCTGCCGCCACGCGCGAGGCCATTCTGGACGCCGCCACGCGTCGGTTTTCGGCTGAGAGCTATGATCAGGTCGGTATCCGGGATGTGGCGGGCGAAGTCGGCGTCGATCCGGCGCTGATCAGCCGCTATTTCGGCTCCAAGGAAGAACTGTTCCGCGCGGTGATGGACGGCTGCGGCACGGGCGCCGACCTGACCGAGGGCGACCGGGCCACCTTCGGCGAGCGCATGGCCCACGACATCGTCTATGGCGCGCGCAAGGAGGGCAAGCTGGCCTGGCTGCTGCTGATGCTTCGGTCGATCGCCTCGCCCAAGGCCGCCGAGGTGATCCAGCGGGCGTCGCGCGAGACCTTCTACGAGCCCTTCATCGCCTGGGTCGGCGGCGAGGACGCCGAGATCCGCGTCCGCATCGCGGCGGGCATGATGATGGGGCTGACCGTCAGTCGGGACCTGTCGGGCGGGCTGAACATGACCCCGGACCAGTGCGAGCGGTTGAAGACCCGTGTCGCGAAGATCCTTCAGGACCTGGTCGACGGCTGAGCGGACCAACGGGCCCGGCTCCGCTTGCGTGGCGTGCCTCCGGCTTTAAGGTCCGCCGTGAACTTTTGAAGACGGACGGGGCTTGCGGATGCGTGGATGGATGTTGGCGGCGCTTGCCGCGGTCGTCGCGATGGGCGGAACGGCGGCGTCGGCCCAGGTCAGCGTCGGCCCGATCCAGCAGACGACCGGCACCTTCGAGGACAAGTTCCGCCAGTTCGAGGGCGAGGACTGGCCCACCCCCACCGACTATCGCAACGCCTCGGGGGCCCCGGGGCATCGCTACTGGCAGCAGAAGGTCGATTACGAAATCGACGTCGCGCTGGACGAGGGTGATCGCACCCTGACGGGCACCGAGACGGTCACCTACACCAACAATTCGCCGGACCGGCTGGGCTATCTGTGGCTGCTGCTGGACCAGCAGAACTATCGCCGCGCCTCCCTGGCCGAACGCAGCCGCACGGTCGGCTCCGACACCACCCTGTCCGTCAACGAGGTCGTGCGGGTGCAGCGTTTCCAGGAATGGGAGGGCGGGTTCAACGATCTGAAGATCACGGGGGCGGACGGCCGGGACCTGCCGTTCTCGATCACCGACTCCCTGCTGCGCATCGACCTGCCCCAGACGCTGGGCACCGGCGAGACCTTCACCTTCACCATCGCCTTCACCCTGCCGCTGCCCGAGACCAATGTCGTCGGCGGGCGCAGCGGCTATGAGTGTTTCACCAAGGCCTGGGAGGACGGCAACTGCATCTTCCTGGCGGCCCAGTGGTTCCCGCGACTGGCGGTCTATTCGGACTATGAGGGCTGGCACAACGCACAATTCCTGGGATCGGGCGAGTTCACGCTGGAGTTCGGCGACTACGACGTTTCGATCACCGCCCCGGCCGACCACCAGGTCTCGGCCACCGGCGCGCTGCAGAACCTCGACATCCTGACCGCCGCCCAGCGCCAGCGCCTGGACCAGGCCCGCACCGCCGATGAACCCGTCTATATCGTGACCCCGGCCGAGGCCGCCGCGGCCGAGGCCAGCCCCGCCCGCTCCGGAACCCGGACCTGGAACTTCGCCGCCGCGAACGTGCGCGACTTCGCCTTCGCCTCCAGCCGCAAATTCATCTGGGACGCCATGGGCGTCGAACAGGACAGCGCCGAACACCCGGTGGTCATGGCCATGTCCTTCTTCCCCAAGGAGGCCCGGCCCCTTTGGGACTCCTGGTCGACCAAGGCCGTGGCCCACACCCTGGACGTCTACAACCAGTTCTCGATCACCTACCCCTATCCCGCGGCCCAGTCGGTCAACGGCCCGGTCGGCGGGATGGAATATCCGATGATCACCTTCAACGGGCCGCGCCCGCTGCGGGGCGACGACGGCAGCCTGACCTATACCGAGCGGACCAAGGCCGGGCTGATCGGGGTCATCATCCATGAGGTGGGCCACACCTATTTCCCGATGATCATCAACTCCGACGAACGCCAGTGGACCTGGATGGACGAGGGGCTGAACAGCTTCCTGCAGTATCAGGCCGAAAAGCTGTGGGACGCCGACTTCCCCGCCCGGGGCGAGCCGCGCCAGATCGTCGAATACATGATCTCCGAGAACCAGGTGCCGGTCATGACTCAGTCGGACAGCATCCTGCAGTTCGGCAACAACGCCTACGCCAAGCCGGCGACGGCCCTGAACATCCTGCGCGAGACGGTCATGGGCCGCGAGCTGTTCGACCGGGCCTTCCGCGAATACTCGCAGCGCTGGGCCTTCAAGCGGCCGACCCCCTACGACTTCTTCCGCACCATGGAAGAGTCCTCGGGCATGGACCTGGACTGGTTCTGGCGCGGCTGGTTCTACACCACCGACCACGTCGACATCTCGCTGGACAAGGTCATCGCCGTGTCGCTGGAGTCCGCCGACCCCGAGGCCCGCGCCCGCGCCGCCCGCGCACGCTTCGAGGCCGAGCCGGAATCGCGCACCGTGGTCAACAACCGGGGCATCGAAACCGTGACCGAGCGCGATCCGTCGGTCCGCGACTACTATGACGAGACCGACGCCTTCACCGTCACGGCCACCGAGCGCCGCGACGCCGCCAAGGCTCGCACCGCCGCGGAGGCTGACGCCAACCGCCGCCAGGCCCTGACCTTCGACGACAACGTCTATCGCTTCACCTTCTCCAACCGGGGCGGGCTGGTGATGCCGGTG
The DNA here is from genome assembly GCF_002002865.1 of Brevundimonas sp. LM2. Lineage (NCBI taxonomy): Bacteria > Pseudomonadati > Pseudomonadota > Alphaproteobacteria > Caulobacterales > Caulobacteraceae > Brevundimonas > Brevundimonas sp. LM2. The sequence goes on along the minus strand of NZ_CP019508.1, from coordinate 3,152,988 downwards.
ATCCTGAAGCTGAACTGGTCGGACGGCTCGGACGAGATCGTGCGCATCCCCGCCGAGGTCTGGCGGCGCAACAGCCAGACCGTGACCTGGCAGCATGTGTCGTCCAAGACCCTGGTCTCGGCCGAGGTCGATCCCCTGTGGGAGACCGCCGACGCCGACCGCGCCAACAACGGCTTCCCGCAATCGATCCAGCCCAGTCTGGTCCCCCTGGCGCCCCAGGGCCCCCAGGCCCCCAACCGGATGCGCGACGACGACCGCCGGGTCACGCCCGACAGCCTGCGCCCCCGGGCGGTGACGCCATGAGGCGGCTGGGCCTCTCCCTCATGGCGGCCGCGATGATGCTGGCCACCCCGACCCTGGCCCACCGCGGCCACGGGGGGCTGACGGTGGTGGTGATCGACCCGGCGACCGGCGGCGTCACCGTCACCCACCGCTTCGCCGCCCATGACGTGGAGCCCGCGCTGGTCACGGTCGCTCCGGACGCCCAGCCGACCCTGGACGACCCAGCCGCCGTCTCGGCGCTGGAAGCGCATCTCGACCGCCGCTTCCGGCTCGAGGTCAACGGCGAACGGATCGACCTGGATCATGAAGAGACTGATCTGGCCGGAGACAATATCCGGGTCGACTTCGCCGGGACGGGGACGGCGGGCGGGGCGGTCCGGACGGTGCGGGTCGATCTCGATTTCTTCCCCGGCGTGCACGACGATCAGGAACAGCAGGTCAACATCCGCGCCGCCGGCGTCACGCGCACCGTCGTATTTCGACCCGGCAGCCCCGCGCAAACGGTTGTTTTCACCCGTTGAGACGCGTCACGGGGTAATTTTACCGGTGAACCGACGGTAGACCCTGCGTCTTGGAAGTTTCTTCCAGCGCCTCTTGCGCAGCGCTACGGTTTCTGGCCTTATGGCGCGGCAATCAGGAGCCGGCCGTGAGCCACCGCACCCGCTACCCCTCGACCCGACCCACCGCGCGCATCGCCGCCGCGGCCCCCTCCGGCGCGCCCGCCGCCATGATCACCCTTACCCTCAGCGTACTCGTGCTTCTGCTCTCCGGAGCGGCGTGGATGCAGCTGACCTGAACCCCAACATCAGGATCGCTCGCAGACACCCGCTCCCGACAGGAAGCGGGTTTTTTGTTGCGCCGATCCGAGACCCCCTACCGGAACGCCTGAAGACCATGACGCAAGATTCCACCTCTCAGGACACGTCTCCTTCGCCCCGGCGAAGAAGCGCGGTCGTGACCGCCGGAGCCAACCGCGCCGCGGCCCGCAGCTATCTGCGGGCCGCCGGCATGGACGACACCGACTTCGACAAGCCGATGATCGCGGTGGTCAACACCTGGTCGTCCGTCACGCCGTGCAACATGCACCTGGACCGCCTGGCCAGGGACGTCCGCGCCGGGATCGTCGCGGCGGGCGGCTTCCCGATCGACTTCAACACTATCGTCGTCACCGACGGCATCTCCATGGGCACGCCGGGCATGAAGGCCTCTCTGATCTCGCGCGAGGTCGTGGCCGACTCGATCGAGCTGGCGGTCCAGGGACATCAGATGGACGGGGTCGTCTGCATCGTCGGCTGCGACAAGACCATCCCGGCCGCCGCCATGGCCCTGGCGCGGATGGATATCCCGGGTCTGGTCTATTACGGCGGCACCATCCTGCCGGGCGTGGTCGGCGGCCGTGAGATCTCGATCCAGGACGTGTTCGAGGCCATCGGAGCCCACGGCGCGGGCACTCTGGACGACGCGGGGCTGAAGGCGGTCGAGGCCGCCGCCTGCCCGGGTGCCGGGGCCTGCGGCGGACAGTTCACCGCCAACACCATGGCCATGGCCCTGTCGGTCATGGGTCTGTCGCCGATGGGCGCCAACGACGTCCCCGCGGTCGATCCGGCCAAGGGGGCCCAGGGCCATCGCTGCGGCGAACTGATCGTCGAACGGGTCTTCGCCGGCGACACGGCCCGCAAATACATCACGCGGGCCAGCCTGAAGAACGCCGCCGCCGCCGTATCCGCCTCGGGCGGTTCGACCAATGCGGTGCTGCACCTGGCCGCCATCGCCATCGAGGCGGGCGTCGAGTTCGGCGTCGAGGACTGCAACACGGCCTGCGAGACCACGCCGGTCATCTGCGACCTGAAGCCCGGCGGCCGCTTCCTGGCCAGCCATCTGTATGCGGCGGGCGGCACCCGTCTGGTGACCCAGCGGCTGGCCGAGGCGGGCAAGATCGTCAACGCCCCGACCGTCAGCGGCCGCAGCCTGTTCGCCGAGGCCGCCGAGGCAGAAGAGGCCCCCGGCCAGCAGGTGGTGACCACGATCGCCGCCCCGATCAGCCCGCGCGGCTCCTATGCCGTCATCTATGGCGATATCGCCCCCGAGGGCGCGGTCATCAAACTGACCGGCCACAAGGTCGACCGGTTCGAGGGTCCGGCCTGCGTGTTCGACAGCGAGGAAGACGCCTTCCACGCCGTCCAGGACGGATCGATCGGCGAGGGCGACGTCATCGTCATCCGCTACGAGGGTCCCAAGGGCGGCCCCGGCATGCGCGAGATGTTGCAGGTCACCGCCGCTTTGAAGGGCCGGGGCATCCACGACGTCGCCCTGATCACCGACGGCCGGTTCTCGGGGGCCAGCTACGGCTTCGTCGCCGGCCACGTCTCGCCGGAAGCCGCGGCGGGCGGGCCCATCGCCCTGATCCGCGATGGCGACCGCATCACCATCGATGTGACCGCGCGCCGGATCGACGTTGCCGCCGACCTGGCCGCGCGCCGCACCGGCCATGTCGCCCCGCCGCTGAACCCCGCGACCGGCGTCTTCGCCAAATACCGCGCCAGCGTGGCCTCGGCCGCGCAGGGGGCCGTCACCATTCCCAACCCGCCGCCGGCTCAGATCCGTGCGGAAACCCGTCAGACGCAGGAAGCCTAGGCCATGGAAATCTACACCAACGACGACATCCGCCCCGGCGTCATCGCGGGCCACCGCATCGCCATCATCGGCTATGGCTCCCAGGGTCGGGCCCATGCCCAGAACCTGAAGGACAGCGGCCACGACGTGATCGCGGGCGTCCGCCACGGCGGCAAGGGCTGGAAGAACGCCACCGCCGACGGCGTCGCCACGGCGGAGCCGGCCGAGGCGGTCAAGGGGGCGGACATCATCGCCATCCTGACGCCCGACATGGCCCAGGCCCAGATCTACAAGGACGTGATCGAGCCCAACGCCAAGAAGGGGTCGGCCCTCCTGTTCGCCCACGGCTTCTCGATCCTGTACGGCCGCGTCACGCCGCGGAAGGACATGGACGTCATCTTGGTCGCGCCCAAGGGGCCGGGCGATCTGGTCCGGCGCGAATATGCGCGCGGACGCGGGGTCCCCGCCCTTTTCGCGGTCGAGCAGGACGCCACCGGCAAGGCCCGAGACCGGGCCATGGGCTATGCCAAGGGCATCGGCGGCGCGACCGGCGGCCTGCTGGAAACCAGTTTCAAGGAAGAGACCGAGACCGACCTGTTCGGCGAGCAGGCGGTCCTGTGCGGCGGCGCCAAGGAGCTGGTCATGGGCGGGTTCACCACCTTGGTCGAGGCCGGCTACCAGCCCGAGATCGCCTATTTCGAATGCCTGCACGAGCTGAAGCTGATCGTCGACCTGTTCTACGAGGGCGGCATCACCAAGATGAACGAGTTCATCTCCGAGACCGCCAAATGGGGCTCGGTCGTCAGCGGTCCGCGCGTGATCAACGCCGAGACCCGCGCCCGGATGAAGGACATCCTGACCGAGATCCAGGACGGCACCTTCGCCCGCGAATGGATCGCCGAGAACGAGGCCGGCAAGGGCGCCTACGACGCCCTGGTCAAGGCCGACGGCGAGCATCTGATCGAGTCGGTCGGGGCCGGTCTGCGCGAGCGGATGGCCTGGCTGCACGCCCCCAAGACCGCCGAAGCCGCCTGATCCCGAAACCCCAACCCAGTCAGTCCCAGACCGATCATGACCGCCGTCGCCACCGCCATCAGCGCCAAAGCCGCCCACCCGCCCCAGAGCGGCGCGCGGCTGCTCGTCTCGACCCTGGAGCGGCTGGGCGTCGAGGTGGTGTTCGGCTATCCGGGCGGGGCGATCATGCCCGTCTATGACGCCCTGACCGGGTCGGGCCTGAAGCATATCCTGGTCCGGCACGAACAGGGCGCGGCCTTCGCCGCCGACGCCTATGCCCGGTCCACCGGCAAGGTCGGGGTCTGTATGGCGACCTCAGGCCCGGGCGCGACCAATCTGATCACCGGCATCGCCAACGCCATGATGGATTCGGTGCCGATGGTCTGCATCACCGGCAATGTCGCCACCCATCTGATGGGGACCGACGCCTTCCAGGAGATCGACATCCTGGGCGTCACCCTGCCGCTGGTGAAGCACAGCTGGGTCGTGCGCGATCCGGCCGACGTCCCCGCCGTGATCGAGGAGGCCTTCCACGTCGCCCGCTCCGGCCGGCCGGGGCCGGTGCTGGTCGATCTGCCGAAAGATGTTCAGGTTGGGATGACTTCGGACGACTTCGGTTTCCATTATCCGAACGCGGTCGCGCCGCTGGATCACGCCGCGATCGCCGAGGCGGAGACCCTGATCCGCGCCGCCGAACGGCCGCTGATCTACATCGGCGGCGGGGTGAAAATCGCCGGGGCCGTCGAAGCCCTGCGCGCCTTCGCCGAGCGCACCGGCATCCCGACCGTCTCGACCCTGAACGCCCTGGGTTCGATCCGCACCGATGCCCCCGGCTTCCTGGGCATGCTGGGCATGCACGGCACCCGCGCGGCCAATGAGGCGGTGCAGGAGAGCGACCTGCTGATCGTCTTCGGGGCCCGGTTCGACGACCGCGCGACCGGCAAGCTGAACGAGTTCGCGCCCCATGCGAAGGTCGTCCATTTCGACATCGACCCGGCCGAAATCAACAAGCTGCGGGCCGTCCATGTGCCGGTCGTCGGCGACCTGAAGGCCGGGATCGAGGCCCTGACCCAGCGCGTCGCCGCCCGTCCCCTGGCCATCGAGGCCTGGGCCGGCCGCTGCACCGACAACGCCCGCCGCAACGCCTTCCGCTATGACGCCCCGGGCGAGGGGGTCTATGCGCCGGCTCTGCTGAACGAACTGTCCCGGACCGCCGGCGACGGGTTCGTGGCCGCCTGCGACGTCGGCCAGCACCAGATGTGGGTGGCGCAGCACTGCGAATTCTCGCGGCCCGAGGCCCACCTGACCTCGGGTGGTCTGGGGGCCATGGGCTACGGCCTGCCCGCCGGCCTGGGGGCCAAGATGGCCAGCCCCGCGGCCCACGTCGTCACCGTGTCGGGCGACGGCAGTTTCATGATGAACATCCAGGAGCTGGCGACCCTGCGCCGCTACGGCGTGGCGCTGAAGATCGTGCTGCTGGACAACTCCAGCCTGGGCCTGGTGCGCCAGTGGCAGGAGCTGTTCTTCGCCGAGAACTATTCCGAGGTCGATCTGTCCGACAATCCCGACTTCGTCGCCGTGGCCCAGGCCTTCGGCATCGAGGCCTTCAGGATCGACCGACGCGACCAGGTCACCGACGGCATCGCCCGCCTGCTGGCGGCCCCGGGGCCCTGCCTGATGCACGTCCTGATCGACCCCAAGGAAAACGTCTGGCCGCTGGTGCCCCCGGGCAAGTCCAACGGCGAGATGATGCACGACACGCGCTTTGACGAAGGAGACATGGCATGACCGAGACCATCCAGATCCAGATCGACCGGGCCGACGGCTCGCTTCAGCGCCTGATCGGTCTCGTGGAGCGCCGCGGTTTTCACATCGACGCCATGAGCCTGTCGGACGAGGGGGCGATGCGCCGTGTCCAGCTGCAGGTCCGCGGGCGCGACGCCGGCCGCTGCACCGAAAACCTGGGCCGCCAGATCGACAAGCTGGTCGGCACGACCCGGGTCGGCTTCTCTGCCGCGACCTACGGCTACCAGAGCGGGGTGGCGGCATGAGCGGCTCCGTATCCGATGGCGTAGGAGACCCCAACCGGGTCGTCGTCTTCGACACCACCATGCGCGACGGCGAACAGGCCCCGGGCTTCTCCATGTCGCCCGAGGACAAGGTCCGCATGGGCCGCCAGCTGAAGGCTTTGGGCGTCGACGTGATGGAGGCGGGCTTCGCCGCCGCCTCTCCGGGCGACGAGGACTGTATCCGCGCCGTGGTGGGCGAGATGGCCGAGGACGACTCGGGGCCGGTCTTCTGCTCCCTGTCGCGGGCTAACGAGGCCGACATCGACGCCTCCTACCGGGCCCTGCGGGGGACGAAGCGCCGGCGCTGCCATGTCTTCATCGGCACCAGCCCGATCCACCGCTCGGCCAAGCTGCGGATGACCCCGGACCAGGTCCTGGCCCAGGCGGTCCGCGCCGTCGAATACGCCCGGACCCATTTCCACGACGTCGAGTTCTCGGCCGAGGACGCTATCCGCACCGAGCCGGAATTCCTGGCCGAGGTGCTGGAAGCGACGGCCGGGGCCGGGGCCTCGACCCTGAACGTGCCGGACACGGTCGGCTATGCGACGCCGGACGAGATCGCCAGCCTGTACCGGTTCCTGATCGCCCGGATCCGGCCGCGGTTTCCCCACGTCGTCTTCTCGGCCCACTGCCACAACGACCTGGGGCTGGCCGTCGCCAACAGCCTGTCGGCCATCGAGGCCGGGGTGCGGCAGGTGGAATCGACCATCAACGGCATCGGCGAACGGGCGGGCAACGCCGCCCTGGAAGAGGTGGTCATGGCCCTGCGCACCCGGGCCGAACGCTATGGCGTGACCACCGGCGTCGACGCCACCAAACTGGTCGAGACCAGCCGGCTGCTGAGCGAGATCACCCACTCGCCCATCGTGCGCAACAAGGCCATCGTCGGCATAAACGCCTTCGCCCACGAGGCCGGCATCCACCAGCACGGCATGTACGCCGACGCCCGCACCTATGAGATCATGCGGCCCGAGGACGTCGGGTTCGCCGGCAGCTTCTTCGTCCTGGGCAAGCATTCGGGCCGGACGGCCGTGGCCAAGCGGGCCGAGGTGCTGGGCTATCCCCTGGTCGGCGACCACCTGACCGCCGCCTTCGCCGCCTTCAAGACGCGGGCGGACGACATCGGCGAGATCGACGACAAGGAGCTGGTGGCCATCTGCGTGGCGACGCAGCGAGAGGCGGCGCATGCCGCAGCCTGAGCCCCGCACCCTGTTCGACAAGGTCTGGGACCGCCACGTCGTGGTGGCGGAGACGGCCGAGACGCCGGGCGTCCTCTATATCGACCTGCATCTGGTCCATGAGGTCACCAGCCCCCAGGCCTTCACCGAGATCGAGGCGAGGGGGCTGAAAGTGCGCCGGCCCGACCGCACCTTCGCCACCCTGGACCATTCGACCCCGACCCTGCCGGCCGGGCCGGACGGGCATCGCCCCTATGTCACCGCCGAGGCCGAGGCCCAGGTGCACCGGCTGGAACAGAACTGCGCCCGCCACGGCATCGAACTGGCCGGCTGGGGCTCCGGCGACCGGGGCGTGGTCCATGTCATGGGTCCCGAACTGGGCCTGACCCAGCCCGGCATGACCGTGGTCTGCGGCGACAGCCATACGGCGACCCACGGCGCCTTCGGCGCCCTGGCCTTCGGCATCGGCACCTCCGAGGTCGGCCACGTGCTGGCGACCCAGTGCCTGCTGCAGCGCAAGTCCCAGACCCTGCGGGTGACCATCGACGGAACGCTGCGGCCCGGGGTCTCCGGCAAGGACGTGGCCCTGGCCGTGATCGCCGCCCTGGGCTTCGGCGGCGGCACCGGCTTCGTCATCGAATACGCCGGCCAGGTGGTGCGCGATCTCGACATGGAAGGGCGGATGACGCTCTGCAACATGTCGATCGAGGCGGGCGCGCGGGCGGGCATGATCGCCCCGGACCAGAAGACGCTCGACTGGTTGCGCGGCCGCCGTCACGCGCCGCAGGGCCAGGCCTGGGAGGCCGCCGCCGCCGGCTGGCTGGCCCTGGCCAGCGATCCGGGCGCGGTGTTCGATCAGGAGATCGCGCTGGACGGTTCGGCGATCCGGCCCATGGCCACCTGGGGCACCACGCCCGACGCCGGGGCCCCGATCGGGTCCCGCGTGCCCGAGCCGCGCTCCGACAGCGACCGCAAGGCCATCGCCTATATGGGGTTCGAGGCCGGCCAGACGACGACGACCCAGCCGGTCGATGTGGTCTTCATCGGCTCCTGCACCAACGGCCGCCTGCCGGATCTGCGCGCGGCGGCGGACGTGATCCGGGGCCGCAGGGTCAAGCCCGGCGTCCGCATGCTGGTGGTGCCGGGTTCCGAGGCCGTGCGCCGTGACGCCGAGGCCGAGGGGCTGCACACCGTCTTCCTCGAGGCCGGGGCCGAATGGCGCATCCCGGGCTGTTCAATGTGCATCGCCATGAACGGCGACGTGGTCGCGCCCGGGCAGCTGGCCGTCTCGACCTCCAACCGCAATTTCGAGGGCCGTCAGGGCAAGGGCGCCCGCACCATCCTGGCCAGCCCGGCCACGGCGGCGGCCTCGGCCATCGCCGGGGTGCTGACCGATCCGCGAGTCTATCTGGGGGAGACGGTCGATGCGTAACGATTCTGCTCCCGTCCCCTGGAGGGGGAAGGGCCGGGGATGGGGTGGAGGCGCGCCGTCAAAGGAAGGCTTCGACACCCGGTCTCCCTTCAAAACCGGACCAGACCGGGTGAACGCGAGAACCGGCATCGTGGTGCCTCCACCCCATCCCAACCCTTCCCCCTCCAGGGGAAGGGCTTTCGCCCGGCAACCTCATGCCTGAACCCCTCAAGATCCTGACCTCCCGCACCCTGGTCCTGACCCAGGCCAATATCGACACCGACCAGATCATTCCCGCCCGGTTCCTGACCACGACGGAGACGACCGGCCTGGGCCGCAAGGCCTTCTACGACTGGCGCTATGAGGCCGACGGCTCGCCCCGGCCGGAGGCCGTTCTGAACCGGATCGATCCGGCCGAGCACCGCATCCTGGTGGCCGGCGACAATTTCGGCTGCGGCTCCTCGCGCGAGCACGCGCCCTGGGCCCTGTACGACTATGGCTTCCGGGCGGTGATCTCGACCTCGATCGCCGACATCTTCACCTCCAACGCGCTGAAGAACGGCTTCCTGCCCGTCGTCGTCGATCAGGCGACCTGGGACGATCTGGTCGCCAACCCCGAACAGGTCGTCACCATCGACCTGGAGGCCGGCGAGGTGCGACGCGGCAACCATGCCCCGGTCGCCTTCGCCGTCGAACCCTTCGCGCGGCAGTGCCTGCTGGACGGGGTCGACACCCTGGGCTGGCTGCAGAAACACATGCCTGACATCGAATCCTACGAGCGTACCCGTTTTCCGGAGCCCACCGCATGACTGCCACCCAGACCTACAAGATCGTCCTGCTGCCCGGCGACGGGGTCGGGCCCGAGGTGACGGCGGCGGCCCAGGCCGTGCTGCGCGTCATCGGCGACTTCTATGGCCACCAGTTCGACTTCGCCGAGCACCTGATCGGCGGGGCCGCCATAGACGCCACCGGCGATCCCCTGCCGCAAGAGACGACCGCCGCATGTCTGGCGGCAGACGGCGTCCTGCTGGGCGCGGTGGGCGGGCCCAAATGGGATGGTCAGGCGCGGCGTCCGGAGGAGGGGCTGCTGGGCATCCGCAAGGCCATGGGCCTGTTCGCCAACCTGCGGCCGCTGCAGGTGTCGCCGGTCATGGCGCACCGCTCGCCGCTGAAGAAGGAGATCGTGGAGGGCGTCGACCTGATCGTCTTCCGCGAGCTGACCGGCGGGGTCTATTTCGGCGAGAAGACCCGCACCGACACCATGGCCTCGGACCTGTGCGTCTATACGGTACCCGAGATCGAGCGGATCACCCGCGCCGCCTTCAAGACCGCCCTGCAGCGACGCGGCAAGGTCACCTCGGTCGACAAGGCCAATGTGATGGAGACCAGCCGGCTGTGGCGCGAGGTCGTGACCCGTATCCATGCCGAGGAGTTTCCGCAGGTGCAGCTGGAGCACGCCCTGGTCGACTCCATGGCCATGCATCTGATCCGCAAGCCACGCGATTATGACGTCATCCTGACGGAGAACATGTTCGGCGACATCCTGTCGGACGAGATCTCGGTGCTGGGCGGGTCGATCGGCCTGCTGCCATCGGCCTCCCTGGGCGAGTCGGGCCCCGGCCTGTTCGAGCCGATCCACGGCTCGGCCCCCGATATCGCCGGACAGGACCTGGCCAACCCGGTCGGCACCATCCTCTCGGCCGCGATGATGCTGCGCCACAGCCTGAATCTCGAGGACGAGGCGTCGTCCATCGAGGCGGCCGTGGCGGCCGTGCTGGCGGCGGGGGCGACCACGGCGGATCTGGGCGGGGAGCTGGGCACGCGGGCCGCGGCCGAGGCGATCATCGACGCCATCCGCGCGATCCACTGGGCCGCCGCCCACCGGGTGCAAATGCACTGGGGTTAATGATTTCGTCATAACATCGTCACGCCGCCTCTGCGTGCACTGCAACACGCAGAAGCGCAAAAATTGACCTATGCGGACTGTGTGCGTGACGACACGCACACGAAAATTGCACAGGACGCGGTTGAAGCCCTTGCGCATAGCACCTTTGCGGTAAACAGTTTGCAACTGCGAGATCACACAGGGGATGCATTCATGTCGCAGTTCGTTAATCGACTTCCGGGGGTGCTGGCCCTCCTACTGCTGACCGCAGTGCTGTTCTATGCGGGGGGAGCCTTCGCGCAGGACGCCGCGCCCGCCCCGGTCGCGGCGGCCGTCGAGGCGGTCACCGAGGCCGCGACCGCGACCGTAGAGACCGTGGTTCCCGCGGAACCCGCTCCGACCCTGCTGGCCCACCAGGCGGTGGTCGAGGTGGACGCCGCCGCCAGCTCCTGGATCCTGACCTCGACGGCCCTGGTCCTGTTGATGACCCTGCCCGGCCTGGCGCTGTTCTACGGCGGCATGGTCCGGCGCAAGAACGTGATCGCCACCATCACCCAGTCGGTCGGCGTCGCCGCCGTCGTCAGCCTGGCCTGGTTCGGGGCGGGCTACACGCTGGCCTTCGGCGTCGGCCAGCCGATGTTCGGCTTCGACGGCGATACGGTCCAGTCCTACATCGGCTCGACCCAGGCCCTGTTCCTGAACGGCGTGACCATGGAGTCGGCCTATTCGGCCGCGCCCGGCCTGCCGGAATACCTCTGGATCGCCTTCCAGATGACCTTCGCCATCATCACCCCGGCCCTGGTCACCGGGGCCTTCGCCGAGCGGATCAAGTATTCGGCCCTGCTGCTGTTCACCTTCCTGTGGACCCTGTTCGTCTATTCGCCCATCTGCCACTGGGTCTGGGGCGGCGGGTTCCTCGGTTCGGCCGGGGTGCTGGACTTCGCCGGCGGCGCGGTCGTTCACGTCAACTCGGGCGTCGCGGGTCTGGTCTGTGCCCTGTTCCTGGGGGCCCGCAAGGGTTACGGCACCGAGACGATGAACGCCCACAACCCGGTCCTGACCATGATCGGCGCCTCCCTGCTGCTGGTCGGCTGGATCGGCTTCAACGCCGGCTCCGCCTGGGCCGCCGATGCCATCGCCGGTGTCGCCCTGCTGAACACCCTGCTGGCCGCCATGGCCGCCTCCCTGACCTGGAAGATCGTCGAGGTCATCGAGAAGCGCAAACCTTCGCTGATCGGCGTGCTGTCCGGCATGGTCGCCGGCCTGGTCGCCATCACCCCGGCCGCCGGCTTCGTCGATCCCAAGGGCGCGGTGGTCATCGGCCTGATCGCCGGACCGGTCTGCTACGCCGCCTCGGTGTGGTTGAAGAAACTGCTGCGCTACGACGACAGCCTGGACGCCTTCGGTATCCATGGGGCCGGCGGTCTGCTGGGCGCGCTGCTGACGGGGGTGTTCGCCACCACGGCGGTGAACGGCCTGTCGGACGGAGCCAATGTCGCCACCCAGGCCATGGGCCTGGCCTGGACCATCGCCTGGTCGGCGGTCGTGACCTTCATCATCCTGGTGATCTGCAAGTTCACCACGGGCCTGCGCGTCACCGACGCCCAGGAAGCAGAGGGCCTAGACACCACCCTGCACGGCGAAGGACTGGAGCACGTCTGAGACAGAACCAAGGCCGGGCGGGTCTTCCACCCGCCCGGCTGGCCTCCCCATTCAACAACCATTTCTTGAGGGATATCGAGATGAAAGTTCACGCATCCTGCGTCGCCGCTGCGGCCGCGCTCGCCGTGTTCGCGGCGGCCGGCTCGGCCTCTGCGCAAGACACCAGCGTCGCCTTCAATGCCGCCGTCACCACCGACTATGTGTTCCGCGGCATCAGCCAGACCAATCAGGACCCGGCGCTGCAGATCGGGGCCGATGCGACCATCGGCAGCCTGTATATCGGCGGCTGGGCCTCCAACGTCGATTTCGGCGACAGCACCGACGCTGAAATCGACCTGTACGGTGGCTATCGCACCGAGGTGTCGGGCTTCGCCGTGGACGTCGGCGCGATCGCCTACCTCTACGCCGACGTGCCCGTCAATCGGACCTACAACTATGTCGAGGCCAAGGTGGCGGTGTCGCGTGCCGTCGGGCCGATCACGGCCGGCGCCGCGGTCTTCTACTCGCCCAACTTCTTCGGCGGAGACGAACAGGCCACCTATATCGAGGCGAATGCGGCCTATGCCGTCAACGACAAGCTGACCATCACCGGGGCGGTCGGGGAGCAGTTCCTGGACGAGACGGACGACTATCTCACCTACAATATCGGCGCCGCCTATCTGGTGACGTCGAACGTGGTGGCGGACGTGCGCTATTACGACACCGACTACGACACCGGTGGGATCGTCAACGACCGCGTCGTCGGCACGCTCAAACTGCTGTTCTAGACCGGCACCTACCCATCCGGATCGCCCGGCGCAAAGGCCTTCCCTTCCGGGGGAAGGGCCTTTTTCGTGCCCGCGCGCGCGCCGCGGTCATGCCGATCCGATCCGATGCCGACCACTTTTCGTTTCCAGGCGCAGGAAGAGGCTTTACCGGCGAGGCAATCCGGGTGAACGCAGGGGCCATAACCGTCAAGCTCCCCAGCAAACGAGGCGACCTCCACCATGAGCACGACCGACACCGCCCCCCAGAAGGGCACCGGCCTGGCCTTCGCCTACGTCACCACCCTGTTCTTCGCCTGGGGATTCGCGACCTCGCTGATCGATCCCCTGATCGCGGCGGTCAAGCGCGTGTTCGAGCTCAGCTATACCGAGGCCTTCCTGACCGCCTTCGCCTGGTTCATCGCCTATGGGGTGGCCTCGCTCCCGGCCGCCGCCGTCCTGGCCCGACTGGGCTATAGCCGCGCCATCATCGCGGCCCTGGTCACCATGGTCCTGGGGTGCCTGATCGTCCCGCTGGCGACGATGCTGGACTTCTATCCCGGCATCCTGATCGCCCTGTTCGTGATCGCGTCGGGCGTGACCCTGCTGCAGGTCGCGGCCAATCCCCTGGTGGCGGAGCTCGGCTCGAAGAAGAGCTCTCATTTCCGTCTGGTGTTTTCCCAGGCGTTCAACTCCTTCGGGGCGACGGTCGGGCCGTGGCTCGGGTCGCACCTGCTGCTGACCGGGGGCGTCTTCGCCGCCGGCGCGGTCGTGACGGTGGCCACCCGGTCGGAATCGATGCGCAGCATCGACCTGGCCTTCCTGGCGCTGGGCGCCTTCTTCGCCGTGGTCGCGGCCTTCATCTTCTCGGCCCGCAAACAGATCAATGCGGCGGCGCCGGCCAAGACGGCGGGCGATACGTCCCTGATCGCCGCCCTGCGCTCGCCCTGGGCCATCTTCGGCGGCCTGGCCATCTTCCTGTATGTCGGGGCCGAGGTCGCGATCGGGACCATGCTGACCAACTTCCTCGCCAGCGAAAGCGTGTTGGGCCTGCCGCTGGAAGAGGCCGGCAAGATGCTGGTCTGGTACTGGGGCGGGGCCATGGTCGGCCGCTTCATCGGCAGCGCGGTGCTGCGGGTCGTCCCGGCGGCCATCCTGCTGGCGATCTGCACGGTGGTCGCGGCCGGCCTGTGCGCGGTGGTGATTCAGACCGGCGGCGGCACGGCCGCCTGGGCCGCCCTGGCCATCGGCGTCTTCAACTCCATCATGTTCCCGACCATCTTCACCCTGACGCTGGAGCGCTCGTCCGCCCCGGCCTCGGCCACCTCGGGCCTGCTGGTGTTCGGCATCATCGGCGGGGCCATCCTGCCGCTGATTTCGGGCGGGATCGCCGACCGGTCGGGCGGAGTGCTGAACCCGGCCTTCGTCGTGCCGATGCTGGCCTATGTCGCCCTGACGGTGTTCGCCATCGCCGCCGCGCGCAAGACGCCCCAGGGTGATGCCGTTACCCCCGTCGCCGTCGGACACTGACACCCGCCGCCGCCAGTACGCCCACCCACCGACCCTGCGTCCGCTAGGGGTAACCGTATGACGGAGTCGCCTCCATGTCCGATCGCCGGGCCTGTCCTTCTCGCCGTGCCCTGTTGACGGGGGCCTTGGGCATGGCGGTCGCGGGCGGGCTGGTCGCGGCCCCGCGGACGGCCGCAGCGAAGACGGCGGCGGACCGGGCGCGGGTCGACGCCCTGATCGCGCGAATGACGATCGAGGAGAAGGCGGGCCAGCTGAACGTGGTGGCGGACCCCTTCCGGTTCCGGCCCCACAACGTCAATCCGCTGGACGCCCTGGGCGACCCGGCGCGCGTCACCCAGATGATCCGCGACGGCCAGATCGGCTCGCTGTTCAACGGCATCGGGGCCGAGGCCGGTCGCGCCATCCAGACCCTGGCAGTGGAACAGTCGCGGCTGGGCATCCCCCTGCTGTTCGCCGCCGACATCATCCACGGGCTGAAGACGGTGTTTCCGGTGCCCCTGGCCGAGGCCGCCGCCTTCGATCCGGATCTGGCAATGCGCACGGCCCGCGCCACGGCGATCGAGGGGGCGGCCTCCGGCGTGCATCAGACCTATGCCCCCATGGTCGACGTCGCCCGCGACCAGCGCTGGGGCCGGGTTGTCGAGGGGGCGGGCGAGGACGTCTGGCTGAACGAGATCCTGGCCGTGGCCCGGGTCAAGGGGTTCCAAGGCGATCGGGGCCTGGCCGACCGCGACGCCCTGCTGGCCACGCCCAAGCATTTCGCCGCCTATTCGGCGGCGCTGGGCGGGATGGAGTACAACAGCACCGACATGTCGGACGCGACGCTGCGGGGCGTCTTTCTGCCGCCGTTCAAGGCCGCGTTCGACGCCGGCGCCCTGTCGGTGATGACCGCCTTCAACGACCTCAACGGGGTGCCGGCCACAGGCAATCCCTATCTGCTGACCGAGATCCTGCGCGAGGAGTGGGAGTTCCCCGGCTTCGTCGTCACCGACTATACGTCGGATCAGGAGATGATCGCCCACGGCTTCGCCCGGGACGGGCGTGACGCGGCGCGCATCGCGATCATGGCCGGGGTGGACGCCTCGATGATGTCGGGCCTGTTCCTGGCGCACATCCCCGGCCTGGTGGCCTCGGGCGAGGTGCCTCTGGCCCGGGTGGATCAGGCGGTCCGGCGCGTGCTGATGACCAAGGCGGCGCTGGGCCTGTTCGAAGATCCCTATCGTGGCTGCGATCCCGAGCGCGAGCGGATCGTCGTCGGGACCCAGGCCCACCGCGACCTGTCGCGCGAGGCGGCGGTCAAGTCGATCGTCCTGCTGAAGAACGACGGCGGCCTGCTGCCGCTCAAGCCCTCGGGCCAGAAGATCGCCCTGATCGGCCCGTTCGCCGACGACCGCGACGTGTTCGGGCCCTGGACCATCTGGGGCGACGAGAGCCGAAAGGTCTCGGTGTCGGAAGGGTTCCGCGCCGCCATGGACGATCCGGCCTCGCTGGTCGTCGTCGAGGGGGCCTCGGTCGAGACCGAGGTGATCGGCGGCATCGAGGCGGCGGTCCGCGCGGCCAATGCGGCCGATGTCGTCGTCCTCGCCCTGGGCGAGAACAGCCGCATGTCGGGCGAGGCCCAGTCGCGCACCGAGCTCGATCTTCCGGCCCCCCAGCGCGCCCTGGCCGAGGCCATCCGGGCCACGGGCAAGCCCGTCGTCGTCCTGCTGCGCAACGGCCGGGCCCTGGACCTGACCGGTCCGGTGGCCGAGGCCCAGGCCATCGCCGTGACCTGGTTCCTGGGCGGAGAGATGGGCCATGCGGTGGCGGACGTGGTGTTCGGCAAGGTTTCGCCGTCCGGCCGCCTGCCGGTCAGTTTCCCGATGCGCGGCGGCCAGCAGCCCTTCAGCTATGACCACAAGGCGACCGGCCGGCCGGCCGATCCGGCCCTGGCGACCCAGGAATACACCGCCCGCTATCGCGACATCACCAATGTGGCGCGCTATCCCTTCGGCCACGGCCTGACCTATGCGCCGGTCGCCTATGGGGCCGTGAGCCTGTCGAACGCCAGCCTGGCCTGGGACGGGTCGGTCGAGGTCGCGGTGGCCGTGCGGAACGACGGCGATCGGCCGGTCGTCGAGACGGTGCAGCTGTATATCCACGACCGGGTCGCCTCCCTGACCCAGCCGGTGCGGCGCCTGCGCGACATCCGCAAGGTGCCGCTGGCCCCGGGCGAGACCCGCGAAGCCCGCTTCACCCTGTCAGCCCGTCAACTGAGCTTCATCGGGGCCGACGGTCAGCCGACCGTCGAGCCGGGGGAGTTTCATGTCTGGCTGGCCCCTTCGGCCCAGGCGGGCACGCCGGTCCTGCTGACCCTCGCCCCGCGCTGAGGGCGGTCAGCCGCGGGCCAGACGGCCCCGGATGGCGGTCACGACGTCGGCCAGGATCAGATCGGCCAGGCCCCAGGGCTCGATCAGATACCGGCGCGCCAGTCGGCCCGGGTCGCGGACCAGCCGGTACAGCCATTCCAGCCCCAGCGGCCCCATCCAGCGCGGCGCGACGCTCTGGACGCCCGCCTCATAGTCGAAGGCCGCCCCGACCGAGAAGATCACGCTGTCGGGCAGAGCGTCCAGAGTTTGGCCGATCCAGACCTCCTGGCGCGGCATGCCCATGCCGACGAACAGGATGTTCGGCTGGAAGGCGTTGAGGGCGGCGATCACTTCGGCCGTCCCGGCCGATCCCGGCGCGGCGTCGAAATAGCCGTCGCGCACCGCGATCTCGGCCCCCGGATAACGCGCCGCCAGCCGCTGGCGCGCCGTCTCGGCCACGCCGGGCGCGCCCCCCAGATACATCACGCGCCAGCCCTTGCGGTCGGCCAGGCTCCAGAAATGGTCGCGCCAGTCCAGATAGGTGCAGCGATGAAAGGCGCGGCCATGAATGCCGATCAGCCGGGCGAAGGCGATCAGGGGCGCGGAATCGACCTCGACCAGATCGGCCCGGCGGTAGAAGTCGGCCATGTCCGGGTGGCGCCGGACCAGGTTCAGACTGTTCAGGTTGTGATTGGCCACCACCGCCTTGCGGCCCTGGGCGACCCAGGCCTCGACCTGATTCAGCACCTCTTCCGGACGCACCAGATCGACCCTCTGGCCCAGCAGCCGCACGCTTTCGCGCGGCCGCCGCGCGGCGCGGATCGGGCGGCGCGGGGACTCGCGTCGGTCCGGCGCCAGGGCGGCGTCGAGGGTGTTCGGCGACAGATCGGCCATAGGGCCACCCTGGCCGATCCGCCTCAAGACCGGGTAAGCGGACAGGCTTAACGGAGCGTCGCCGGCCGGGTCGACCTGGGGCTCAGCGTTCGACCATGCGGGTGTACAGATGCCAGGTGGCATAGCCGAGCACCGGCAGCACCACCGCCAGGCCCATGAACAGGGGCAGGCAGCCGAGCAGCAGAAGGGCGGCGACACGCAGGCCCCAGGAAGCCACCGCCCCGGGATTGCGCCCCACCGCCCGGATCGAGGTGGCCACGGCCGTCCCGGCATCGACCGGCCTGTCGACCACCATGGGGAAGGACACCAGGGTCAGCAGCACGGTCAGGACCGCGAACACCGCCCCGACCAGATTGCCGACGACGACCATGGCCCAGCCCTCGGGCGTGGAGAACAGCTGTTCGAACCCGCCGACGATCGTCATCGGCCCGACCTGGGCCAGGGTGGCCTGATAGATCACCCAGGCGGCCGCGATCCAGGTCGCGAAGAAGACCAGGGACATCAGGGTCAGCATCAGCAGCGGCGTGCGGCTGCGCCCGTTCAGCGGATCGAAGAAATGGATCCAGCTGGAGCTGATGCCCGCCTCGCGCCGCCGGGCGATCTCGTAGAAGCCGGCCGCGGCGGCCGGGCCCATGACCGAAAGCCCCGCGACGAGCGGGAAGAAGACCGGCAGCAGCCGGTCGTTCAGCGCGATCGCCGCCGCCAGCAGTCCCAGCACCGGATAGAGGACCGCCAACACCAGGACGTCGCCGCGTTTGGCGCTGAAGTCCTTCCACCCCTCTGACAACGCCCAGTTGATGTCCGCCTGCGTGATACGTCGCACGCCGGGTGCGGCGGTCGGGCGCGGGTCGACGGAAATGCTGGACATGGCAGGCTCCGGGAACAGGGACAGGGTGGTGGTGGGGGGCGGCGAACTCTCGGGTCAGGCTGGGGTTGGGACAGGCACGTGAGCCGACGCTAGGCCTCCGATGGGCCCCGCGCTACCGAGGGGGCCGTCACGGCTTGGTGATCGCTCCGGTTGCGGGCCTCTCCCGCAGGAAGGCGCGCACGGGCGGGAGCGACCGCGCGGGGGCCTCCTCCTGCGGCAGGTGACCCAGGTCGGGGAAGGCCACCAGACGGACGTCGGCCAGGTGGCGCTGATAGTCGGCGGCGTTGGCGAAGGGGATCATGCCGTCCTGCTCGCCCCAGACCAGCAGCACCGGGGCCCGGATGCGGCGCAGCATCGGCGCCGGGTCGCGGAGCACCGTCTGCTCCATCCGGTCCAGCATGGCCTGCCGCGCGCCGGGGGCCAGCATCAGGTCGCGATAGCGGGTGACGGTCGGCTCGGTCAGGGCGGAGGGGTCGGCATAGCCTACAGCGATGTTCGACCGCAGCAGGCCGCGCGGCAGGACATAGCGCATGGCCTGCATGACGACCGGCACCTCGGGGGCCTTTCCGTATTCGAAGCCCGGGCTGGCGAAGCCGTCGGGTGAGACCAGCACGAGGCGGTCGACCCGCTGCGGATGCTCGGCCGCCATGGTCCAGGCCAGACGGCCGCCGATGGAGTTGCCGACGAAGGCCGCGCGCGCGACCCCCAGCCGGTCCATCATGGTCCGCAGCAGGGCGATGACATGGTCGTCGTCATATCTGCCGGCCGGATCGGGTGGCGACAGGCCGGAGCCCGGCAGGTCCAGCCGGATCACGCGAAGGTCGTCGTCCAGCGCCTGGGCCCAGGGCTCCCAGGTGTGCAGGCTGGATCCGAAGCCGTGGAGCAGGATGACGGCGGGGGCCTCGCGCGGGCCGGTGTCGCGGACGTGCAGGCGGGTGCCGCCGACCGCGATCATGTCGCCGGGGCGGGCCAGATAGAGCCGTTCGAGCTCGGCCCGCGACTTGTCCGGCGCGTACAGCCACAGGCCGAGACCGACCACGGCCACGGCCACCAGCGCCAGGGCGACGCGCAGGCCGGGCTTCATGCGGTCCGGGGCGCGTCGGTCATCCGATCAGGCGGCGACGGCGGTGCGGGCCAGGGCGCAGTGGCTCCAGATCTCCGACAGGGCGTCGATCAGCCGGTCGATGTCGCCGTCGTCGTGCACCGGCGAGGGGGTGATGCGCAGCCGCTCGGTGCCCAGCGGCACGGTCGGATAGTTGATCGGCTGCACATAGATGCCGTGGTGCTCCATCAGCCAGTCGGAGATCATCTTGCACTTGTGCGGGTCGCCGACCATCACCGGGATGATGTGGCTGTCGTTCGGCAGGTGCGGGATGCCGGCGACGTCCAGACGCGCGCGGACGCGGGCGACCCGGTCCTGATGCCGGGCCCGCTCCATCTCCGAGGCCTTCAGATGCCGCACGCTGGCCGCAGCCCCCGCGACGACGGCCGGGGGCAGGGCGGTGGTGAAGATGAAGCCCGAGGCGAAGCTGCGCACGAAGTCGCACAGGGCCGAGGAGGCGGCGATGTATCCGCCCATCACGCCGAAGGCCTTGCCCAGGGTGCCCTCGATCACCGTGATCCGGTCCATCAAACCTTCGCGCTCGGCCACCCCGCCGCCGCGCGGACCGTACAGGCCGACGCCGTGGACCTCGTCCAGATAGGTCATGGCCCCGTGTTTCTCGGCCACCTCGACGATCTCGCGGATCGGGCCGATGTCGCCGTCCATCGAATAGACGCTCTCGAAGGCGACCAGTTTCGGCCGGCCGGGCTCGATCTGCGACAGCAGTTCGTCCAGGTGCGCAGGGTCGTTGTGGCGGAAGACCTTGTATTCGGCCCGGCTGTGGCGGATGCCCTCGATCATCGAAGCGTGGTTGCAGGCGTCCGACAGGACCACGCAGTTGGGCAGGCGCGCGGCCAAGGTGCCCAGGGCGGCCCAGTTGGAGACGTAGCCCGAGGTGAACAGCAGGGCCGCCTCCTTGCCGTGCAGGTCGGCCAGCTCGCGTTCCAGCAGGACGTGGTGATGGTTGGTGCCGGAGATGTTGCGCGTGCCCCCGGCCCCGGCGCCGCAGCTGTCCAGCGCCTCGTGCATGGCGCGCAGCACGTGGGCGCTCTGGCCCATGCCGAGATAGTCGTTGGAGCACCAGACGGTGACCTCGTCCGGCCCTTCGCCATGCTTCTTCGCTTTCGGGAAGCTGCCGCGCTTGCGCTCCAGCTCGGCGAAGACGCGGTAGTTGCCGCTGTCGCGCAGGGAGTCCAGCTCGGTCTGGAAGAAGGTCTCGTAGTTCATGGCGGTGGTCCCCCAGGTCATTTTCTTACGCGTGGTCGTTGATCGGTTCGGCGGCGGTCGGACGCGCGACCGGGACGGCGGGTTTGGTTTGCTCCAGGGCCCAGCCCCACAGGGCGCGGTCGGGCGAAGGCAGCATCAGGAAGCCGTGTTCCAGCAGGCCCAGCGCGGCCAGCATGAACATCAGGGCATAACCGACCTGGGTCCCGCCCGTGCTCGCCAGAGCGGCGTCGCCGAGCATCAGCGTCACCACGATCGCGACGGCCAGCGACAGCGGGAACAGGGCATTGAACCGGGCGCGCCGGAAATAGCTCTGCAGGTATTTCAGGCCGGCCGGCAGGAAGGCGATCGGGGGGTTGGGCACGCCCAGGAAGATGTTCAGCTTGGTCGACAGCCGCATGCCCAGCAGCAGCAGGAAGGTCAGGGTCCCGGTCTGGTTCGGCTGATCCCAGGTCAGGGCGACGAACAACAGAGCGGTCAGGGCCAGGGCGATCTCGTGATGGATCACGGTCTCGGCCGACAGGGTGAACCGCTTCCAGCCCTGCGCCCCGAACGGACAGGCGGTGCGGCGCGGGCCGGTCAGCTTGCCCATCAGGAAGCCCATCTCGTGCCAGCCCCAGACGGTCAGGGCGCAGCCGAAGGCCAGATAGGCGCTGGTCACGCCCGGGTCCCGCGCCGTGATCATCACGCCGACGGTCGCCGCCGCCGCCAAGCCGGCCGAAAGCCCCAGGCTCCAGCCGAAGGTGGCGCGGGGCCGCCGCACCAGCCACAGGATCGCGCCGGTGGAGACCCACCAGAGCAGGGCCGCGATCAGCAGGGGCTGGAGGAAGACGGCCATCGATCAGTAGGTCGGGGCCAGGCGGACGTCGGCCGGCAGGGGGTGCTTGTCCACCGGCAACAGATACAGACCCGCCAGCGTCGCGCCCGCCTTCAGCACCAGGCCGAACCGCTTCAGCCCGCCGACCATCCCGCCCTTGCTCTTGGCCTTGGCGATGGCGTCGGAGGTCCGGCGCAGCCGCTCCATCCCGGCCCGGAAGCGCGGATCGTCGGTGCGCAGGCTGATTGGATAGACCTGTTTCGAGATCTCCGAACAGATGCGGAAAACCTCGTAGTCGTAGGCGGTGATGTCGACGCCCAGCGCCTTGTGGAAGGCCGGCCGCATGTGGTCGCGGACGTACATGGTCGCATAGACGCTGAGCAGGAAGAATCGGATCCACCAGACGTTGCCGCCGCTCAGCAGCCTGGGATCGTTGCGCATGATCAGGGCGAAGGCCTCGCCGTGCTTGAACTCGTCGTTGCACCACCGCTCGAACCAATTGAAGATCGGGTGGAAGCGCTTGTCGGGGTTCGCCTCCAGATGGCGATGGATCGCGATGTAGCGCGCGTAGCCGATCTTCTCCGACAGATAGACGGCGTAGAAGATGAACTTGGGCTTGAAGTGGGTGTATTTCTTGACCTTGGTCAGGAAGCTCAGGTCCACGCCGATCCTGGCGTCCTTCAGCGTGTCGTTGATGAAGCCGGCGTGGCGGCTCTCGTCGCGGCTCATGTATTTGAACAGGGCGCGGATGTCGGGGTTCTGAACCCGCTTGGCGATCTCGGCGTAGAGCACGCAGCCCGAGAACTCCGACGTCAGGGACGACACCAGGAAGTCGGTGAACTCCTTGCGCAGGTCGTCGGGCAGGTTCTCGATGATGCCGTCGAAGGCGGCGTCGCGCTTGAAGTGGTCCTTGTTCACGTCCGCCGCGAACTCGGCCATCAGGGCGTCCCACTGGGCCCGCACCGGGGACACGTCGATGCGGTCCAGGGCGGCGAAGTCGGTGGTGTAGAAGCGCGGCGACAGGACGGTGTCCTCGGTCGCCAGCTTGAAGGACGACTCGGAATTCACCTTCTGCCGCGCGGCCTCGCGACGGAGCGCGGCCAGGCCGGGGGTTTCCTCATAGGTGTCGAAGCTTACGGCGGTCACAGGGTCCTCCGGGGGGTGAAGCTGACTTCGTACAGCTCGTTCATTTCAAAGAAGCCGGCGCAGGTGCGGGTCCAGACGCGCTCCAGGAAGGAGGCGCGGCGCAGGGTGGCCATTCGGCGGAAGGTGCGGCGCTCGCCGAAGGCGACGTGGATCGGTTCGCCATGCACCTGGACCTCGTCGCCGGGACGGATCACGGGATCGCCGTCCAGGGAAACATGGGCATGCAGGCTCTCGTCGGAGTGTTCGACCTCCACGGTGCAGCCCATCTGCAGCGGGCGGTTCATGCGACGGTTCCCGGGTTGGCGGCGTCGCCCTCGGGCGCGATCAGATGGATGAAGTCCATCCGGTTGGTGGGGCCGAAGGCGTTCAGATTCAGCACCCGGCCGGTGGCCAGATCCTGGATGGTGACGGCCCCGTCCGACCACTGGGCGACGCGGAAGGGCTGGTCCGATCCCAGGCCCTGGGCGCGACGATCGCGGACCAGGCTGCGCAGGACGCCGCGCACGAAACCGCCGGAGGCGGTGGGGATCATCCGGTCGGCCTCGCCGACGGCGACCACACGCACGGCCCCGTCGGGCAGGTCGTGGAAATACAGGTCCTCGGACTGGGTCACCTGGGCGACCCGCGCCGCCTCGGTCCTGGCCGCCGGCGAACCCACCAGGCCCAGCCGCGAGCCGCCCACGGCGAGCAGCGACGACCCGACCAGCAGGATGGCCGCGATCAGCGGGCCTTTGGGGAAGGGTTTCTGGTCGTGGGCGGACATCGGTCGGGCTTTCTGTTCGGACGGTTCAGGCGGCGGCCGGCTGGCCACCCGAGGCCGCGCTTCCGGAGGCGGCGGTGGTCGGGCGGGTGGGCTGGCGGGCGGGTTCGGCGACGAAGGGCCGGTCGGCGGCCGCGGCGGCCCGCTGCAGCTGCAGGCTCAGGCGTTCGGCGACGGCGGCGGCGTCCGGCAGGGCGCGCATCATCGGCTGGGGGTTGACGAAGGACCAGGGGCGGACGTGCGGCCACAGGTGCGGGTAGGCGATCTTGACGTCGCCCGCGAGGCCCAGGGGGATGTCGCCCACGCCCTGGCCGTCCAGCTTCAGCCCGGCCGAGGCGACCGCGCCGTAGGGGATGTTGAAGCATTTCGACAGGGCCACGCCGTGGCGCAGCACGAACCGCTTGTTGGTCATCGTATAGACCGTGGAGCGGGCCGCCAGCCAGGCGTAGAGGGTCAACAGGGCGATCGCCGCGGCGCCCGCCGCGAGGGTCAGGACCCCCGCCGTGACCGCCTGTCCCACCGACTTGCCGGACGCCAGGCCGCTGCCGACGTTCCAGACCGCCAGCAGGCCGAAATAGCCGCCGACCAAGTGCGTGTGCAGCGCCGTCCGGGCCAGGGTGCGCCAGTCAGGGGCCCCCTGCCACAGGATGTGTTCGCCCGCCGGCAGATGCCCGGGCAGGCCGCGGACGGGTTCGTCGGCGTGTTCGTACTCGCTCATAGCCAGGGCTCCTGACGGTCCCGCGTCGCATAGAGGTGGCCGCCGCCGTAGTAGCCGACGATCCGTTCCTCCTCGAGCAGGGTAACCTGATCGGCACTCTGCGTGCCCGGGACCTCGGCGAACTGCGCCGCCGTGATGGCATTGACCTTGACCGCCCGGGCCCCGACGACCGCCATGTTCATCGGCAGCAGCACCTTGCGGGCCCCCACATCGACCTCGATGTAGCGGATCAGCTGCTCGGAGCGGTCGACCCACAGGTCAGAGACCACGCCGCCCTTCAGACCGTCGCAGCCCAGCACCGGCAGGCCCCGCGGCTCGGTGTCATGGTGCGACACCACGAAGTCCGGGGCGACGCGAATCGGCACGATCCGGGCCAGGCCGTCGATGGTCAGGTCGGGATAGTTCGGCCGCTGGGCGTAACCACCGGGGCCGATGCCGTCGAGCAGGGGATTGCCGGTCGGCTCGATCGGCGAGCCGTCGGTCATGGCGCTGCGCCGCGCGGCCAGGACCTGGGTGTCGCGGTTGTCGGCCCGCGGCAGGGTGCGGGTGCCGTGGCCGTGGGGCAGGATGAAGGTCTTGGGCTGGGCCGTGAAGAACAGACCCCCCAGCGGCTCCTTGCGCCCGGTCACGTCGTCTTCCAGCGGATAGCCTTCGCGACGGTCCTCGCGGCGCAGGTAGAAGACCAGGCCGGCGAAGAACAGGAAGAAGGCGATGAGGCAGAACTCCGCCGCATCGAAATCACCAAAGAGATAGGGACTGTCCATATCAGGGGTTCCTTTTGGACCGGGGCATCAGGCGGGCAGGTCGGCGAGGCCGAACCTTGAGAGTTCGTGGGACGCGGCGGCGGGCGGGGCGTAGCGGGCCAGGGGCCCGATCGCGGCGAGGGCGGCGAACAACAGGCCGATCTCGAGGTGATAGACGACGACATAGGCGGTCGCGGGCGTGCTCATGGCCGGGCCCAGCAGGCCGGAGTCGGCCAGGTGCGAGACCAGGTCGCGCAGGCCGCCGCCGACGAAGATGGCCAGCCCCACGGCCGTGGCCTGGACCGCGCCCCAGGCTCCGAGCGCGATCCCCGACCGGCCGTCGCGGGCCAGGGCCATGGCGCTGGTCAGGGTGCCGACCGAGAAGATCCCGCCGCCCAGACCGATCAGGACCACGCCGAGACAGAAGACCGGGGTCAGGGACAGCACGCCGCCGAAGATCACGGCCACGAAGGCCAGGATACCGAACACCAGCCCATGACCGGCCATCCGGTGCGCTTCCGCGCCCCGGCCGAGCTGCCGCGCGGCATGGGCCAGGCCGGCCAGGGTGCCGGCCGACCACAGGGCGGTCAGGGCGGTGGTCTGGCCGACCGACAGGTCCAGGATCTCGCCTCCATAGGGCTCCAGCAACACGTCCTGCATCGAGAAGGCGGCGGCCCCTAGACCCACCGCGACCAGCAGGCGGCTGGCCCGGCCCCCGGCCGAGAACTCGGCCCAGGCGGCCTTGAACTCCGCGCGAGGCTTGTCCTTGGCGGTCAGGGCCAGGTCCTGGGCCTCCTGTTTCCACAGGGCGACCATGTTCAGCACGATCGCCAGGACGGCCGCGCCCTGGACCACACCGACCAGCTTGACCTCGGCGAAGTCGGCCAGGATCAGGCCCATCAGGACGCCCGAGATCAGCATGCCGACCAGCAGCATGACATAGAGCAGGGCGACCACCCGGGGCCGCGCATGTTCGGGGGCCAGGTCGTTGGCCAGGGCTAGGCCGGCGGTCTGGGTGGTGTGCACCCCGGCCCCGACCAGCAGGAAGGCGACGACCGCCGCCAGATGGCCGATCCACGCGGCCCCGGTGCCGTGGCCGCCGCTGATCAGCAGGGCGAAGGGCATGATGGCCAGGCCGCCGAACTGCAGCAGGGATCCGAACCAGATATAGGGCCCGCGCCGCCAGCCCAGGTGCGACCGGTGGGTGTCGGACCGGTGGCCGATCAGGGCCCGCAGCGGGGCGAACAGGAAAGGAATGGCGACCATGGCCGCGACCAGGACGGCGGGCACGTTCAGCTCGACGATCAGAACCCGGTTCAGGGTGCCGGTCAGCAGGACGGTGGTCATGCCGACCGAGACCTGGAACAGCGACAGCCGCAGCAGGCGGCGCAGGGGAAGCTCGGTCGTGGCCGCATCGGCAAAGGGCAGGCAGGCGGTGATCAGGCGCGCCCACTGCGCCCGGGCGTCGCCCAGGTTCGCCTTGCGCGCGGCTCTCTCCGCTACCCTTTGCAGAAGCAGGTCGTTCAGCACCGGATCAGCTCCAGCGCCTGAGAGGTATAGAAGCCGCCCTGAACCCGGCGCGACCGGCCGACCGCACAGCCGGGCAGGGCCGCCAGACGGCGCGACAGGGCGGCGATCTGGGCGGGGGCGATGGCCGGGGCGCGGTCGGCGCGCGGGAACAGTTTCCCCGCCGCTAGCATCAGTATCAGGGCCGGGGTCCGCGGCGTGACGGTGAAGACGATCGAGCCCCGCGTCCGCGCCGACAGGGAGGCCAGCACATCGACGATGTCGTCGGTGCGGTAATGGATCAGGCTGTCCATGGCGACCACGTGGTCGAAGCTGCCCAGATCGGCCGACATCATGTCGCCCGCGCGCCAGTCGATGCTGCCCTTCAGGTCTTTCGTGGCGCGTTCGCGGGCGATGGTGACCAGGCTGGCCGAGACGTCGATGGCGACCACATCCGCACCGCGCCGGGCCGCCTCGACGGCCAGGGCCCCGGTGCCGCAGCCGGCGTCGAGGATCCGCAGGCCGCTCAGGTCGGCGGGCATCCACGACAGCAGCACATTGCGCATCTCGTCGCGGCCGGCGCGGACGGTGGCGCGGATCTTGGAGACCGGCGCGTCCGAGGTCAGCTGG
The DNA here is from genome assembly GCF_002002865.1 of Brevundimonas sp. LM2. NCBI lineage: Bacteria > Pseudomonadati > Pseudomonadota > Alphaproteobacteria > Caulobacterales > Caulobacteraceae > Brevundimonas > Brevundimonas sp. LM2. Next base: position 3,125,845 of record NZ_CP019508.1, on the reverse strand, counting down.
GCCCAGGCGTCCAGCGCCGTGCGGTCGAAATAGTCTTGAAGACGTTCGCGATAGACGTCGTAGGAGCGCGGACCTCCAGGTCCGCCCTTGGCGGTGTTTAAGGAAGAGGCGGATCTGGAGGTCCGCGCTCCGGTGGCGTCAACGGCGGTCATGCGTCGAACCCCAGGAATTCGAAGATGTCGCGATCGCGCATCGGCTCGGCCTCGATCGGGTCCATGCCGTCCCACAGCGACTGGGCCAGGCGCATGTATTCGGCCTTGGCGGCCTCCAGGGCGGGCGAGCCGTCCATCTCGAACACGACCGACTTCTTCAGTCGGCTGCGGCGGATCTCGTCCAGGTCGGCGAAATGGGCGATGCGCTTTAGGCCGATGGCGGCGTTGAACCGGTCGATCTCGTCGGTACCGGCGCTGCGGTTGGCGATGATGCCGCCCAGACGGACCTGATAGTTCTTCGACTTGGCCTTGATGGCCGCGACGATGCGGTTCATCGCGAAGATGCTGTCGAAATCGTTGGCGGTCACCACCAGCGCCCGCTCGGCGTGCTGGAGGGGGGCGGCGAAGCCGCCGCAGACCACGTCGCCCAGCACGTCGAAAATCACCACATCGGTGTCTTCCAGCAGGTGGTGTTCCTTCAGCAGCTTGACCGTCTGGCCGACGACATAGCCGCCGCAGCCGGTGCCGGCCGGCGGGCCCCCCGCCTCGACGCAGCGCACCCCGTTGAAGCCCTCATAGACATAGTCCTCGGGGCGCAGCTCCTCGGAGTGGAAATTCACCGTCTCCAGCACGTCGATGACGGTGGGGACCAGCCGCTTGGTCAGGGTGAAGGTCGAGTCGTGCTTGGGGTCGCAGCCGATCTGCAGCACCCGCTTGCCGAGCAGGGAGAAGGCGGCCGACAGGTTGGAGCTGGTCGTCGACTTGCCGATCCCGCCCTTGCCATAGACGGCGAAGACCTTGGCCGTGCCGATGTTCAGCGTCGCGTCCATCTCGACCTGGACCGATCCGGCTCCGTCCGGGGGACGGCGCTTCAGGGTCTGGGGCATTTCGAGGGTGATGCTCATGATCGGTCCTTGGTCCTCACGCCGCCGCGGCGGGGGTGAGGCCTTCGAGGCGGTCTTCGAGTTCGTCGGCGGCGTCGCGCAGGGCCTGCAGCGTGGCCGCGTCCGGGGCCCAGTAGGCGCGGTCGGACGCTTCCAGCAGACGGTTGGCCATGCGGGCCGAGGCCTTGGGGTTCAGGGCGGCCATCCGCTCGCGCATCGCGGCGTCCAGCACGAAGGTCTCGCTGATCTCCTGATAGACCCAGGGCTGGACATCGCCGGTCGTGGCCGACCAGCCGAGGGTGTTGGTCACCTGGGCCTCGATGGCGCGGACGCCTTCGGCGCCGTGCTTCAGCTGACCCTCGAACCAGCGCGGGTTCAGCACCCGGGTGCGGCTTTCCAGCGTGACCTGTTCGGCCAGGGTGCGGACCTTGCCCTCGCCCTGGGTCTGGTCGCCGATATAGACGGGCGAGGCCTTGCCGCGCGCGCGTTCGGCCGACTTGGCCACCCCGCCCAGGGTGTCGACGTAGTGGTCGATGGTGGTGACGCCCAGGTCGACGGAGTCGAGGTTCTGATAGGCCAGGTCGATGCCGGCCAAGGCGCTGGTCAGCAGGGCTGGCTGTTTCATCGGCTTGCCGTTGCGGCCATAGGCGAAGCCCTTGCGGCTCTCGAAGGCGTCGGCCAGTTCGCCCTCCTCGGTCCAGGCCCCGGAGTCGATCAGGGAATTGACCGAGGCCCCGTAGGCCCCCTCGGCATTGGAGAAGACGCGCAGGGACGCGGTCTCCATGTCGCAGCCCAGCTTGCCCTGATGCTCCAGGGCGCGCTTGCGGACGAAATTCCGTTCGATCGGCTCGTCGGCCGTGGCGGCCAGCCAGGCGGCGTCGGCCAGCATCTTCATCTGCAGCGGCAGCAAATCGCGGAAGATGCCGGAGACCGTGGCGACCACATCGACGCGCGGCCGGCCGAGGTCCTCCAGCGACACCAGCTCGGCCCCGCACAGCCGGCCGTAGCCGTCGAAGCGCGGACGCGCCCCCATCAGGGCCATGGCCTGGGCGATCGGCCCGCCCTCGCTCTTCAGATTGTCGGTCCCCCACAGGACGATGGCCATGGATTCCGGCAGGCTGCCGGTCTCCTCGCGGTGCCTGGCCAGCAGACGGTCGGCCTGACGCACGCCATCGGCGACGGCATAGGCCGAGGGGATGCGGAAGGGGTCGAACCCGTGGATGTTGCGGCCGGTCGGCAGCATCTCGGGCGTGCGCAGCAGGTCGCCGCCCGGCGACGGCCTCACGTACCCGCCGTCCAGCGCCGCGACCAGGGCCTCCATCTCCGGGTTGGTCGACAGCGAGACATCGGTCGCCTGCAGGTGGCGGAACAGCTCGACCCCGGCGGCGTCTGAGGCCAGGCCGCTGATGCCGAGCGCCGTGCGGGCATCGGCCCCGTCGACCAGGGCCTGGACGGCCTCCCGGCCCGGCTTGGGTCCCTCGCGCGCCTCGGCCACGGCCAGCAGCAGGTCGATGCGCTCGTCCCGGCTGAAGGCCTCGCCCAGCACATGCAGGCCGTTGGGGATCAGAGTCTGTTCCAGCTCCTGCAGCGTCGCGATCAGGGCGTTGACGCGGGCTTCGTCACTCGGAGCGCGGACCTCCAGGTCCGCATCGTGCCGCGCATGCGGACCTGGAGGTCCGCGCTCCAAATTGAGCGCCTCCGCCGCCTCGAAGATCATCGGGGTCAAAGCGGCGCGTTCGGCCGAGGCCTCGATCTCGGTGGCGCGCCAGCGATCGACCAGGGCCTTCAGGTCCAGCAGGCCCTTGTACAGGCCGGCATCGTTGATCGGCGGGGTGATGTAGCTGATCAGGGTCGCGTTCGAACGCCGCTTGGCGATCATGCCCTCGGACGGGTTGTTGGCCGCATACAGATACAGGTTCGGCAGGTCGCCGATCAGCCGGTCGGGCCAGCAGGCCTCGGACAGGGAGGTCTGTTTGCCGGGCATGAACTCCAGCGCCCCGTGGGTGCCGAAATGCAGCACGGCATGGGCCCCGAAATCCTCGCGGATCCAGCGGTAGAAGGCGCTGAAGGCGTGGGTGGGGGCGAACCCGCCCTCGAACATCAGCCGCATCGGATCGCCCTCGACGCCGAAGGGCGGCTGCAGGCCGACGAACACGTTGCCGAACTGGGCCCCCAGCACGAAGATCGAGGAGCCGTTGGCCAGGGACTTGCCCGGGGCCGGGCCCCAGACCGCCTCGATGTCGTTCAGCCAGCGTTCGCGCAGGACATGCTCGTTGGCCGGGATGCGGACGTGGACATTGCCGTCCGTGCCGTAGCGGCCGGCATTGCCCTCCAGCAGCGTCTCACGCAGGGCCTCGACGCTGTCGGGGACCTCGACGGTATAGCCATCGGCGGCCAGGCGGATGAGGGTCTTGTGCAGACTGGCCCAAACCGACATCTGGGCGGCCGTTCCGGCGGCCCCGGCGTTGGGCGGGAAGTTGAACAGGACCGCCGCGATCTTGCGCTCGGCCCGCTCGGAGCGGCGCAGGGCGATCATCTTGCCGACCCGGTCGGCCAGGGTCCCGGCCCGCTCGGGACAGGCCGCCATGGCCTTGGCGTCCACGCCGGGGAAGGAGCAGCGCCGGGTGCAGCCGGTGCAGGGCGCGCCCGATCCGTCGGTGCGCCCGCCGAACATCATCGGCGCGATGCCGCCGTCCAGCTCGGGAATGGCGACCATCATCGTGGCCTCCAGCGGGAGCAGCCCCTGTCCGCCCGCGCTCCACTGCTGGAACGATTGGAACTCCAGCGGGTGGGCCGAGACGTAGGGGACGTCGAACCGCGCCAGAGCCTCGGCCGCGGCGTCGGCATTGTTGTAGGCCGGGCCCCCGACCAGGGAGAAGCCGGTCAGGTTGATCAGGGCGTCGACCACCGGACGGCCGTCCTTCATGAACAGGGCGTCCATGGCCGGGCGCGCGTCCAGCCCGTTGGCGAAGGCGGGGATGACCCGGACGCCGCGCGCCTCGAACGCCTCGATCACCCCGTCATAGTGGGCCGCGTCGCCGGCCAGCACATAGGAGCGCAGGATCACCAGGCCGACCGTGCCATTCGCACCCTCGTGGGTCGGGAGGGCGTCGACGCTCTCGGCCATCCGGCTCTCGAGCCGCGGGTGATAGACGCCGATCTCCGGATATTCGACCGGGGCGGCAGCCTTCATCGTGCCCCGCAGGGCCCGGCGCTCGCCGTCGGCGTAGCGGTCCACCAGATAGCGGACCATCGACACCATGTTCTCGGTCGAGCCCGCGAACCAGTACTGCAGGGTCAGGAAATAGGCGCGCACGTCCTGGGCCGTGCCGGGCACGAAGGCCAGGATCTTGGGCAGGCGGCGCAGCATGGCCATCTGCTTCTCGCCGGGCACGCCGCCGGTGGCCTTGGTGTTCCCGCGCAGCTTCTTCAGCATGGCCAGTGGACCCTTGGTGGACCCGTCCATGCGGTAAGGGCCCATCTTGGTCAGCTTCACGACCTCGGCCGCCGACATCATGCAGACCATGGCGTCGCATGCCTCGTTGCGGGCCTTCAGCGCCGGCAGGACCTTCTGGACGTGGTCGTCGACGAAGAGCATCGAGGCGATGACCAGGTCGCCGGTGGCGATGTCGGCCAGACAGGCCTCCAGAGCGACCGGGTCGCTGCCCCAGACCGAGGCGGCGTGCAGCGCCACGGTCAGGCCGGGCACGGTCCGGCGCAGTTCGGCCTCGGCCTGGGCCACCGCCCCGGCCAGGTGGTTGTCGAGCGTGACGATGACGACTCGCACCCGTGGCGTCGCCCCCCTTGAGTTGGGGAGGGGCGGGTGCGCGGGGTCAGCGGCTGTAGTGCGATTTCGCATCGTACAGCGTCTCCACCCCGATGGTCGCCAGGCCATGCTCCGCGGCGAAGCGTTCCGTGTTTTTCCGGGCCTTGCCGCGCACGAAGAAGGGGATCTTCCTCAGCTCGGCCTCGGCGTCGGCGGCCCAGACGATCTCCGAAGAGACCGAGGCGACTTCCGTGGAGGCCAGGACCTCGGTCTGGACCGGCACGGCCGGACGCGCGGCCCCGGCGCCGTGTCCGCCCAGATGCGATGCGCCCGCTTCGTCGGAGAACTCGAAGTCGTCGCGGAACATGTGCAGCAGGTGCTCTTCCAGCCCCATGACCAGCGGATGCACCCAGGTGTCGAACAGGACGTTGGCCCCCTCGAACCCCATCTGGGGCGAATAGCGGGCCGGGTGGTCCTGGACGTGAAAGGGGGCCGAGATGACGGCGCAGGGAATGCGCAGCCGCTTGGCGATGTGACGCTCCATCTGCGAGCCCAGCACCAGTTCGGGCTGCAGGGCCGCGATGGCGTCCTCGACCTCCAGATAGTCGTCGGTGATCAGGGCGGTCAGGCCCAGGACGGCGGCGGCGGCGCGGACCTCGCGGGCGAACTCGCGATTGTAGCAGCCCATGCCGACGACATCGAAGCCGAGCTCCTCGGAGGCCACCCGGGCCGCGGCGATGACGTGGGTGGCGTCGCCGAACACGAACACCCGCTTGCCGGTCAGATAGGTGGAATCCACCGAGCGCGACCACCAGGGCATCCGCGACGGGACGCCGTCCAGCACCGGCGCGGGATCCAGCCCGGTCAGGGCGCAGACCTCGTGGATGAAGTCGATCGTCGCGCCATAGCCCAGCGGCACCGTCTTTACCGACGGCTGCCCGCACATCTTCTCGAGCTGTTTGGCGGCCTCGCCGGCGATCTCGGGATACAGAACGATGTTGAAGTCGGCGGCCCCCAGGCGGGCGATATCGGCGGGCGTGGCCCCCAGCGGCGCGGTCACATTGATGTCGACGCCGATCCGCTCCAGCAGGCGGGTGATCTCGACCACGTCGTCGCGGTGGCGGAAGCCCAGAGCCGTGGGCCCCAGGATGTTGCAGGACGGACGGCGGCCCGCCATCGGCGTCCGCCCGACCGGCGGGGTCAGGTGACGGACCAGCTGGCGGAAGGTCTCGGCCGCGCCCCAGTTTTCCTTCTTCTGGTAGCTGGGCAGCTCCAGCGGGATGACCGGGATCGGCAGGCCGATGGCCAGGGCCATGCCCGCCGGATCGTCCTGGATCAGCTCGGCGGTGCAGGAGGCCCCGACGATCATGGCCTGGGGCTGGAAGCGGGCATGGGCGTCGATGACGGCGGTCTTGAACAGCTCGGCCGTGTCGGTGCCCAGGTCGCGCGCCTGGAAGGTGGTGTAGGTGACCGGCGGGCGGGTCCCGCGCCGCTCGATCATCGTGAACAGCAGGTCGGCGTAGGTGTCGCCTTGGGGCGCGTGCAGCACGTAGTGCAGCCCCTCCATCGCCGTGGCGATCCGCATCGCCCCGACATGGGGCGGGCCCTCATAGGTCCAGACGGTCAGCTGCACGGCGCGACCTCCCGACGGGCAGGGCGGGCGGGCACGATGGCGTCCGACAGACGGTCGCGCCGGTTCAGCGGGCGGGCGAACAGCTCGGCCAGATCGGCCGCCTGGTCGAAGCCATGCGCCGGCGAGAACACCAGCTCGATCGACCATTTGGTCGTCAGGCCTTCCATCTCCAGCGGATTGGCCAGGCCCAGGCCGCAGACCGACAGGTCGGGGCGGGCGGCGCGGCAGCGGTCCAGCTGGCGATCCACGTCCTGACCTTCGCTGAGGCGGGTCGCGCCCGGCAGCAGGGGCAGTTCCTTGGCCAGATGGGTGCGGTGCAGATAGGGGGTGCCGACTTCCAGCGGCACCATGCCCAGCTCGCGCGACAGGAACCGCGCCAGCGGCACTTCCAGCTGGCTGTCGGGGAAGAAGAAGATCGACCGGCCTTCCAGCGCGGGCCGGACCTTTTCCAGCGCGCGGGCGGCGCGTTCGCGGCCCGGGGCGACGACGGCGCGGAACTTCAGTTCGTCGACTCCGAAGGCCTGGGCGGCGGCGTGCAGCCAGTCGGTCGTGCCCTCGGCCCCGAACGGGAACAGGGCGTCCAGCCGGACCGCGCCGCGATCCTCCAGGGCCCTGCCGGTGTCGCCAAGGAAGGGCTGGGCCAGCAGGAAACGGGTGTTGGGCCCGACGCTGGGCAGGTCGGCAATCCTGCGGGCGGGCAGGGCCTCGACGCGGGCGATGTCCATGGCGGCGAACAGGCGGCGGAACTGGTCCTCGACCACGTCGGGCAGGGCCCCGACGATCAGCAGGGAGGGCTCGGCGTTCGCCGGGGCCTCGGTCATCTGCGGCACCAGGGCGGCCAGGCAGGCGTCCTCGCCCTGGGTGAAGGTGGTCTCGATGCCGCTGCCCGAATAGTTCAGCACGCGCACCTTGGGGCTGTGCTTGGCCGACAGGCGGCCGGCGGCGCGGCTGAGGTCCAGCTTGATGACCTCCGACGGGCAGGAGCCTACCAGGAACAGCAGTCTGATGTCGGGGCGGCGCGCCAGCAGACGATCGACCACCCGGTCCAGTTCGTCATTGGTGTCGGTCAGGCCGGCGAGATCCTTCTCCTCCATGATGGCGGTGGCGAAGCGCGGCTCGGCGAAGATCATCACCCCGGCCGCCGACTGGATCAGGTGGGCGCAGGTGCGCGAGCCGACGACGAGGAAGAAGGCGTCCTGCATCTTGCGATGCAGCCAGACGATTCCGGTTAATCCACAGAAAACCTCACGTTGTCCCCGCTCGCGCAGCACCGGGGCCGTCGAACATCCGCCGACGGATGAAGGCGCATCGAGGACGAAGGCCTCGCTCATGTGCCGACCAGGGCGCGCGTAGGCGTTTCCAGTCGCGCCATCCGCAGCTTCCAGACGAACTGGGCTGCGTTGATGACGTAGGCCGCATAGGCCGTCAGGGCGAGGATCAGCTGATCGCGCGGCGTGCCGATCTGAAGCAGCACCATGGTCAGGTAGGCCGTGTGCAGCGCCAGCACGAGCATCGAGAAGACGTCCTCCCAGAAGAAGGACGGGGCGAACAGGTACCGGCCGAAGACGACCTTCTCCCACACCGCGCCGGTCACCATGATGGTGTACAGCAGCATCGTCTTGATCAGGACCGAGACGGTCGCGGCGGCCGCGCCTTCACCGGTCGCCAGGTAGCGGATGACGAAGACGACACTGATGCCGAAGGCCAGGAACTGGACCGGGGCCAGGACGCCCTGGACCAGGGTCCAGACCGTCGTGTTGCGCCGGACGCGCTCGTCCGGCGTGTAGAGCGGGCGGGCCACCATACTGACCCCCGCGCCGACATGGATCACGCTGTGCTGGCCGGTGTGGGCGGTCCACGGACAGGGGGCCAGCCGATCGATCAAGCCGCTGAACTGGCGGTTCAGCGTCGCCTTCAGGCCGCTGTTGAAAGGGCTGTGGTGGCCCGCTGAATGATGGATCGCGCTCGACGACATCGACCGACTCCGGTCGCCCCCGGATAGGGACGATATCGAAACCTAGGTCCGTCTCTACGCATGTGTCAAATAGATTGGACGTAAATACCATTTGACACTTGGAGGCGGGGGCGCGGCTTGACTCGAGCGCCGTTCGGTGGACCCAATGTCGCCTGTAAGTGGAAGTGACGGGCCTGCGCCCAGTCCCGCAATCCAGGAGATCGCCATCTCAGGCGACCGGAGCGGGCCAGGGCATGCGACGGTCCGGCGGCCTCTCCCAAGGCCGCCGGTTGGATGAGGAAACACTTCGCCGGGTGGGTGGGGATCACGCCTGACGTACCAGATCACGCTCCGGGGAGGAGGGTCGATGGCCTACGTTCACCGCGCCGAGGGCGCGCCCGACAGAACCGCGCCGCCCTCGGGCGATGGTGAGAACGTTCTGCGGTTCCGACGCGCCGGGGCGGAGCGCAAGGATGTGCCCTCGCCGATCGACCTGGCCCAGCTGATCGAGGGCGAGATCATCCCCCGACTGCTCGCCGCCCACCAGAACGGCCGCAGCGAAGTCATCCCCATGAACCTGGGCGTCATCGCCTCGGATGAACTGGCAGCCTTCGCGCGCGATGCGATGGTCGCCGACCTGGCGCGCCTGGTCGATCAGGTCGAGTTCCTGATGCGCCGCGGCGTCTCCGTCGAGGGAATCTATTTCGAGCTGCTGTCGCCCGCGGCCAAGCTGCTCGGCGAGTGGTGGGAGCGGGATGACTGCACCTTCGCCGACGTGACCGTCGGCCTGTGCCGGCTGCAGCAGCTGGTCTATGAGTTCGCCGACCGCGTCCATGTCGAAGATGGCGGGGGCGATGGGCGCACGGCGCTGTTCGCCCTGACCCCCGGCGATCAGCACTCCTTCGGACTGATCATGGTGGTCGAGTATTTCCGGCAGGCGGGCTGGCGCACCATCTGCATGCCCGACGCGACCGCCCAGGATCTGGAGGCGCTCGTCCAGGCCGAACGCTTCGACCTGATCGGCTTCTCCATGGCCAATGAACGCTGGCTGGAGCCCCTGACGCCGCTGATCGCGCGCCTGCGCGCCGTGTCGCGAAACGGTGCGGTGCGGGTCATGGTCGGCGGAAGGGCCTTTTCCGACCACCCCGAACGGGTCGTCCAGGTCGGGGCCGACCAGACCGCCACGGATGCGCGCGAGGCGGTGAAGACCGCCGCGCGGCTATTCGCTTCCCAACACTCCGCAGCTTGAAGAAGCGGCACAGGACCGATAATGGCCTTTGATGACCCTTCTTTCGTCCCCGCCGGTCACTATGCCGTTCCGGCGTCCCGCGACGGCGCTTGAGGGACTGACCGTCGAGGCCACGGCGGGCGTGGTCGCGGCTGCCAGCGACGTCGCCCTCGTGCTGGATCGCGACGGCATCGTGCGCGACGCGGCGGTCTCGTCCAACGACCTGGCGCGCAACGGGATCGGCGACTGGGTGGACCAGCCGTGGATCGAGACGGTCACGGGCGAGAGCCGACACAAGATCTCCGAAATGCTGGCCGACGCCGCCGCGGGCAAGCCGTCACGCTGGCGCGAGATCAATCATCCGGCCGACGACGGCGATGTACCGATCCGTTATTTCGCCCTGAGCGCCGGCGACGACGGTCGCGTCATCGTGCTGGGCCGCGATCTGCAGGGCTCCGCCGCGCTGCAGCAGCGGCTGATGCAGGTTCAGCAGTCGGTCGAGCGCGACTATCTGCGCCTGCGTCAGGCCGAGGCGCGCTATCGCCTGCTGTTCCAGAGCGCGTCCGAGGCCGTGCTGATCCTGGACGCCCCCAGCCGCAAGATCCGCGAGGCCAATCCCGCCGTGGCCCGGATCACCGGCCGCGAGGAAAGCGGCCTGCTCGGGCAGGGTTTCAGCGTCCTGCTGGACCGCGCCAGCCAGACGGACGCCGCCGACCTGCTGGACTCGGCCACCAGCAGCACGGCCAGCGAAGCGGTCTCGGTCAAACTGGCCAATGGCAGCCGCTGCCTGCTGTCCGCCTCCATGTTCCGTCATGACCGCACCGCCTCCCTGCTGGTCCGGTTGACGCCCGATGCGATCGCCCAGGGAATCGATCCCAATGCGGCCCTGACGGCGGTGCTGGCGCGCATTTCGGATGCCTTCGTGGTCACCGACACCGACCTGCGGATCCTGACGGCCAACCCGGCCTTCCTGGACCTGACCCATCTGGCCAGCCGGGAAGAGGCGACCAACCTGCCGCTGGACCGGTTCGTGGGCCGGCCGCAGATCGATCTGAAGATCATGCTGGCGCAGCTGCGCGACCATGGCGCGCTGCGCAACTTCGCCACCGTCGTCCGCAGCCAGTTCGGCGATCAGGAAGACGTCGAGGTCACCGCCGTGGTGGTGCCCGACGACACCCGCCCCACCTATGGCTTCAGCATCCGCAACGTCGCCCGCCGCCCGGCCCCGGCCCCCGTCGCGGCTCCGATCGGTGGGCCCGTGTCGCAGTCGGTCGAGCAGCTGACGCATCTGATCGGCCGCGTGCCGATGAAGGACATCGTGCGCGAATCCACCGACCTGATCGAGAAACTGTGCATCGAGGCGGCCCTGACCCTCACGTCGGACAACCGCGCCTCGGCCGCCGATGTCCTCGGGCTCAGCCGCCAGAGCCTCTACTCCAAACTCCGGCGCTACGGCCTCGGCGACCTCGACGACTGAGCCACCGCGCTCTCAGCCAGCGAGGCTGACGAGCCGACGTTAGCGCCTTTAAACCGCGCTCAAGCAGCGAGGCTCCGCGAGCCCAGCGGTAGCGCGCCTTAAAGACTGTCAATCCACGTTGACACTTTCGACTGTCCAAGCGACGGTGCGGTATGGCCAGCACGCTCGACACGCCGACGCTTTCCATCCCCTCTCCGGCGGCGGTGCTGGTGCTGTTCAAGCCCGTCACCTGGTTCCCGCCGATGTGGGCCTTCATGTGCGGCGTGGTCTCGTCGGGTATGCCGTTCCAGGATCGTTGGCCGTTCCTGATCGCGGGAATCGCCCTGACGGGTCCGCTCGTCTGTGCCACCAGCCAGGCGGTCAACGACTGGTTCGATCGGCATGTCGACGCGATCAACGAACCCGCCCGCCCCATTCCCTCGGGCCGAATCCCCGGTCGGTGGGGGCTCTATATCGCCGTCCTGTGGACCGGCCTATCGGTCGTCGTGGCGGCCCTGACCGGCCCCTGGGTGCTGGGCGCGACCCTGCTGGGTTTGGCCCTCGCCTGGGCCTACAGCGCCCCGCCGTTCCGGCTGAAGCGCGACGGGGTGACGGGCCCCTTCGCCGTGGCCCTGTCCTATGAGGGTCTGACCTGGTTCACAGGCGCCGCCGTCATGGCCGGGGCCCTGCCGCACGCCCCGGTGCTGGTGCTGGCCGCCCTCTACAGCTTCGGGGCCTATGGCATCATGGTCCTGAACGACTTCAAGGCGGTCGAGGGCGACCGCCGGCTGGGGCTGAAATCCCTGCCGGCCGAGCTGGGCGTCGACTCCGCCGCCCGCATCGCCTGCGCCGTCATGGCGGCCCCCCAGGTGATCGTGCTGACTCTGCTGCTGGTGGCCTGGAACCAGCCCTGGCACGCCCTGGCGGTCGCGGCCCTGCTGGCGGTGCAGTTGGGTCTGATGGCCCGGCTGCTCGGCGATCCGCGCAAATTCACCCCCTGGTACAACGCCACGGGCACCACGCTGTATGTGATCGGCATGCTGGTCTCCGCCTTCGCCGTGCGTGGCCTGGCGGGAGGTGCCGCATGACCCGCGCGCCCTTGGGATGGCTGGGCATCGTCCGGCTGGGCCTGGTCCAGGCCTCGCTGGGCTCGATCGTGGTCCTGACCACCTCGACCCTCAACCGGGTGATGGCGGTGGAGCTGGCCCTGCCCGTGGCCCTGCCCGCCGCCCTGGTCGCCTGGCACTATGGGGTCCAGCTGTCGCGCCCCCGCTGGGGCCATGGCTCGGACATGGGCCGTCGCCGCACCCCCTGGATCATCGGCGGCATGGGAGTCCTCGCCCTGGGGGCGCTGCTGGCCGCCAATGCCACGGCCCTCATGGCGGGCTCTCCGGTCGCCGGGATCGTCCTGGCCCTGGTCGCCTACAGCCTGATCGGCGCGGGCGTCGGAGCCTCGGGCACCTCGCTGCTGGCCCTGCTGGCCACCCGGGTGACGCCGGCGCGCCGTCCGGCCGCCGCGGCCCTGACCTGGATCCTGATGATCGTCGGCATCGTCATCACCGCCGGGGTGGCGGGGGCCCTGCTGGATCCCTTTTCGATGCAGCGCCTGGCCCTGATCGCCAGCGGCATCGCCCTGATCGCCTTCGTCGTGACGCTGCTCGGCGTCTGGGGCGTGGAGGGCGAGGCCGTGCCGGTCCCTGCCTCGGCCGAGCCGAGGCCGAGCTTCAACGCCGTGCTGAAAGAGACCCTGGCCGACCCCCGCGCCCGCCTGTTCGGCGTCTTCGTCTTCGTGTCGATGGTGGCCTACAGCGCTCAGGACCTGATCCTGGAGCCCTTCGCCGGCCTGGTCTTCGGCATGACGCCGGGGCAGTCGACCCAGATGTCGGGCGTTCAGCACGGCGGCGTCCTGCTGGGCATGATCCTGGTCGGGGCGGCGGGCGGTCTGGTCGGCGGACGCGGCCAGGGCTGGATGCGTGGCTGGACCATCCTCGGCTGCGTCGGCTCGGCGGCCGCCCTGATCCTGCTGGCGGTGGCCGCTTCGGTCGGCCCAGGCTGGCCGATCTCGCCGACCGTCTTCGGCCTCGGCGTCTTCAACGGCGTCTTCGCGGTCGCGGCCATCGGCTCGATGATGGCGCTGGCCGGGGCGGACGCGGACGGACAGCCGGCCGGCGGCCGCGAGGGCATCCGCATGGGCGTCTGGGGCGCGGCCCAGGCGATCGCCTTCGCGCTGGGCGGCTTCCTTGGCGCGGTCGGGGTCGACCTCGGCCGCCGCGTCTTTGCCCAGGACGCCACCGCCTTCCTGACCGTCTTCGCCCTCGAGGCAGCCCTGTTCATCGCCGCCGCCGTCATCGCCACCCGCATCGGCGGGGCCGCGCGCCCGGCCGCCCCCGCCTTTACCCCCGTTCCAGGAGCCGACCATGTCCAGGCCTGAACCCGGCATCGTCGCGGAAACCTTCGACTGCGTCGTCGTCGGCGGCGGTCCGTCCGGATCGACCGCCGCACGCCATCTGGCCCAGCAGGGCCGCACCGTCCTGCTGCTGGATCGCCAGGGCCGCATCAAGCCGTGCGGCGGGGCCATCCCGCCCCGGCTGATCAAGGATTTCGACATCCCCGACGGCCTGATCTGCGCCAAGGCCAATGAGGCCCGCATGATCGCCCCGTCGGACCGCCGCGTCCTGATGCCGATCGAGGGCGGCTATGTCGGCATGGTCAACCGCGAGGCCTTCGACGAATGGCTGCGCGCCCGGGCCGAAAGCGCCGGGGCCCAGCGCCGCACCGGCACCTTCGACCGCATCGAGCGCGAGGCCGACGGCTCCGCCCTGGTCGTGTATCGGCCGGCCGGCGCGGCGAAGGACGACCCGGCCATCACGGTCCGCGCCCGCACCATCATCGGCGCCGACGGGGCCCGGTCGAACGTCGCCGCCCAGGCGGTCAAGGGGGCCGACAAACAGCGCTACGTCTTCGCCTATCACGAGATCATCAAGGCCCCCGCCGCCGGGGCCGCCGACTTCGAGCCCCGGCGCTGCGACGTCTGGTACCAGGGCAAGCTGTCGCCCGACTTCTACGCCTGGATCTTCCCGCACGGGGATACGGCGTCCATCGGGGTCGGCTCGATGCAGAAGGGCTTCTCCCTGCGGACCGCCGTCACCGCCCTGCGCCAGGTGGCCGGCCTGACCGACTGCGAGACCGTTCGCACCGAAGGCGCACCGATCCCGCTCAAGCCGATGAAACGCTGGGACAACGGCCGCGACGTCGTCCTGGCGGGGGACGCCGCCGGCGTGGTGGCTCCGGCCTCCGGGGAGGGAATCTACTATGCCATGGAGGGCGGCCGACTGGCGGCGGAAGCCGTCGAAGCGACCCTGTCGACGGGCCGGGCCAAGGCCCTGACCCAGGCGCGCAAGCGGTTCATGAAGGCCCATGGCAAGGTCTTCATGGTCCTCGGGATCATGCAGCATTTCTGGTACCGCTCCGACAAGCGGCGCGAGCGGTTCGTCGGCCTGTGCGACGACCCCGACATCCAGGAACTGACCTGGCAGGCCTATATGAACAAGGAACTGGTCAGGGCCAAACCCGCCGCCCACGCCCGCATCTTCCTCAAGGACATGGGCCAGCTGCTGGGCCTGCGCGCGGCGTGAGACGTCGGCCGTGAGCGGGTTCTTCGCCAGCGGTCACGCCGTCGATCTGATCCTAGTCATCATGGCGATCGAGGCGGCCGTATTGCTCGCCACCCGTCGCCTGTCGGCCTATGCGCTTCTGCTCGTGTTCGGACCGGGGGTCTGTCTCCTGCTGGCCGCGCGGGCGGCGCTGGTCGGCGCGGGCTGGCCGTGGATCGCCCTGGCCCTGGCGGCGTCCTTCCCCCTGCATCTGCTCGATCTGCGCCGCCGCCTGGCGCGCTGATCGCAGACAGGAAAAAGGCCCCGGCGTTCCCGCCGGGGCCCGTTCCTCAGCCGATCGAAACGATCAGGCCTGGGTCTTCAGATAGGCGATGACGTCGGCGCGCTGCTGCGGGTTCTTCAGCCCGACGTAGCTCATCTTGGTGCCGGGGATGTAGGCGCGCGGGTCTTCCAGGTACTCGAACAGGGTCTGTTCGTTCCAGACCTTGCCGCTGGCCTTGTTGGCGGCGGAGTAGTTGTAGTCGGCGATCGACCCGGCCGTGCGTCCGACGATGGCGTGCAGCGACGGGCCCACGCGGTTCACGCCCGCCTCGACGGCGTGGCAGGTGCGGCACTGGGCGAAGACGCGTTGGCCGGCCGTGGCGTCGCCGGTGAAGCTGGCGAACTGCAGCGTCGCGCCCGGGGCCGCGGCGGGCGCGGCGGCGGGGGTCGTGGCGGCCGGGGCCGGCGCGGGGGCCATGGCGTCCGCGGCCGGGGCGGTCGGGGCCGGAGCCGGGGCGGAAGCTGCGGGTTCCTCACCCCCACCGCCGCAGGCGGACAATCCGAGCAGGGCGCCGGCGGCGACCATACCTACGATACCGAAACGACGCATAGACAGCTCCCTGGGTTTGGTTTGGAGCGAGCTTAGGCCTGCCCCTTGAAGTGTCAACTGCGGTGGACACCACGGGTTCCGCGAACGGCGGTCATACTGACGCAGCCCACGGCGACCTCAGTGCTCCGTCTCGAGCCGCTTCCGCCAGGCCGACAGACCGGCCCAGACCGCGAACACGATCAGCGGAGCCAGAATGCCTTGCGCCACCGTGGCATCGAACCGATCCCAGACGTGCTCGATGGCCTTCAGCGGAAAGCCCAGCAGCGCCACGGCATAGTAGGCGATGGCCACGGTCGAGAAGCCCTCGACCGCCTGCTGCAGCTTCAGCGAAGTGCCCGCCCGTCGATCCATGGAGGCCAGCAGCGCCGCGCTGGTCGCCTCGGCCGCCACCTCGACCCGGGTGTTCAGCATCTGGGCCATGCGGGCGATCCGGTCGATGGTGGCGCGCTGGCGCTCGGCCACGGCATCGCAGGTCCGCATGGCCGGATCCAGCCGCCGCTGCATGAACTCGCCCAGGGTCAAAAGGCCCTCGATATGGTCCTCTCGCAGCATCTCGATCCGTTCACGGACGATGCCGTGATAGGCCGCGGCGGCCCCGAAGCGGAAGCCCGTCCGCCCGATCAGGGCCTCGGTCTCGCCCGCCAGTCCGGCCAGCTGATCCAGCAGCTGGCGGTCGGCCTCCGGGTCGGAATCCTCGGCCAGCCGGTGCGCCAGATGCGCCGCCCGCGTTTCGATGGCCGACAGCTCACCACCCGTCCTGCCCGCGACCGGAAAGGCGAGCAGGGCCATCAGACGGTAGGTCTCCACCTCCAGCAGCCCCTGGACCAGCCGCCCGGTCAGGGCCGCGTCGCCCGCATGGGCCAGCATCAGGAACCGCGTCATCCCCTGGGCGTCGGGGCGAAAGTCGGTCAGGGCGATGGCCGCCCCGTCCGCCAGGCTGGCTCCCACGACCTCCAGTCCGAACATGGAGGCGGCGGCCTTCTCGTCCACCTCGGCCCAGACCTCCAGCCGCGTCGCCACCAGCACCTCGCCCGGCAGATCGGCCAGCCAGTCTTCGGGGGCCAGGTCCAGGGCGGTCTCGGCGAAGGGCGTCGCGCCGGTCGGTGTGCGGAAGAAGGTCCAGGTCGACAGCTCGGTGTGCCGCTCCCAGCGCAGCCGCCAGGACCCGGCATCCAGAGCGCACCAGCGGGCCCCGGGCCCCGGCTCGGACTGGCCCAGCCGCCGGCACAGGGCCGTCATATGCTCGCGATCGCGGCTCTCCCCGTCCTGGCCCGACAGGGTGGCGATGCGGGTGACCAGGGCCGGGCCGACCAGGGGCGTGAACGGCCGGGCGTGGGCCTCCGCCAGCAGGGCGTCGCGCTGGGGATGGTAGCGCCAGCCTCTGGCGGCGGCGGACCCGCTGGTCATGACATCCTCGGCTGAAGACGGCGATCCCGACGACCGCGATGCGTTGACCCGGACGGTCATGCATGAAACCGTAACTGTCAAACGGATTGGACACTATGCGCGTCGTCTTCCCCTTCTCGGCCATCGTCGGTCAGGCGGACATGAAGCAGGCCCTGCTGCTGGCCGCCGTGGATCGGACCCTGGGCGGGGTCATGGTGTTCGGCGATCGCGGCTCCGGAAAGACGACGGCTGTGCGCGGCCTGGCCGCCCTGCTGCCCGCCCTGCCGGTCATCGCCGGCTGCCGCTTCAACTGCGAACCGGACCGGCCCAGCCCGGCCTGCCACGGCGTCTGCAAACACACCGGCGTCGGCACCACCCCGTCGCCCGTCGTCGACATGCCCCTGGGGGCGACCGAGGACCGCGTCGTCGGGGCCCTGGACCTGGAACGCGCCCTGACCCTGGGGGAAAAGGCGTTCGAGCCCGGCCTGCTGGCCCGCGCCAATCGCGGCTTCCTCTATATCGACGAGATCAACCTGCTGGAGGATCATCTGGTCGACCTGCTGCTGGACGTCGCCCAGTCGGGCGAGAACGTGGTCGAGCGCGAGGGGCTCAGCATCCGCCACCCGGCCCGTTTCGTCCTGGTCGGCAGCGGCAATCCGGAGGAGGGCGAGCTGCGGCCGCAGCTGCTGGACCGGTTCGGCCTGTCGGTCGAGGTCCGCACTCCCGACACTTTGGCCGAGCGGGTCGAGGTGGTGAAGCGCCGCGACGCCTTCGACCGCGATCCGGAGGGTTTCGCCAGGACCTGGAAAGCGAAGGACGCCGCCATCCGCAAGACGGTCGCGGCGGCCCAGGCCCGGCTGGAGACGATCGCCGTCCCCGACGCGGTGCTGGAGATGGGGTCGCGGCTGTGCATGGCCGTGGGGGCCGACGGCCTTCGCGGCGAGCTGACTCTCCTGCGCGCCTCCCGCGCCCGGGCGGCGCTGGACCGGCGCGACGCGGTGACGGAAGCGGATCTGCGCCAGATCGCCCCCATGGCCCTGCGCCACCGCCTGCGCCGCGGCCCGCTGGACGAACAGGCCTCCACCGTCCGCATCGAGCGGGCCATGGACGAGCTTCTGGCCGCATGACCGAGGATGGGGCCCCGGAGAGCGGTGCCCGGGACCTGTGGGCCGACGCCATGCTGGCCGCCGCGCTTCTGGCCATCGACCCGGAACTGGGCGGGGCGGTGATCCGGGCCGGGCCGGGGCCGACGCGCGACGCCTGGCTGGCGGGATTCCGCCCCCTGTATCCGGCCGAGACCGCCTGGCGGCGGATGTCCCCGGCCATCGGCGACGACCGGCTGCTGGGCGGGCTGGACCTGGCGGCCGCCCTGGGCTCGGGCCAGCGGATCCTTCAGCGCGGCCTGCTGGCCGAGGCCGACCGGGGCGTCGTCATCGCCCCCATGGCCGAGCGGATGGCGACCGGCGTCGCCGCCCGCCTGGCGGGCGTGCTGGAGGACGGCGCGGTCCAGATCGAGCGCGACGGCGTCGCCCAACGTCTGACCACCCGCTTCGTGCTGATCGCCCTGGACGAAGGCCTCGAGGACGAGCATCCGCCCGAGGCCCTGGTCGAGCGTCTGGCCTTCCGCCTCGAACTCGACACCATCGGCCATCGCGACGCCCTGCCGATCAGCGCCACGCCCGACGACATCGCCGAGGCCCGGGCGGCCCTGGCCCGGGTCGTGCCCCCCGGTGAGGACGCCATCCACGCCGTCTGCGCCGCCGCCGATGCGCTCGGGGTCTGGTCGCTGCGGGCCCCGCGCCTCGCCCTGCGCACCGCCGCCGCCCTCGCGGCGCTGGAGGGTCGGGACACGATCGAGCGCGACGACCTGTCCACCGCCGCCCGCCTGGTCCTCAGTCCCCGCGCCACCCGCATGCCCCCGCCGCCCGAGGCCGAGCCCGACAAGGCCGAGGCCGGATCGGAGCCGGACGACACGGACATGCCCGACAATCAGCAGAGCGAAGGCGAGGACGACGGGCCCGACGAGACCGACCCGGGCCAGGGCGCTCTGGACGACATCGTCCTGGACGCCGCGCGCGCGGCCCTGCCTGAAGGCCTGGAGGCCCTGTGGGGCGCGACCGGCACGATGTCCCGCGCCGCCCCGGCCCGGTCCGGCGCGTCCGGCGCCCGTCTGCCGGTCGCGAAGCGCGGTCGCCGCATCGGGACCCGCCCGGGTCGTCCCGAGGGCAGCGCCGGCCTGGACCTGGTCGAGACCCTGAAGACCGCCGCGCCGTGGCAGCGCCTGCGCGGCAAGGCGCTGGGGTCAGCCGGCCCGTTGCGCGTGCGCCGCGACGATTTCCGCATCCGCCGGTTCGAGCAGCGATCGGAGTCGACCGTCATCTTCGTCGTCGACGCCTCAGGCTCGGCCGCCCTGCAGCGCCTCGCCGAGACCAAGGGGGCGGTCGAACTGCTGCTGGCCGAGGCCTATGTGCGCCGCACCCAGGTGGCCCTGATCGCGTTCCGAGGCAGCGGTGCCGACCTGCTGCTGCCGCCGACCCGATCCCTGGCCCGGGCGCGGAAACAGTTGGCCGAACTGGCGGGGGGCGGGACGACCCCCCTGGCGGCGGGGTTCGAGGCCGCCGCCCTGCTGGCCATGGCCGAGCGGGCCAGGGGCCGAACGCCCCTGCTGGTGTTCATGACCGACGGACGCGGCAATATCGCCCTGGACGGCGGGGCCTTCCGCACGCGGGCCGAGCAAGACGCCCTCAACGCCTGCCGCCGCATCCGCGCCGCCGGCCTGCGCGGGGCCTTGATCGACATCTCGCCCCGGCCGCGCGGCGAGGGGGCGAAACTGGCCGAGGCCATGGGGGCCCGGTTCGCGGCCCTGCCCTATGTCGAGGCCGGCCGCGTCCGCGACGTCGTCCGCGAGCTGGAGGCCTGACGTGGGCTCAGGGCTTGTCGTCGACGGGGACGGTGGCGATGGCCCCGTCGGGGGCCTTGTCCATCGGATGCTGGTTGGCCGGCTTCCGCTTGAACATCACCAGACCGACGATCGCGATCAGGGCGACGATCAGCAGGGTGGCCAGGGCCAGGGTGGGGATCAGACTGTCGTCCATGGGTCGGGGCCTCCTTTGGGCCGGGCTGTGCCATCTGCAGACTCAAGCCCGCGACCGCGAACCCCGTTCCGTAAGGTCAAGGTATGAGCGAGCGCCCCGACTGGGCCGTGGAGGGCCGGGACTGGCCCAATCGCGCCGCCAGCCGCTTCATCATGATCGGCGACCTGCGCTGGCACGTGCAGGTCTCGGGCCCCGAGATCGGGTCCGCGCCGGTAATCCTCTTGCTGCACGGCGCGGGAGCCGCGACCCACAGCTGGCGCGACCTGACGCCGCTGCTCGCCGACCGCTTCACCGTCGTCGCTCCCGACCTGCCGGGCCAGGGCTTCACCGTCCTGCCGCCGGACCACGACCTGTCGCTGTGGGGCATGGCGCGCCGGACGACGGCCCTGATTCAGGCGCTCGACGTTCAGCCTTCAATCGTCGTCGCCCATTCGGCCGGGGCTGCGATCGCCTTGCGGATGTCGCTGGACGGGCGGTTCGGAGAGGCCCCGATCATCGCCGTCAACGGCGCGCTCCAGCCCTTCGCCGGGGCGGTCGCGCCGCTGTTCCGGGGGCTGGCCCTGGGGCTGTTCGTCAATCCCCTGGCGGTCCACCTGTTCGCCTCGGCCGCCCGCGACCGCAGCCGCGTCGCCCGGCTGATCCGGGGCACGGGGTCGATGATCGACGACCGCGGGCTGGATCTCTACGGCCGCCTGCTGCGCAAGCCCGGCCATGTCGCCGGCACCCTGGGCATGATGGGCCGCTGGGACATCTCCGACATGCTGCGATCCCTGCCGCAGCTTCGCGCCCCCCTGACCCTGGTGGTCGGATCGCGCGACCAGGCGGTGCCGCCCTCGGTGGCGCAGGAGGTCCGCGCCATCCTGCCCGACGCCACCGTCGTCCCCCTGCCGGGTCTGGGCCATCTGGCGCATGAGGAACGGCCCGATCTGATCGCCGGGATCGTCACCGACGTCGCGACCGCGCACGGCCTGCTGCAGCGAGAGACCGCATGAGCGGCGACCGGGTCTTCCTGATCGAGATGGTCCTCGTCTTCGGCGGCGTCCTCGCCTGGGCCGTCTGGGAGGTGGTCTCCACCCGCCGCTCGCTCCGACGCGACCGCGAGGCCTCAGCGCAGCGAGCGCGGCATGCGGAAGGGCAGCATGGCCCGGACCACGGGTGATCTCAGCCGCCCCAGCGACAGGCTCTCATGCACCCCCTCGCATGGCTCCCCCAACAGATGGGTGCGAAGGGTCGAGCGCGAATAGAAGGGCGTGTCCTCCCAGCTCCGCTGCACTGAAACCGGCTGGTCGGCGTCGGCCCGCGTGTGGCGCGGCATGCGCCACAGGGTCGGGGGCAGGGCGGCGTGGGGCGGCGGCTCGACCG
Organism: Brevundimonas sp. LM2; assembly: GCF_002002865.1. Taxonomy (NCBI): domain Bacteria; kingdom Pseudomonadati; phylum Pseudomonadota; class Alphaproteobacteria; order Caulobacterales; family Caulobacteraceae; genus Brevundimonas; species Brevundimonas sp. LM2. Next base: position 3,104,444 of record NZ_CP019508.1, on the reverse strand, counting down.
TCTCGGGCCGGCCGTGCCGGTCGAACCGCAGCGCCAGCGACAGGGCCGAGCCGTCCTTGCGCTTCAGGTCGTACAGCACGGCGCTGTCGGTCTTCAGATGCGCCCGCGACCAGTCCCAGACCTCGAAAGCGTCCTCCAGCGGCTCGGTCCCGCCGTTGGTGTCCAGATAGCCTTCGCCGGTCCACGACAGCCCGGGCTCGTCCAGCGTCACCGCCACATGGGCCCGGGGCGCGATCGGCCGCCACACGTGCCGGCCCGCGGCATCCAGCGGAAAGGCCGTCCCGTTGATCGCGTGCGGCGTCACCCGCACCGTGCCGCGCAGGGCCCTGGGGATCATCGGCATGGGCGGCACCGGGGCGGTCAGCTCGTCGATGCGGATGAGCAGGTCGTCGCCGTCCCACGACAGGCTGCTGGGCCCGATCTGCAGATGCGCCGGGTCGCGGGCCACCTGACCGGCGGGCCGCTCCGTCATGGTCCAGCGCTGGCAATCCGGGCCATAGAAGGCGACGTTCAGGGCGCAGTGGTTGTCGGGATCACCCCGGCCGGACCAGGCGTACCAGGGCGAGAACACGCTGCCGACGAAGGCGATGATGGTCAGGCCGTAGCGCCCGTCCGCGCTCATCGCATCGACGTACCACCAGGCATAGCCGCCGGGGTCTACCGCCGCGTCGAAGCGCGGTCCGCCAGAACGGCCGAGGCCGCAGAGCGCCCCGACAGGGCCGCCATCGGCACGCCGGCCCCAGGGTGCGTCCCGCCCCCGCAGAGATAGAGTCCCGGCATCCGCGTACGGGCTCCGGGCCGTCGAAAGGCCCCGTCCCAGCCGTGCCCCGCCCGGCCGTACAGGGCCCCACCCGTCGCCGGAAAGCGTTTCTCGAAGCCGTCGGGCGTCGTGACCGCCATCGTTTCCGGCCTCGGGTCCAGCCTGACCCCGCAGCGCTCCATCGAGCGGAAGGTGCGCGAGCGACATGTCTCGATCTCCTCGGGTGAATAGGTGTGGGCGTCGCCGTCGGGCGGCGCATTGACGATGGCGAACAGGCGTTCGGGGCCGTTCGTGACGGCGGGCCCGTCGCCGTCGGGGCGGTCCTGGGCGCAGACATAGACGGTCGGGATCTCCGGCATCCGCCCGGCGTGCAGGGCGTCGAACTCGGCGACATAGTCGGGCGAGAAGAACAGGTTGTGCCGCGCCAGGGGAGCCGGGACGGCTTCTGCCATAAAGGCGAAGGTCAGGGCCGACAGCGACCGGGTCCGCGCCGGCGTCGGGTCGACGGCCAGGGCGGCGTCGGCGCCGAAACAGCCGCCCGCCAGGGCCCCGGGATCGGCGTTGACGATGATGGCGTCGGCCTCGATCCGCTCGCCTGAGGCCAGGACGACAGCACTGGCCCGCCCGCCGTCGCGCACGATCCGGCTGCAGGTCTCGCCGTAGCGGATCGACCCGCCCAGCGTCCCGACCAGGTCGGCCAGGGCCTCGGGGATCCGCTGCATGCCACCCTCGACCAGCCAGACGCCCTGCTGCTCCACATGGGCGATCAGCATCAGGGTGGCGGGGCTCTTGAACGGCGAGGACCCGCAATAGGTGGCGTAGCGGCCGAACAGCTGGCGCAGGCGGGGATCCTTGAAATAGCGTCCCAGCTCCGACCACATCGAGCGATAGGGCATGATGCTCCATTGGTCGGCCGGACGATGCAGGCCGATGTCCAGAGTCAGGCCCAGAACGTTCGGCTTGGCCTTCCTGATGAACGGCTCCTCCAGCACGCGGTAGATCAGGGCCGCCCGCGCCGCGAAGGCCCGGAACCGCTTCGCCTCCGCCGCCCCCGCCAGCTCTCCGACCGCCGCGACCGACCGCTCGAGGTCGGCGAACAGGTCGAAGGTCGCGCCGTCCGGCCAGCTGTGCCGCGCCAGGGTCTCGGCCCGCCGCACGGTCAGATGCTGGTCCAGCGTGGTGCCCGCGGCCTCGAACAGGGCCTCGAACACCCACCGCATGGTGAAGACCGTCGGCCCCGAATCGATGCCGACGCCCCCGGCGTGAACCTCTGACAGCTTGCCCCCGGCGGTGGCGGCGCGCTCGATTACCGTCACGTCCAGGCCCCGCGCGCACAGGTCGACGGCGGCGCTCAACCCGCCGATCCCCGCCCCGATGATGACGACCCGCTCGCCCGACATGCCCTTGTCCTGTTGACACGACACTAAAGGTGTCCACCCTGATTGACACAAGGGGTAATGCGCTCGCCCCGCGAAAGCCCTTCCCCTGGAGGGGGAAGGGTTGGGATGGGGTGGAGGCACGATGCCTGACGATTGGACACGTTCACCCGGTGCCAGAGAGCGGGTGTTGAAGCCCCACTTTGAAAGCGTGCCTCCACCCCATCCCCGGCCTTTCCCCCTCCAGGGGAAGGGAGAGGATGGCCATGCCTTGACCCTCCGCGACCGCTGGCGCGCCTGGCGCAACGGCCTGATCGGCGATCCCGGCTTCCAGCGCTGGGCCGCGCGGTTTCCGCTGACCCGCCCGGTCGCCCGCCGCCGGGCCCAGGCCCTGTTCGACCTGTCGGCGGGCTTCGTCTATTCCCAGATCGCCCAGGCCTGCGTCCTCTCCGGCCTGCTGGCGCGGCTGGCCAAGGGCCCCGCCCGGATTGCGGATCTCGCCTCCGTTATCGATCTGGCCCCCGAAGCCACCCTCCGCCTCGTCCGCGCCGCCGTGGCCCTGAAACTGGCCGAGCCCGCCGGCCTCGACCGCTATGGCCTGGGCGTCGAGGGGGCCGCCCTGCTGGGGGCCCCCGGCGTGACGGCCATGATCGAACACCACGCCCTTCTCTATGCCGACCTGGCCGATCCCCTGGCCTTGCTGCGGCGGGGCGGTGGGGGCGGGGTCCTGGCCGGCTACTGGCCCTATGCCGAGGGCGAGACCCCCGACCCCGCGGCCGCCGCCGCCTATTCCGGTCTGATGTCGGCCTCCCAGGCCATGGTCGCGGCCCAGGTGCTGGACGCCTACGATGTGTCGCGCCATCGCCGCCTGCTGGACGTGGGCGGGGGGCAGGGGACCTTCCTGCGCGCCGTCGCCGCCCGGGGGCCGCGCCTGGACCTGTCGCTGTTCGACCTGCCGCCCGTCGCCGCCCGCGCCCGCGACGCCTTCACCGCCGAGGGCCTGACCGTCGCGGCGACCGGCGGCAGCTTCTTCGCCGATCCCCTGCCGCGCGGGGCCGATCTGGTCAGCCTGATCCGCATCCTGCATGACCACGACGACGGCCCTGCGCTCGACATCCTCCGCGCCGTGCGCGCGGCGATGGCGCCCGGCGCGACTCTGCTGATCGGCGAACCCTTCGCGGCCGAGCGTGGGGCCGAGCGGGTCGGGGACGCCTATTTCGGCCTGTATCTGCTGGCCATGGGCTCCGGGCGGCCCCGCCCGACACGCGAAGTGATCGCCCTGTGCCGCACCGCCGGATTCTCGACGGCGCGTCGCGTTTCCACAGCCATGCCCATGATCGCCGGCCTGATCGTGGCCCGCGCTTGACGATCCAAAGTGTAATCAGGATTTGACAACTTAAACTGTCAATCTAAGCTGACAGTCGGGATGGGGCCCTATGGGGGGCGGCCTCCCGAAGGTCGCTCGATGAACACCCTGGCCGTCGTCTTGGAGGAGCCCCGCCGTCTGGCGCTCCGTCCGCTCGACCTCAAGCCGGCCGGTCCGGACGACGTGGTCGTCGCGGTCGACTGGAGCGGGATCTCGACCGGCACCGAACGCCTGCTGTGGGACGGCCGGATGCCGCATTTCCCTGGCCTCGGCTATCCGCTGGTGCCCGGCTATGAGTCGGTAGGCCAGGTCGTCGACGCCGGCGAGAACGCCCGCCACCGGATCTGCCAGCGGGTCTTCGTGCCGGGGTCCTCTCACTTCATCGATGCGCGCGGCCTGTTCGGCGGCGCGGCCAAGACCCTGATCACGCCCCAGGCCCGCACCGTCACCCTGCCGGAAGGCCTAGGCGACCAGGGCGTGCTGCTGTCCTTGGCCGCCACGGCCTATCACGCCATCGTCGGCGGCACGGCCCCGGACCTGATCGTCGGCTACGGCACCCTGGGTCGGCTGCTGCTGCGCATCACCGAGGCGATGGGTCACGACAGGCCCACCGTCTGGGAAACCAATGCCGCCCGCCGCAACGGCGTCGCCATTCACCCCGACGCCGACGAGCGCCGCGACTACCGCAACATCTATGACGCCTCGGGGGCCGAGGACCTGATGGACTTCCTCGTCGCCCGGCTGGCCCGCGGCGGCGAGATCGTCCTGGCCGGCTTCTATGAGGCCCGCCTGTCCTTCGCCTTCCCCATGGCCTTCATGAAGGAGGCGCGGTTCCGCATCGCCGCCGAGTTCAGACCGGAAGACGTCACCGGCGTCACCGCCCTGATCGAGTCAGGCGCGCTCAGCCTCGACGGCCTGATCACCCACCGCATGGCCGCGACCGAGGCCAACGACGCCTATCCCGTCGCCTTCGGCGATGCGGCCTGCCTGAAGATGATCCTCGACTGGAGGAATTGCTCATGACCATCACCCTGATTTCCCACAAGGCCCTGCGCGAGGAAGCCAGACAGGAGCCGGATCCCGTCCACACGGGCGCGGTCACCAAGGAAACCCAGATCATCGCCATCTACGGCAAGGGCGGCTCGGGCAAGTCCTTCGCCCTGTCGAACCTCAGCTACATGATGGCCCAGCAGGGCAAGCGGGTGCTGCTGATCGGCTGCGATCCCAAATCCGACACCACCTCCCTGCTGTTCGGCGGCAAGTCCTGCCCGACCATCATCCAGACCTCGGCCGCCAAGAAGCTGACGGGCGAGGAGGTCAGGATCGAGGACGTCTGTTTCCAGCGCGACGGCGTCTTCGCCATGGAGCTTGGCGGGCCCGAGGTCGGTCGCGGCTGCGGCGGGCGCGGCATCATCCACGGCTTCGAACTGCTGGAAAAACTGGGCTTCCACGACTGGGGCTTCGACTACGTCCTGCTCGACTTCCTCGGCGACGTGGTCTGCGGCGGCTTCGGCCTGCCGATCGCCCGGGACATGTGCCAGAAGGTCATCGTCGTCGGCTCCAACGACCTGCAGTCGCTCTACGTCGCCAACAACGTCTGTTCGGCGGTCGAATATTTCCGCCGGCTGGGCGGCAATGTCGGCGTCGCCGGCATGATCATCAACAAGGACGACGGCACGGGCGAGGCCGCCGCCTTCGCCGAGGCCGTAGGCATCCCGGTCCTGGCCTCGATCCCGGCCAACGAGGACATCCGCAGGAAGTCCGCCAACTACCAAATCATCGGCACGCCCGACTCAGAGTGGGGCGGCCTGTTCGCCGGCCTGGCCGAGGCGGTGTCCCTGTCACTGCCGCAGCACCCCAGGCCCCTGACCCAGGACGGCCTGCTGGGCCTGTTCGATCCGGAAACCACGGGCGCGGCCGTCAAGCTCATCCCGGCCAGCCAGAGCGACATGCGCGGCGCATCCTACGTGCCTAAGGCCTCGCTCGAAGTCATCTACGACGAGGCGGTCTGAGCTGATGGCTGACGGTCCCGCCAAAATTCCAGGCTCGCCGGTTGGCGCGGAAGCTTGTCATCCCGGCCGCAGCGAAGCGCAGAGCCGGGACGGGACGGGCCTCCCTGTGTCCGCGCCGGGCGCCGGCCCGGCGCACAGCGTGCCCGCGCAAAGTCCTGAGGGCCTGATCACGGATCCCGGCCCGGCCTCCGGCCGTCCGGGATTGCAACTGGTGGGGGGTGATGATGGCCGTCCCGGCTCTCCGCTTCGCTCCGGCCGGGATAACAATGGAGCCGGTGATGCGCCGGTGAGCGTCGACGGCGGCTGCCACGGCGGGAAGGCGGAGCTGACGGCGGCGGCGTCCAAGGCCGGCAAGTCCGAGGTTCTGGCCCGCTACGCCAAGGACTATCCGGTCGGTCCCCACGACCAGCCCCAGTCGATGTGTCCCGCGTTCGGCTCCCTCCGCGTGGGCCTGCGCATGCGCCGCACCGCGACGATCCTCTCCGGTTCGGCCTGCTGCGTCTACGGCCTGACCTTCACCAGCCATTTCTACGGCGCGCGCCGCTCGGTCGGCTATGTGCCGTTCAACTCCGAGAGCCTCGTCACCGGCAAACTGTTCGAGGATATCCGCGAGGCGGTGTTCCAGATGGCCGATCCGGAACTCTACGACTCCATCGTCGTCACCAACCTGTGCGTCCCGACGGCCTCGGGCGTGCCGCTGCAGCTGCTGCCGAAGGAGATCAACGGCGTCCGCATCGTCGGCATCGACGTGCCCGGTTTCGGCATCCCGACCCATGCCGAGGCCAAGGACGTCCTGGCCGGGGCCATGCTCAACTATGCGCGCAAGGAGGTCGAGGCCGGCCCCGTGCCCGCTCCGAAAGAACGCTCCGACAAGCCGACCGTCACCCTGCTGGGCGAGATGTTCCCGGCTGACCCCATGATCATCGGCCGCATGCTGGAGCCCATGGGCCTGGCCGCCGGACCGGTGGTGCCGACCCGCGAGTGGCGCGAGCTGTATGCCGCCCTCGACTGCGCCGTGGTCGCCGCCATCCACCCCTTCTACACCGCCAGCGTGCGCGAGTTCGAGGCGGCGGGCCGCAAGGTGGTCGGCTCCGCCCCCGTCGGCCGCGACGGCACCGCCGCCTGGCTGCAGGCGATCGGCCAGGCCTGCGATGTGCCCCAGGCCCAGATCGACGGCATCAAGAACGCCATGCTGGGTGCCATCGGCGCGGCCCTGGCCGGCTCGCCCATCAAGGGCCGGATCACCGTCTCGGGCTACGAGGGCTCCGAGTTGCTGGTCGCCCGCCTGCTGATCGAGAGCGGGGCCGAGGTTGAGTATGTCGGCACCGCCTGCCCGCAGACCAAATGGTCCGACCCCGACCGCGACTGGCTGGAGGCGAAGGGCGTCACCGTCAACTACCGCGCCTCGCTGGAACAGGACCTGTCGGCCGTCGACGCCATCAAGCCCGACCTCGCCATCGGCACCACCCCGGTGGTGCAGCACGCCAAGTCGCTGGCGATCCCGGCCCTGTATTTCACCAACCTGATCTCGGCCCGCCCCCTGATGGGCCCCGCTGGCGCGGGCTCCCTGGCCCAGGTCATCAATGCCGCCATCGGCAACAAGGCGCGCTTCGACCGGATGAGCGCCTTCTTCGAGGGCGTCGGCACGGGCGACACCGCCGGCATCTGGTCCGAGACCCCCGTCCCCCGCCCCGAGTTCAAGGCCCGCTACGCCAAGCTCCAGGCCGCGGCGGCCAAGGCCGAGGAGCACGTCGGCACATGACGCTGATCCTCGATCACGACCGCGCGGGGGGCTACTGGGGGGCGGTCTATGCCTTCACCGCCATCAAGGGGTTGCAGGTCATCATCGATGGCCCGGTCGGCTGCGAGAACCTGCCGGTCACCTCGGTGCTCCACTACACCGACGGCCTGCCGCCGCATGAACTGCCGATCGTCGTCACCGGCCTGGGCGAGGACGAACTGGGCCGCCACGGCACCGAGGGCGCGATGAAACGGGCCTGGCAGACCCTCGACAGGGACCTGCCCAGCGTCGTCGTCACCGGCTCCATCGCCGAGATGATCGGCGGCGGCGTCACGCCCGAGGGCACCAACATCCAGCGCTTCCTGCCGCGCACCATCGACGAGGATCAGTGGCAGTCGGCCGACCGCGCCCTGACGTGGCTGTGGACCCAGTTCGGGCCCAAGAAGATGCCCCGCCCGCGCCCACTGGCCGAGGGCGACCGTCCCCGCGTCAATCTGATCGGCCCGATGTACGGCGTGTTCAACATGCCCTCCGACCTGGCCGAGATCCGGCGTCTGGTCGAGGGCATCGGCTGCCAGGTCAACATGACCTTCCCCCTGGGCAGCCATCTGGCCGACGTGCGCAACCTGGCCGACGCCGAGGTCAATGTCTGCCTGTACCGCGAGTTCGGCCGCGGCCTGTGCGAGGCGCTGGAGAAACCCTACCTCCAGGCCCCGATCGGACTGGAATCGACCACCCTGTTCCTGCGCCAGCTGGGCGCGATGACCGGCGTCGATCCCGAGCCCTTCATCGAGCGCGAGAAGCACACCACCATCAAGCCGCTGTGGGACCTGTGGCGCTCGGTGACCCAGGACTTCTTCGGCACCGCCGGCTTCGCCATCGTCGCCAACGAGACCTATACCCGCGGCGTCCGCAAATTCCTCGAGGACGACCTGGGCCTGCCGTGCCAGTTCGCCATCTCGCGCGTCGCCGGCGCCAAGACCGACAATGCCGAGATCGCCCGCCTGGTCCGCGAGACCAGGCCCCTGGTCCTGTTCGGCAGCATCAACGAACGCATCTACCTGGCCGAGGCGTCCCAGGGCGGCGGGGGCTTCGGCCCGTCCGGCGTCTGGGTCCCGGCGTCCTTCCCGGGGGCCGCGATCCGGCGGCACACGGGCACGCCCTTCATGGGCTACGGCGGCTGCACCTACCTGGTGCAGGAGGTCTGCAACGCTCTGTTCGACGCCCTGTTCAACATCCTGCCGCTGGCGTCGCAGATGGACAGGGTCGAGCCGACCCTGGCACGGCCGCACGCCGAATTGCGCTGGGAAGACGCCGCCGCCGACGAACTGGAAAAGCTCGTCGCGTCCCAGCCCGTCATCGTCCGCATCTCGGCGGCCAAACGCCTGAGGGACACGGCCGAACGCGCCGCCCGACAGGCCGGGGAGGACCGGGTCACCCTGGACCGCCTCCAGGCCGCCAACGCCATTGTCCTGAGCGGGAGGGCCGCCTGATGCGCCGCCTGACCCCCATCGGACCCCCGTTCCGCCGTCCGGCTCGCCCGGGTTTCGGAAGCGACCACGGGACTTCCCCGTGGCCGAAGACGCGCTCCAACGAAAGGAGGAGATATGTCTCATCTACCTGATGAAAGACCAGTGGGGTCCCTCACCGGACTCACGCCAGAAGCGGCCAAGGAATTCCATGGCATCTTCGTGACCAGCTTCATCGTGTTCACGCTCATCGCGATCGTGGCGCATGTTCTGGTCTGGTACTGGCGCCCCTGGCTGGGGGCCTAGGTCTCCACTCTACTTTGTCGGCGAGGTCTTTTGCCTCGTCGTCGCCAACAAAGCCGAACACCGGCTATGGAGGACTACAGTTATGTGGAGAATTTGGCTCCTGTTCGACCCCCGTCGGGCGCTGGTCGCGCTCGCCGTCTTCCTGTTCACCCTGGCTCTGCTGATCCACTTCATCCTGCTCAGCTCGCCTCGGTACAACTGGATCGACGGTGCCCAGGCCACACCCGCGGCGGCTTCCGCCGCGGCCCCCTGATCGGGTCACCGCGAATGCGGCGCGCGGGCGGAGACGGAGCGATCCGGGCTCCGTCCGACGCGACTGCGATGAAACGAATGTCCAGCTCGCGGGGCGAGATCGAGGACGGAGACGGTCATGGCCTTACTGAGTTTTGAGCGCAAATACCGGATCAGGGGCGGCACCCTGATCGGGGGTGACATGTTCGATTTCTGGGTCGGGCCGTTCTACGTCGGCTTCTTCGGCGTCACGACGGCGTTCTTCTCGGCGCTGGGCACGGCGCTGATCTTCTACGGAGCGTCGCTGGGCGACACCTGGAACCCGTGGCTGATCACCATCGATCCGCCGGACGTCGCCTACGGCCTGTCCCTGGCCCCCCTGCGCGAGGGCGGGATCTGGCAGCTGGTGACCATCTTCGCCACCGGGGCCTTCTGTTCCTGGGCCCTGCGCGAGGTCGAGATCTGTCGCAAGCTGGGCATCGGCCTGCATGTGCCGATCGCCTTCGGCGTCGCCATCCTGGCCTATGTGACGCTCAACATCGTGCGGCCGTTCCTGCTCGGATCCTGGAGCAACGGCTTTCCGTACGGCATCTTCAGCCACCTCGATTGGGTGTCGAACGTCGGCTACCAGTATCTGAATTTCCACTACAATCCGGCCCACATGATCGCCGTGAGCTTCTTCTTCACGACGACCATGGCCCTGGCCCTGCACGGCTCGCTGATCCTGGCCGCCGCCAACCCCGGCAAGGGCCGGGAGGTGCGCCAGCCCGAGCACGAGGACACCTTCTTCCGTGACTTCATCGGCTATTCGGTCGGCACCCTGGGCATCCACCGGGTCGGCCTGTTCCTGGCGCTCCAGGCCGGGCTCTGGAGCGCGATCTGCATCGTCATCAGCGGTCCCTTCTGGGACAAGGGCTGGCCCGAATGGTGGGACGGCTGGCGCAACCTGCCGATCTGGCAATAAGGGAGGGGGGAACCATGCCCGTCTATCAGAACATCTTCACCCAGGTGCAGGTCCGCGGTCACCCCGAGGCCAGCATCCAGGGGGACTCGCTGGACGACTGGCGCGTCGGAACGCCCGTCTTCTCCCACTGGATCGGCCGCATCGGCAATGCCCAGATCGGCCCGATGCACCTGGGCTGGACCGGCGTGGTCTCGCTCCTGACCGGCTTCCTGGCGTTCGAGATCATCGGTCTGAACATGTTCGCCAGCGTCGGCTGGAACCCGATCGAGTTCGTCCGGCAGCTCCCGTGGCTGGGCCTGTATCCGCCGCCGCCCGAGCAGGGGCTGAACATCCTGCCGCCGCTGAACCAGGGCGGCTGGTGGCTGATCGCGGGCTTCTTCCTGACCGTGTCCGTGATCAGCTGGTGCATCCGCTCCTATCTGCGGGCCAAGGCGCTGGGGCTCGGCACCCACACCACCTGGGCCTTCGCCTCGGCGATCTGGCTGTATCTGGTGCTGGGCTTTATCCGGCCGATCATGATGGGCAGCTGGTCGGAGGCGGTGCCCTTCGGCATCTTCCCCCACCTGGACTGGACCGGGGCCTTCTCGATCACCTACGGCAACCTGTTCTACAACCCGTTCCACTGTCTCTCGATCGTCTTCCTGTACGGCTCGACCCTGCTGTTCGCCATGCACGCCGCCACCATCCTGGCCACCAGCCGCTACGGGGCCGAGCGCGAGGTCGAACAGATCACCGACCGCGGCACGGGGGCCGAACGGGGGGCCCTGTTCTGGCGCTGGACCATGGGCTTCAACGCCACGATGGAGTCGATCCACCGCTGGGGCTGGTGGTTCGCGGTCCTGACCACCCTGACCGGCGGCATCGGCATACTGCTGACGGGCACGGTCGTCCCCAGCTGGTACGACTGGGCCATCGCCCACAACTACGCGCGGTAGCGGCACCGCGTCTCCTCCCCGTCCCGCCGGGATGGGGAGGGGGACCGCCCGCCCCTTGGCGGGGGGTGGAGGGGCTCTTGACGCCCCACCGACCTCGCCTGCCTCAAGAACCCCTCCGTCTCCTCCGCTTCGCTCCGGATCCACCTCCCCATCGCTCCGCGACGGGGAGGAGACGCGTTGATCGTCTTTGATCCGTAACCTCGGCGGTCTATGCGGGGACACCCTTCGACTGATCCGGTGTCCGATGTCCCGTCTGCTGGCCTGTGCCCTCGCCCTTCTCGCCTGCGGAGCCCCTGCAGCCGCCTCGGCCCAGACCGCCGCGGCCGCAGCCCCGGCCCCCGCCGCGCCCCCGGCCCTGATCGTCACCATCGTCGTCGACCAGTTCAGCGCCGACCTGTTCAACCAGTACCGCAGCCGCTTCACCGGCGGGCTGAAGACCCTGGCCGATCGCGGCCTCGTCTATGCCAACGGCTATCAGCAGCATGCGATGACCGAGACCTGCCCCGGCCACTCCACCGTCCTGACGGGCCTGAACCCCGCCCGCACCGGCATCCCCGCCAACGACTGGATCGACCGCGCCACGGGCGACGAGGTCTATTGCCTGGCCGCGCCCGAGAACGCCCTGGCCCACGGCCGCATCACCGACAACGGCCCGGTCGGTCCCGGCCAGATGACCGCCTCGACCCTGGGCGACTGGCTGAAGGCCGTCAGCCCGCAGAGCCGCGTCTACGCCGTCTCGGGCAAGGACCGCGGAGCCATCACCCTGAACGGTCATCAGGGCGACGGGGCCTATTGGTACACGGTCGGCTTCGGCTTCACGACCTATGTCGAGCCGGGCCAGGCGGCCGAGGCGCGGCTGGCCCCGGTGGCCGCCCTGAACGCCCGCATCGCGGCGCGGCTGGCGGCGACCCCCGCCGTCTGGACCTATTCGAACGAGACCTGCCGCGCCCTGGAGGCCGACTGGACCGTCGGCGGCGCCAGCTTCCACGCCGGTGTGCCGCCCCAGCGCTTCGCCATCGACACCTCGCCCTTCCTCGACGAAATGACGCTGGAGGCCGCGACCGAGCTGATGGACAGCCGCGAACTGGGCCGTCGCGGTGTCACCGACATGCTGGGCGTCAGCCTGTCGGCCACCGACCGCATCGGCCACACCTTCGGCAACCAGGGGCCGGAGATGTGCGACCAGATGCACCGGCTGGACGTGGCCCTGGGGGCCTTCCTCGATCGTGTCGCCCAGGTCCCCGGCGGGGCCCTGGTCGTGCTGACCGCCGACCACGGCGGCAACGACTTCCCCGAGCGTCAGTCGACCCGGGGCTTCGCCGAGGCGGTGCGGGGCGACCCCGATCTGCGCGGCCGGATTAACGCCGCCCTCAAGGCCAAGTTCGGCCTGACGGTCGATCCGATCACCTACGGCGGCAGCGGCCTGATGGTCGTGGGGGCCGACAACGTGGCACTGCCCCAGCCCCTGCGCGGCCGCGTCGCCGCCGCTGCCGTCGCCCTGCTGCGCGCCGAGCCGACCGTCGCCGGGGCCTGGACGATCGAGGAGACCCTGGCCGCCCCGCTGCCCGCCGCCAAGGCCAGTCCCCAGGAACTCAGCCTGATGGACCGCGAGCGCGTCGGGGCCGTCGAGGGCCGTTCGCCCGACATCCTGATCGCGCTGCAGTCCGGCACGACGCCGGGCGCGGGCCGCGCCGGCTTCTCCGTGGCCGGCCACGGCACGCCCTGGGACTATGACCGCCGCGTGCCGATCGTCTTCTGGTCGCCCGACACGACGGGCCAGGAGCGCTATCTGCCGATCCGCACCATCGACATCGCCCCGACCCTGGCCCGGGCCATGGGGGTGGAGACGCCGGACGGTCTGGACGGCCGCTGCCTGGACCTGGGCCTGTTCGGCGCCGCCCCGTGCCCTGCGCCATAAGGCGCGCGTAACACGGACTCACTTCCTGTTTCCGCCCCGGCCGGGTGATCTGACGCGCCGGACGTTTCGTGGCACAAGCGGACGGGGAAACGCTGCCGGCCAATGCGCCGGCCCGGGTGAGTGAGACATATGATCAGAGCACGCCGCGCGCGCATCGTCGCCACCCTGGGGCCCGCCAGCCGGGCCCCCGGCATGGTCAAACAACTGGCCGAGGCCGGGGTCGACGTCTTCCGGCTGAACTTCAGCCACGGCTCCCACGACGACCACGCGGCGGCGCTGAAGGCCGTGCGCGGGGCGGAACTGGCGCTGCAGCGGCCGCTGGGCGTCCTCGCCGACCTGCAGGGCCCCAAGCTGCGGCTCGGCCGGTTCGCTGACGTCGAGATCGACGTCAAGCCCGGCCACACCATGCGCTTCGACCTGGATCCGACGCCCGGCGACGCGACCCGGGTGCAGATGCCCCATCCCGAGATCTTCCGCGCCCTGCGCACCGGCATGCTGCTGCTGCTCGACGACGGCCGCGTCCGGCTGCGCGTCGGCGAGCGCACCGACGACTGGGCCGACGTCACGGTTGAGAGCGGCTCCAAGCTCAGCGACCGCAAGGGCGTGGCCGTGCCCGAGGCCGTGGTCCCCGTCTCGGCCCTGACCCCCAAGGACCGCGAGGACCTGGCCTTCGCCCTGCGCATGGGCGTGGACTGGGTCGCGCTCAGCTTCGTGCAGAAGCCGGAGGACATGGCCGAGCTGAAATCGATCGTGAAGGGCCGCGCCGCCTGCCTGGCCAAGATCGAGAAGCCCCAGGCCCTGGCCGACCTCGACGCCATCCTCGACTACTGCGACGGCGTCATGGTGGCGCGCGGCGACCTCGGCGTCGAGATGGACCCCGAAGAGGTGCCGGTGGCCCAGAAGCGGATCATCCGCGCCGCCCGCCAGCGCGGCGTGCCGGTGATCGTGGCGACCCAGATGCTGGAATCCATGACCGCCTCGCCCGCCCCGACCCGGGCCGAGGCCTCCGACGTCGCCAATGCCGTCTATGAGGGGGCCGACGCCCTGATGCTGTCGGCCGAGACGGCCTCGGGCGACTATCCGCTGGAGGCCGTGGGCATCATGAACCGAATCATGGAGCGGGTCGAAGCCGACCCCCTGTGGCCCAGCCTGATGGACGCCGAGCACGCCGGCATGGACGATTTCGACGCCGACGCCCTGGTCGCGGCGGCCCGGAAGGCGGCCGAGGCCCAGTCGACCGCCTGTATCGTGGTCTTCACCACCCTGGGCGGCACCGCCCGGCGCATGTCGCGCGAGCGTCCGCTCCAGCCCATGCTGGCCCTGACGCCCAAGCCCGAGACGGCGCGCCGCCTGTCGCTGGTCTGGGGCCTGGAGCCGCGCCTCGGCAAGGAGCCGACGTCGCTGGAGGAGGTGACCGACGACGCCGTCAGCTCGGCCATGAAGTACGGCCTGGCCCAGCCCGGCCAGCGCGTCCTGATCCTGGCCGGCACGCCCTTCGGCGCCCCGGGGGCTGCGAATCTGCTGCGATTGGCGCATGCTCCGGCGAAGAAGGCGGGGCGGAAGCCATAGAGCCTGCCCCCTTCCCTTGGAGGGGGAAGGGCTGGGGATGGGGTGGAGGCACGATGCTGAAGGGACGCTTCGACACACCGAACCCAAGACCGGGTGAACGCGCCTCACCGGCCCGCTCCTGCCTTCACCCTCACCCAACCCTCCCCCCTCCAGGGGGAGGGCTTTCGATATGATCAAATACCTCGGCTCCAAGCGCGCCCTGATCGACCCGATCACCGCCGCGGTGCGGGGCCTGCTGCCGGCCGGGGGCCAGGTCTGCGATCTGTTCTCCGGCACCGCCCGGGTCGGTCATGCGCTGAAGGGGCAGGGGTTCCGGGTCTGGTCCAACGACCACAACGCCTATGCCGCGACCCTGGCCACCGCCTATGTCCAGGCCGACCGCGACCGCTGGCACGACCGGGCCGTGGCGGTGCTGGCCGACCTCGCCACGACCCCGCCCGCGCCCGGCTGGTTCACCCAGGCCTTCTGCCATGACGCCCGCTATTTCAGCCCCGAGAACGGCGCGCGCATCGACGCCATGCGCGCCCGGATCGAGGCCATGGGGCTGGAGCCCGAGCTGAAGGCCATCGCCCTGGTCAGCCTGATGGAGGCCGCCGACCGCGTGGATTCCACCGCCGGCCTGCAGATGGCCTATATGAAGTCCTGGGCGACCCGGGCGTTGAAGCCGCTGGAGCTGCGCCTGCCCGCGCTCCAGCCCGCCGTCGCCGCCGGCCCCTGCCGCGCGACCCAGGCCGATGCCCTGGAGGCCGCCGCCGCCTTCGACGGCGACCTGGTCTATCTGGATCCGCCCTACAACCAGCATTCCTACCTGGGGAACTACCATGTCTGGGAAAGCCTGGTCCTGTGGGACCGGCCCGAGACCTATGGCATCGCCAACAAGCGGATCGACGTCCGGACGCGCAAGAGCGCCTTCAACTCCAAGCCCGGCATCGGCCCGGCGCTGCAGGCGGTGATCGAGGCGATCCGCGCCCCGAACCTGATCGTCTCCTTCAACGACGAGGGCTATCTGAGCCGCGACCAGCTGGTCGCCATGCTGTCGGTGCGCGGCCCGGTTCAGGTGATCGAGATTCCCCGACCCCGCTACGTCGGAGCCCGTATCGGCATCCACAATCCGAAGGGCGAAAAGGTCGGGGCCGTGGGTCGGCTGCGCAATGTCGAATATCTGTTCGTCGTCTCCGACGGGGCGTCGGCCTTGGCCGCTTGACCAATCCGGGCGGGCGGCGCTCTATGGACCCCTGTTCATCCAAAGCGAGCCGGCCGTGACCCCGACAGACGCTGCCAGCGAGGACGATGCCGCGCCGGTCGCTTCCCGGCCCGACGTCTTTTCCGGATCGGTTCCTCCCGCCGCCGCGTCCTTCCCGCCCAGCGCCGCCGCCCGCGCCTATCGGACGGTCGCCTGGCGCGCCCCGACGCCGACCCGGTTCGATGGCCGGCCGGCGAACGACTTCCTGGCCCGCGCCGAGGCCGTCGCGCCGCTGCGGGTCTGGCGGGCCCCGCCGCCCCGGGATGAGGCCACCCCTGCCGGCTGGCTGACCTTCGGCGTGGGCGCCGTCATCGCGGCCGTGCTGGGCGCGCTGGTCGGCGGTCTGATGGCGACCTGAGGCCTAGGCTTCCAGCAGGGCCCGGATCGGCGACCAGCCGCGCCGGTGGATGGCGCAGGGTCCCATCGCCTTCAGCGCCGCGCTGTGCACCGGCGCATTGTAGCCCTTGTGCCCGGCGAAGCCGTAGCCCGGATAGACGGCGTCCATCTCGATCATGACCTGGTCCCGCGCCGTCTTGGCCAGGATCGAGGCGGCCGCGATCGACAGCGACAGCCCGTCCCCGCCGACCGCCGTCTCGACGTCGCAGGGCAGTTTGAACCGGTAGTTGCCGTCCACCAGCGCCGCCTTGGGTGTCACCATCAGCGCCTCGATCGCCCGGCACATGGCCAGCCCCGTGGCCTGCAGGATGTTCAGCGTCTCGATCTCCTCGACCGAGGCGAAGCCAACGCCCCAGGCCACGGCGCGGCGCTTGATCTCGACCGCCAGTTCCTCGCGCCGCGCCGCCGTCAGGGCCTTGGAGTCGTCGATGCCGGGGGGAAGGTTGTCGGCCGACAGGATCACCGCCCCCGCCGCCACCGGCCCGGCCCAGGGCCCGCGTCCGGCCTCGTCCACCCCGCACACCGGCCCGCCGACGCGCGCCGCCAGCAGGGTCTCCAGCGTCATCGTGGGAAAGGGGCGTGCGGACTTCGCCTGGGCTGTCGTCTTGCCGACCATGCCCGCCCATAAACTGAAGTGGCCCGCAGCGGAAGCCGCACGCGACAGTGTCGGCGACGGTGTCGGCGGCGGGTGAACGGCCTGGGGCCCGCCCGCGTTGTTCCCGTCTGAACGCAAAAGGCCCGCGATGTCCGACTACACCCTGTACTACTGGTCCGTCCCCTTCCGGGGTCAGTTCGTCCGCGCGGTCCTGGCCTTCGCCGGCCAGACCTGGACCGAGGCCGACGACGACGCGATCGCAGACCTGATGGATGGTCCGCCGGCGGACATGCCGGTGCCCTTCATGGGACCGCCCATCCTGGTCGACCATCGGGCCGAGGTGGCCCTGTCCCAGATGCCGGCCATCCTGCTCTATCTGGGCGAGACGCTGGAGCTGCTGCCCGACACGCCCGGCATGCGGGCCCTGGCCCTGAAGGTCGTCAACGACGCCAACGACGTGATCGACGACCTGACCCTGGACGGCGGACGCCTGATGTGGACCGACGACCGGTGGGCGACGTTCGAGCCGCGCCTGCGCAAATGGATGGGCCTGTGGGAGGAGACGGGACGTCGCCATGGCCTGACGACGACCGCGGGCCATCTGCTCGGCGGGGCGAGGCCGGGCCTGGCCGATGTGGTGACGGCGACGCTGTGGACCACCATGGCCGACCGCTTTCCCCCGCTAGAGGCGATCCTGGACGAGGCCGCGCCGATGACCGCCGCCCTGTCCCGACGCGTGGCCGCCCTCCCGCCGCTCGTCGCCCTGGCGCAGCGGGCCGCCTCGGACTACGGCGAAGCCTGGAGCGGCGGCCAGATCGAGACCTCCTTGCGCGCGGTGCTGGAGCGGCGCGCCGCGCGCGCGCGCTAGACCGTCACCGCCGTCGGGACCATCGCGGGGCCGGCGGGCATCGTGCCGACCGGACCGGGCCGTCGTCGCCTCGGTCGAAAATCTGCACACTGACCAACTTTGGATGGGACCAAACGCCGCGAGTGGGTCATGGTCAATGACAGAAGTGATGATTCCTCAAGCTTGTGAAAACGTTAGTAAGAGAGTCCACGTGCCCAGATACCGACTGTACCTTCACGATGGGCCGACCACGCGAGCCGAATCCCGATATTTCGATCTGCCGGACCAGTCCGAAGCGCTGGAGATGGCCCGGGAAGCCCTGATCGAGGACCAGACCTTTTCGCACGCCGAAGTCTGGACCGAGGACGGCGTCGTGGTGGTCTTTCAGCGCGGCGAAGGCCAGGCCTAGACGCTCTTCCTACGGATCGGCGATCGCCCGCACCGCCGCGTGGCGAAAGCACGCCACGCCGTGATCGTTGACCATCCCGGTCGCCTGCATGAAGGCATAGGCGATCACCGGCCCGCAGAAGCCGAAGCCCCGCGCCTTCAGCGCCTTCGCCATGGCGACCGACGCCTCCGTCTGCGTCGGGCGCGCCTCGCTGTCGGCCCAGGCGTTCTGGATCGGCGCGCCGTCGACGAAGGACCACAGCCAGGCGGAAAAGTCCTCGCCCCGGTCGCGCATCCCGACGAACACCCGCGCGCCCCGGATCGTGGCCTCGATCTTGGCCCCGGAGCGCACGATGCCCGCATCGGCCATCAGCCGCGCCCGGTCGGCCTCGCCATAGGCCGCGACCCGGTCGGGATCGAAACCGTCGAAGGCCACCCGGAAGGCCTCGCGCTTCTTCAGGATGGTGATCCAGCTCAGGCCCGCCTGGAAACCGTCCAGCACCAGCTTCTCCCACAGCGCCCGCGCATCCCATTCGGGCACGCCCCATTCGGCGTCGTGATAGGCGACATACAGCGGGTCGGTCCCGCACCAGGCGCAGCGCGTGGGAGCTTCGGTCATCGTCCGAGGCTAGCGGCTCCTACGGGCCTTGTCCGCTCTCGCGCCGAAGTTCGCCGCGATCGGCGACCTGCCCCTGTCGGCGATCGGCAGGTTGAGACACTCCGCCACGACGCGGCCCGGGAACATCCACGCACACGCCGGATTGTCAGAACTTAACCTTGCAGGAGACAACGATGGAAGACGCGCGCGTGTGGAGTTTCGAGGAAAGCCTCTGGACGGGGGACGCGGATCATTACCGCGAACTCGTCGACGAATCCTGTCTGATGGTCCTCCCGTCCGAGCCGCACGTGCAGGGCGGTCGCGCGGCGATCGAAGCGGTGGCGCACACACCCCGCTGGACCAGCGTTGACATCACCGAAGGGCAGATCTCGCGTCCGCAGGAGGGTCTGATCGTCGTGGCCTACAAGGCGCGCGCCGAAAAGGAGGGCGCCACGGGCTACGAGGCCTGGTGCACCTCCACCTACCGCCGGCTGGAGCACGACGTGTGGCGCGTGGTTCAGCACCAGCAGACCCCGCCGCTGTCGGTCAGCTAGGCCGACGACCGCCGACCGGTCGCGCCGGCCGTAAAACCCGGACATAGAAAACCCCGCCGGTCCATGGACCGGCGGGGTTGTTCGTTCGGACGTCTGCCGACCTCAGGTCGAGCGGAAGGTGCCGTTCAGGCCGGCGGGGAAGAAGCCGCCGCTGGACGTGCCTGCGGCCGCGTTCAGATAGACGATGTTCAGCACCTGCTGGGTCGTGCGGCTGAAGGCGATGGCGTTGGAGTCGCTCGGGAAGATGTTCGAGGCTGCGGCGTTGCCGGTCCCGGTCGGGCTGATGCCCTGGTCCAGGTCCGAGCTGCCGTCCAGGCTGTCGCGGGCGTTGGAGATCGCGTCCGCATTGGCGCGCAGGCTGGGCGTCGGGCCGGTCGGAATACCCTTGGCGTACAGGACGGTGCGAACGATGCCCGCGTGATAGGCCTCGGCCGCCAGGATGCCGGCGGCGGCTTCCAGATAGGTCTTGTTGGTGATCAGTGGCGATGCGCCCTTGTAGGCCGAGACGCCGACGTCTTCGAAGATGAAGGCTCCCAGCAGGAAGTTTTCGTCCGAGGCATACGGATTGAAGGCCACGCCGGCACCGACCAGGCCGGCCGCGCGGGCGGCGTTGGAGAAGGCCCCGTTCGGGTTGGTGCCCGAGATGTCGATGGCCGGCTGGGCCACCGCGATGTTGCCCAGCACCTGGCGCAGGAAGCGCACGTGGGCGATCTCGTCCTGGGCGATCTCATTGGCGTACTGGCGCACGACCGGATCACTGAAGGGCACCTGGGCTCCGCCGGTGACGGCACCCTGCGTGCCCGTGCCGCCGAGGTCGGCATTGCTCAGGCCGGTGCCGAAGGCGGCGAAGGAATAGAACTGGGCTTCCAGATATTCCAGGTTCAGGGCGAAGTTCAGCACGTCGTTATCGACGTTGGCGGTCGGGGCGGCCTGGGCGACGGCGGTGTCGCTGTTGCTGGAGCAGGCCCCGAGCACGGCCCCTGCCGTGGCACCGACCGCGAAACCCCCGGCGGTCTTGAAGAATTTGCGGCGCTCGGCGCGGCGTTCGACGCGCTGGTCGAGCTGGGCGAGAATGAGATCGGTCTTGGACATATGAATTCCTCCGGTGCTTTAGCCGCTTCCGAAGGAAGTTACTCGCGCGCGCGCCGACGGTTTCAGCTTTGCCGCACCGATTCTGAACTTTCATGGTTCAGCCCCGGCTGCATTGCCCCATGATCGACGATCAGTTGGACGTCTCGATCATCCAGACGGGCCGAACCACCTGCGCGGTCCGTCCCTCGATCGTCAGGGCCCCGTCGATCCGGTCCAGCCGGACCAGGGCCATGACCACCCCGTTCTGCCCGGTCAGCACCTCGCCCGCGCGCAGCTCCCCGTTCAGGATCTCCGCCCCCGGCGACGGCGCCGGACCCTCGAAGGTAACCGGCAGCATCCGCTTCTTGATCTCGCCGCGCCGTTTCATCCGCGAGGTCGTCTCCTGACCGACAAAACAGCCCTTGTGGAAGTCGATGCCGTTCAGCAGGTCGAAATTGGCCTCGATCGGATAGGTCTTGTCCGACCCCGCATCCGCCGCCGGGTCGGGCACGCCGACGGAGAGGCGGTGGGAGTCATAGTCGGCCTCGACGGCGTCGGCCGGGCGCTCGCCGATCGCCCGCCCGCCCAGCGCCGCCGTCCGGGGGTCGGGGACGAAGCCGTCCGCCACGCCCGGCCAGCTGGCCATCACCGGACGGTCGTCGGCCGCGACCTCGACCTGGGCCCGCAGCCGATACATCGTCAGGCGCTGGATCAGCGCCGCGCGCCGGTCCGCCGCCACGTCCAGGATCACCGCCTCGCCCTCGCCCCACAGGAACAGGTCGAACAGCAGCCGTCCCGGCGGCGACAGCATGGCCCCGAACCGCACCTCGCCCTCGCCCAGGGTCTCGACGTCCTGGGTCAGCAGGTTGTGCAGGAACGGCCGGGCGTCGGGACCGGCCACCCGGATGAGGGCGCGGCTGTTCAGACGGGCGATGCGATCGGTCATGGAGGGAGAGATAGGAAGGCTGTGCACGCTTGTCTCCTCCCTGTCGCGCAGCGATGGGGAGGTGGATCCGGAGCGAAGCGGAGGAGACGAAGGGGTTCTTGATGCACGCAGAACCCCTCCGTCAGCTCGCAAGGGCTCGCTGCCACCTCCCCATTCGCCAAGCGCGCACGGGGAGGAGACGAACGCTATCGCCTCATCCCCGCCGCAAGAGAATCCGTATACGGTCCACCCATGAGTGCCCGTTTCCCCATCCTCTACATCGCGCAGGCCGAGCCCGAGGCCGCCGTCCTGTCGTCGGGGGTCCTGGCCTATCTGGCCGACAGCCTGCCCGAGGCGGAGTTCACCATCGTCGGATCCGCCGCCTCCGCCCCCCTGTTCGCCGACACGCCGCGTCTGAACCGGCTGATCGTGCTGGACCGGACCGGCCGCTGGGACTGGCTGGCGCTGTGGAACCAGGTCCGCGACACCCGCTGGGGCCTGGTGGTCGACATGCGCGGCACCAAATTCTCCGAACGCCTGCGCCGGCTGAAACGCGCCGTGCGTGGCCCCGACCACCCCGGCCTGCATGCGGTCGAGGCGGCGGCGCGGGTGCTGCAGCTCGACGATGTTCCCGCACCCCGCCTGTTCTTTGGCGACGAGACCCGCGCTGTCGCCGACGCCCTGATCGGCCGCGACCCGGCCCCCATCCTGGCGGTCGGTCCCGGCACCGAGTGGATCGGCACCCGCTGGCCGGCCGAGCGCTATGCCAAGGTCGCCGCCCCCCTGCTGGCGGACGGCGGGCCCCTGGCCGGGGGGCGGCTGATGATCGTGGGCGAGGAGGCCGACCGCGACCTGGCCCACACCATCCGCCTGGCCGTGCCCCGCACCCGGGTGATCGAGCTGCAGGGCAAGCTGACCCGGCTCCAGACCGCCGCCGCCCTGTCGCGCGCCAGCCTCTATGTCGGGGCGGACTCGATCTGGACCCAGCTGGCCGTGGCGGCGGGCGTGCCCAGTGTCGGCGTCTTCGGCCCGTCCGACGACACCCGCATCGGCCCCTGGGGCGGGGTCTCGATTCGCGGCGAACGCTCGCTGG
This sequence comes from Brevundimonas sp. LM2, assembly GCF_002002865.1. NCBI lineage: Bacteria > Pseudomonadati > Pseudomonadota > Alphaproteobacteria > Caulobacterales > Caulobacteraceae > Brevundimonas > Brevundimonas sp. LM2. The sequence goes on along the minus strand of NZ_CP019508.1, from coordinate 3,082,088 downwards.
AGGAGTTCAAGGCCGTCGACCCGCGGCTGAACCAGGCCATCCAGCATATGATGGGCCTGCCCGCCGACCGCGTGCTGCGCGCCGCGCGGGGCCTGCTGGCCCGCGGTGACGCCCCGCGCTGAGCAGCAGGGCGAACCGCGCGTCGGCGACTACCGGCTCTGCATTTCACCGCCTATATACGGCCCCTGACGCCCGTTCGACCCGAACGGGTCGGACGGGTCGGACGGTGTTTTCGCCCGACCCGTTCAGACGACTCAGACCCTGATTTTTCGAACCGGACCCTTCGATGACCCAGACCTATGACCTGATCGTGCGTGGCGGCGAGGTGGTGAACCATGCCGGTCGAGGTCGGGCCGACGTCGGCGTGCGCGACGGCCGCATCGCCTTCATCGGCGACCTGGGCCAGGCCTCGGCGGGTCAGACGGTGGACGCTTCGGGCCTGACCGTCCTGCCCGGCGTCATCGACACCCAGGTCCATTTCCGCGAGCCGGGCCTGGAGTGGAAGGAAGACCTCGAGACCGGCAGCCGCGCGGCCGCCCTGGGCGGCGTCGTCGCCGTGTTCGAGATGCCGAACACCCAGCCCAACACCACCGACGACCACACCCTGGCCGACAAGCTGGCCCGCGCCCGCGACCGGATGTGGACGGATCACGCCTTCTACGTCGGCGGCACGCACGGCAATGTCGACCACCTGGGCGAGCTGGAGCGGCTGCCCGGCTGCTGCGGCATCAAGGTCTTCATGGGGGCCTCGACCGGCGACCTGCTGATCGCCGACGACGACGGCGTACGCCAGGTGCTGAACGCCGTGTCGCGCCGCGCCACCTTCCATTCCGAGGACGAATACCGCCTGGCCGAGCGCCGCGGCCTGGCCCGCACCGGCGACTGGACCAGCCACACCGACGTCCGCGACGCCGAGAGCGCGATCATGTCCACCCGCCGCCTGGTCGGCCTGGCCCGGGAGACCGGCAAGCGCATCCACGTCCTGCACGTCTCCACCGCCGAGGAGATCGACTTCCTGGCGCATCACAAGGACGTCGCCACGGTCGAGACCACGCCCCAGCACCTGACCCTGGACGGCGACGAGGCCTATGCCCGGCTCAAGGGCTATGCCCAGATGAATCCCCCGATCCGCAACGCCCCCCACATCGCCGGCCTGTGGCGCGGCATCGCCCAGGGGGTGGTCGACGTGCTCGGCTCCGACCACGCGCCGCACACCAAGGAGGAGAAGGCCAAGCCCTATCCGGCCTCGCCGTCCGGCATGCCCGGGGTCCAGACCCTGGTCCCGGTCATGCTGACCCATGTGGCCCAGGGCCGGATGACGCTGGAGCGGTTCGTCGACCTGACCTCCGCCGGGGCCCAGCGCATCTTCAACATCGCCGGCAAGGGGCGGCTGGCCGAGGGCTATGACGCCGACCTGACCCTGGTCGACCTGAAGGCGACGCGCACCATCACCCACGACCAGCAGGCCAGCCGCTGCGGCTGGACCCCGTTCGACGGGTTCGAGGCGACCGGCTGGCCCATGGCCACGATCGTGCGCGGCCGGGTCATCATGTCGGACGGCGAGCTGATCGGCGCCGCCCACGGCCGACCCGTCAACTTCCAGGAAGCCCTGACGCGGTGAGCGTTCCCGCCGGACCGCGGTCGACCCTGGGCCTGATCGGCTATGGGGCCTTCGGACGGCTGACGGCCCGGCACCTGTCGCCCTGGTTCGAAATCCTGGCCCACGACCCGGCGGCGACGGACGACGGCGGCGTGGCCCGCCTGACCGATCTCGAGACCGCCGCCGGCTGTCCGGTGGTGGTCCTAGCCGTGCCGGTCGGGGTCCTGCCCGAAACCCTCGCCGCCCTCGCGCCGAGCCTTCAGCCCGGCACGCTGGTGCTGGACGTCGGCTCGGTGAAGGTCGGTCCCGCTCGTCTGATGGCCGAGGCCCTGCCGACGGGTGTTCAGGTGGTCGGCACCCACCCCCTGTTCGGCCCCCAGAGCGCGGCCGGGGGCATCAAGGGTCTCCGCATCGCCGTCTGTCCGGTGCGCGGGGACCGCATCGCCCGCCGCGTCGCCGCCTTCTGCCGTCATGCGCTGGGCCTGAAGGTCTTCCTCGTCTCGCCCGAGGACCACGACCGCGAGGCCGCCACGGTCCAGGGTCTGACCCATCTGATCGCGCGCGTCCTGCTGTCGATGGAGCCCCTGCCGACGCGGCTGACCACGGCCAGTTTCGAGCGCATCTTGCAGGCGGTCGAGATGGTCCGCCACGACTCGCCCGCCGTCTTCCGCGCCATCGAACGCGACAACCCCTATGCCGCCGAGGTCCGCGCCCGCTTCTTCGACCTGGCCGACCAGGCCCGGGCCGAGCTCGAAGACTGACGGTCAGCCGGCTCGCCGCACGTCAGGCCGAGCCGCAGGATCGACGCTGCGGACCGCCGCGACCACGGCCTGAGGATCCGCATGGTGCAGCAGATGCCCCGCGGCCCGCCAGCGGACGGTGGCCTCCGGCATCCTGTGAGTCAGCCAGCGCACGTGGGGCTTCATCGGGATGACCGGATCCTCGGGATCGGCCAGGATCACGGTCGGCACCCGGATCTCCTTCAGCCGTGTCCGCAGCGCCGTCATGTCGGCGTTGAAGCCGCGCAGCTCGCCGGCCATGGCCTGGACGGCGCTGCCCTGAGCCATGCGTCGCCACGGAAACGCCGTTGGATTCGGGGCGGCCTGTCCGGCATGCAGCCCCGCCCGCACCATCCGCCGCCCCAGGGGACCGGCGATGCGCGGCAGGGCCGAGCGGATCAGCGGGCCGATCCCGGGTGCGTTGGCGGCGCGCAGGCCCGGTGCCGCGGCGGGCCGGGTCGGGCGGCAGAAGGGGCTGATCAGGACCAGGCCGGCGGGTGCCGCGCCCGGGTCCTCGCCCAGCAGCAGCGCCGGAGCCGCGCCGAACGAGTGCCCGACGATGACCGCGCCGGACGCCCCGATGGAGGCCATGGCTCCGGCCACGGCGCGCGCCTGGTCGCGGGGCGACATCGCATCGGGCCCCGCCGGAGCGCTGAACCCATAACCCGGCCGGTCGAAGGCGATGGCCCTGTACCCGGCCCCCGTCAGCGGCCCGGCCAGCGGCGTCAGCATCTCCTGGGCCAGGCTGGCTAGGCCGTGCAGCAGGACCACGGGCGGTCCGTCCGCGGGCCCGCGTTCGAGGTAGTGCAGCGCCGGCGCGACGCCGTCGACGATCTCGCCGCGAAGCGCGACGGCGGGCGGGGCATGGTGCAGTCGGTCATGGGCCATGCCGGGCAAAAGCCGCAACGGCCGCTCCGGTTCGCCGATGCGCGAAAAGGCCTCAGCCTTCGAGCGAAACCACCGCGCCCTGCTCGACCGGCCGCGCGGTCCGCCGCCGCCGCGCCAGCCAGGCCTTGATCCGGCTCTGGATCGGCTGGTCGACCGCGGCGTGGAAGGCGAAGGCGAAGATCACGGCCGCCACCACGCCCGCGCCCCACAGTCCCCACTGGACGGGGACGGGCAGGGCGAACCGGGAGATCAGCACATTGGCCACGCCGAACCAGGCGATCCGCACCACCTCGTTGGTGATGAACATCGAGAACGACACCACACTGGCCCGCGCGATCCATTCCGAGGGGCGACGCACCGGAATGGCCCCGGCCGCCAGCAGGATAAGGGCGATGAAGCCCAGCGAGATCAGGGCGTTCTTGTCGAAGGCCTGGACCACGGCCAGGCCGACGGCGGCCGAGAGGCCCAGGATCCGCGCCAGTCTCGGGGCCATCCACACCCGCTCGCTGAACACCGCCAGCCCCATGCCCAGCACGAACAGCGGCAGGGCCCGCACGAAGCCGAAGCCCATCGGCATCTGATAGACCGGATGTCCCAGCCAGGCGTGGGCGGCGGCGTTCGCCAGCCCGTACAGGCCGACGACGGCGATCAGCCCCGTCCACGGACCGAACCGCGCCAGAAGACGAAGCAGATAAGGGAACAGCACATAGCAGCCCACCAAAGCCGAGATCGACCAGCTGGGGGCGTTCCAGCCGAGGCCGCCGGGGACGCCGAACGCCTGGGTCAGGGTCAGCTGGGCTGGCAGCTGGTCCCAGCGGAACCACTCCGGATTGCGCGGGGCGACCCCGGCGGCCGTGCTGATCAGCACCAGAGCCACCAGCGTCAGCCCCATGATCAGGTGCGCCGGATAGACCCGCAGGACCCGCTTCAGCAGGAAGTCGCCCGGCGATAGCGCCCCGCGCCCGACCGCCCCTCCATAGACCCGCATCAGCACATAGCCGCTGTCGATCAGGAAGAAGTTGGTCAGCAGGAAGCCGCCCCGCTTGAACACCGGATGCACCGCCTCGGCCAGGGGCACCGGTCCGGCGGCCTGGAAATGGTGCAGGATGATCAGGGTCGCCACGATGAACCGCAGGGCGTCCAGCCACCCGCCCCGGGCGATCGGGGGTGTCTCGTTTCGGGTCGAAATCGCGCTCCAGGCCATCGGAAAACCTCTCTTCGCCGAGGAGTCCGCAAGGACCGGGCCGCGAAAGCCGCATCATCGCTAACCCGACATTAACCACGCCCCCGGCATTTTCTGCCCGGTTCGTGGGCTCGGCTTCAGGCCGGGCCAGAGGGGTAGGCGATGAGCGGCGCGGAAGTTCTGGATGTGGGCCGCGACGCCCTGTGGCTGACGATCCAGCTGTGCGCCCCCGTGCTGCTGGTCGGTCTGGTCGTTGGCGTCGGCATCGGCCTGTTCCAGGCCCTGACGCAAATCCAGGAACAGACCCTGGTCTACGCGCCCAAGATCATCGCCATCTTCGTCAGCCTGCTGCTGTTCCTGCCGCTGATGGGGGGGCTTCTCGGGGCCTTCATGCGCTCCATCGCGGCCCGCATCGCGGGCATGTAGGGCCCCCGGTGGAACGCCCCTAGTGGACCCCTATGCCACCGCCGATCAGGTCTGGGCCGGCGGGCTGATCTTCGCCCGCATTGGCGCGATCCTGCTCAGCCTTCCGGGCATCGGCGAAAGCTATGTGCCGCCGCGCATCCGGCTGTCTCTGGCGCTGGTGATCGCGCTGGCCCTGTGGCCGGTGGTCGGTTCGGCCCTGCCGGCCCTGCCCGACACCATCGGCGGCATGGTCGGCTGGATCCTGCGCGAGGTCGTCACCGGCCTGATGATCGGGGCCATCCTGCGCGCCTTCACCGGGGCCCTGGCCACGGCGGGCGAGATCGTCTCGCTGCAGACCACGCTCAGCTTCGCCCAGACCACCAACCCCCTGCAGGCCCAGCCGGGCTCGACCCTGGCGGCCTTCCTGATGCTGCTGGGGACGGTTCTGATCTTCGCCACCAACACCCATCACCTGTTCATCGCCGGACTGGTGGGATCATACGACCTGATCGCCCCGGCCCGGCCGCTGATCATGGGCGATTTCACCGAACTGGCCATTCGCACGCTCGGCGACAGTTTCGCCCTGGGGGTGCAGCTGGCCGCGCCGGTGATCGTCTTCGCCCTGATCTTCAACCTGGCCTCGGGGCTGGTCGGACGGGTCATGCCGGCCTTCCAGATCTTCTTCGTCGCCGCGCCGCTCAGCGTGATCCTGGGCCTGTCGGTGTTCGCCCTGTCGCTGGGGGTGCTGGGCACGGTCTTCATCGACCGCTACCGGGCGCTGGCCGGCCTGTTCGTCCCGGGCGGGGGAGGCGTCGGTGGCTGAAGGCGCCGATCCCGAGTCCAAGACCGAAGAGGCGTCACCTCACAAACTCGAGGAGGCGCGAAAGAAGGGCGACGTCGCCAAGTCGGCCGACGTCGCCCCGGCGCTCAGCCTGATGGGGGTTACGGCCGTCATCGTCATGGGGGGTGGCTATTTCTCGACCCAGATGGCCGAGGGCTTCCTGCCCTTCATCGCCGCGCCTCACACCATGCTGGGCGGCCTGCACGCGGGCGCGGGACTGGAGATCGGGGCCCGGGCCCTGTGGGTCGTGGCCCCGTTCCTGGGGGCGGTGATGCTGGCCGCCATCCTGGGCGGCGTCGGCGGCAATGTGGCCCAGTCGGGTCTGATCCTGTCCGGCGACAAGCTGAAGCCCAAATGGGACAAGGTCAGCCCCATGGCGGGCTTCAAGCGCATCTTCGGCCCGGACGGCCTGATGCAGTTCGCCCAGACCCTGCTCAAGCTGATCGCCGTCAGCGTGATCTGCTGGATGGTTCTGAAGCCCCACGCCCGCCAGTTCGAGACCATGGCGGCCATGTCGCCCCTGACCATCCTGCCTCTGGCGCGCGACCTGCTGATCGCCCTGATGAGCGCGACCCTGGTCTTTCTGGGCCTGACCGCGGGCGGCGACTTCATCTGGCAGAAGATGCGTTTCGCCAAGCGGATGCGGATGTCCAAGGAGGAACTGAAGGAGGAGTACCGCCAGTCCGAAGGCGATCCCCACGTCAAGGCCAAGCTGAAGCAGATCCGCATGCAGAAGAGCCGCCAGCGGATGATGCAGAACGTGCCCACGGCGACCGTGATCGTCACCAACCCGACCCACTATTCGGTCGCCCTGCGCTATGAGGCGGGCGATGCCGCCCCGGTCTGCGTCGCCAAGGGCGTCGATGCCGTCGCCCTGCGCATCCGCGAGGTCGCGGCCGAGCACGACGTGCCGATCGTCGAGAACGTCCCCCTCGCGCGCGCCCTCTACGCCGCCGTCGACATCGACGAGACCATCCCGCGCGAGCATTTCGAGGCCGCGGCTCGCGTCATCGGCTTCGTGATGAAGAAGCGGCGGGGGTAGATCCCTCTCCCATAGGGAGAGGGCTTGAGCCTCGCAGAGCGCAGCGATGCGCCAAGGCGAAAGGGTGAGGGGTTACGGTGCCAACCGGTGAGAGCCTAACCCCTCACCCTTTCGCGCAAGACCGATCGCCTTCGGCTCTCGGGCGCTCAAGCCCTCTCCCTATGGGAGATGGTGACCATCGCGCCCTATACTCGCCCCATCCGATTCGCGCGGGAGCGCCGCCCATGACCGCCGCCAGCCAACCGACCGCCGCCTCGAAGCCCGACATCACCCTGATCCTGATGACCGTCGGCTTCGGCGTCGCCATCGCCGCCCTGGCCTGGCCCGTCTTCCGCACCGCGCCCGGATCGGTGCCGTACATGATCCTGATGATCGGCGTGGTCGGTGCCGTCCTGCTGGGCGTGTTCGCCCTGGGGCGCGCGAAGCGCCGGCGGCCGGCGCGGCCGGACGGCGACATCGCCGTCGACATGCTGGACGCCATGGCCGAGCCGGCCGCCCTGGTCTGGGCCTCGGGCCAGGTCCTGGCCTTCAACGGCACCTGGGCCGCCCAGAACGGGGCCACGGTCGCCCTGCCCCGGGGCAAGTCGGCCCAGGCCCTCTACATGGCCTTCGCTCAGGCCCGCAAAGGCGAGCAGGGTCGCGCCATCGTCTCTGTCGGCGAGCGCGAGATCGAGGTGCTGATCGGTCAGGCGGGCGAGGGCCGGTTCCTGGTCCGCGAGGCGCCCGAGGCCACCCTGACCGCCCTGCCGCCCCCGATGGTGGGCCATGCCTACGTCGCTCCGGCGGGGGAGGGGCGGGCCATGGCGGCGGGGGCCCCGTTCGGCTCGGCGGTCATCGGCGGCGACGACCTGTTCGGGGGGCGGGCCGAGGACGCCAACCCGGCCCTGGCGGTCCTGACCGGCCCCGCCTCGGCGCGCGACGCCGCCTTCGGCCATCTGTTCGACCCGGGCGGCGTGACCGAGGCGCGCGAGCGGATGGCCGGGGGATCGACCGGCCCGATCGAACTGGTCGCCCGCGCCCACCCCGACCGGATGCTGCACCTGTACGTCGCGCCCGAGGGCGACAAGCGCCGCGTCTGGCTGTTCGACGTCTCGGCCCAGAAGTCGATGGAGCTGCAGCTGTCTCAGGCTCAGAAGATGCAGGCCGTGGGCCAGCTGGCCGGCGGCGTGGCCCATGACTTCAACAACCTGCTGACCGCCATCCAGCTGCAGCTGTCCGAGCTGCTGGAGCGCCATCCGGTCGGCGACCCGTCCTATGACGGGCTGAACCAGATCCGTCAGACGGGCATCCGCGCCGCCGACCTGGTGCGCAAGCTGCTGGCCTTCTCGCGCAAGTCCACGGTCCGCCGCGAACGGCTGGATCTGGGCGAGCTGGTGGGCGAGTTCGCCGTCCTGCTGCGTCGCCTGCTGCGCGAGGACGTGCGGCTGGAGACCGACTACGGCCGCGACCTGCCAGTGGTCCTGGCCGACAAGTCCCAGCTGGAAACGGCGGTGATGAACCTGGCCGTCAACGCCCGCGACGCCATGCGCGGCGTGGTCGAGCCGGGGGCGGGGGTGGTCACCATCCGCACCCTGCGCCTGACCCAGCAACAGGCCCGCGCCCTGGGCTGGCGCGAGGCCCCCGACGGCGAGACCGCCCTGATCGAGGTGTCCGACACCGGCCCCGGCGTGCCGACCGATCTGCTGGACAAGATCTTCGAACCCTTCTTCACCACCAAGGCGGTGAACGAGGGCACCGGCATGGGGCTAGCCACCGTCTACGGCATCGTCCAGCAGGCGGGCGGCCATATCGGCGTGACCAATCTGGAAGGGCCCGAGGGTCAGGTCCTGGGGGCCGCCTTCCGCATCTTCCTGCCCGCCGCCACCGAACAGGAGCTGACCGAGGTCGCCCCGATCGAGATCAAGATGAAGGCCGCCCCGCGCGACCTGTCGGGCAACGGCCGCATCCTGTTCGTCGAGGACGAGGCCGCCGTGCGCGGCATCGCCGCCAAACTGCTGCGCCAGCGCGGCTATGAGGTGATCGAGGCCGCCGACGGCGAGGAGGCCCTGATCCTGGCCGAGGAATGGGCGGGTCAGATCGATATGATGATCTCGGACGTCATCATGCCGGGCCTGGACGGGCCGTCGTTGCTCAAGAAGGCGCGCCAGTACCTGGGCGACGCGCCGGTGATGTTCATCTCCGGCTATGCGGAAAGCGACTTCTCCGACCTGCTCCAGGACGAGGTCGGCGTCTCCTTCCTGCCCAAGCCGCTCGACATCAAGACCCTGGCCGAGCGGGTGAAGCGGGAGCTGCAGGGGGGCTGAGGCCCGTTCGGACTTAATGCCCTTCGTCATCCTGCGCGCAGGCTATGTCCGCGGCAGGCGGAACATCGACGTGTTGCAAGCCTTCGGGCTCGGCCTCACACTGCGTTCCCGCCGGGTCGCGCGACGAGGTCGTGCAGGCGAGTGTCGGGGACGACCCATGATCATGATCGCCGTGATGCTGATCCAACTTGCGCAGCAGCCCCTCGCGCGCGTCCAAGGCCCCGCGCAACTGAGTGACCAACAGCGACTGCAGATATGGACACGCTGGAACGCCAGTCTGTACAGACAGCTGAGTGCCTGCGCCGAAGCGCAGGAGGCTTTCGACCCGTATGACAGCGCCAACGTGGATCTATGGGTGACAATGAGGCTCGCGCCCGACGGCCAGATTCTCGGAGAACCCGTCGTTCGCGCGGGCGGAGACGATTGGGTGGTGACGGGTGAGCCGTCTCGCCCCGAAATTGCGGCCTTCTTCAAGACCTGCGCGCCCTATCCGCCGACGGTTCCTTCCCGGCCCACCCTGCTCAGGTCTGACGGAAGCCGCGTCCTGAACCTTCGCCTGCCTCTTCGGCGAGAAGGCGCTGCGAACAATTCGGGCGACTGACCGTCACAGACGGAATCGCGAGACCGCGTCCCACCCGATCGGACGGACCTAGCCCGCCAGCACGGTCTCGATTCCGGCCAGCAGGGCGGCGGCCGTGATCGGCTTGGGCACATGCAGATCGGCCCCCGCGTCGCACGCCTGAGCTTTGTGCTCTGCCATGGCGTTGGCGCTCAGCATGACGATGGGCGTGCGCAGTTGGGTCAGGGTCTCGTGCGACCGGATGGCGCGCGTGGCGGTCAATCCGTCCATGCCCGGCATCTGCATATCCATCAGGATGACATCGAACGTGCCGGCCATGGCGGCCGCGAGCGCCCGGGCCCCGTCGTCGACAATGACGAGATCGGCCCCGATCCCGTCGAGGATCAGCTGCACCACGCGCTGGTTGGTCGGGTGGTCCTCGGCCAGCAGGATGCGCAGCGGCCGGTCCGTCTGCAGCGGGCTGCGAGCGGTGACGCCGCTCGGCCGCGGAGCCGCGGCCCGCTGGGCCACGCGCGGGAGCGGCAGTTTGATCGAAAAACGGCTGCCCACGCCGGGCTCGGAGCTCGCCTCGATGTCCCCGCCCATCAGACGCATCAGAGAGCGGCAGATCGACAATCCAAGGCCCGTGCCGCCGAATCGGCGCGCGATCGTGCCGTCCGCCTGGTTGAACCGCCCGAACAGCAGCGCGGCCTGATGTTCGTCGAATCCGACACCGGAATCCTGAACGGTCAGCGACAGGAACGCCTGGTCCTCCGCGTCCTCCGTGATCCAGGCGGTCAGGACGATGCGGCCCTTGGCCGTGAACTTCACTGCGTTGGACAGCAGGTTGCCCACCACCTGGCGCAGCCGGGTGCTGTCGCCCAGGAACGTGCCGCACGCTTCCGGCGCGATATCGACGACGAAGGCCAGACCCTTTTCCAACGCCTTGCCGCGATTCAGCGCGATCGGCGCGCTCAGCGCGTCTTCCAGGTCGAAGGGATGGAGTTCGAGGTCCAGCTTGCCCGCTTCGATCTTGGACATGTCCAGGATATCCGAGACCAGACGCTCCAGCGTCGCGCCCGACTCCCGGATCAGGCCCACCATCTCGGTCTGGCCACCGTCGAGGTGAGTGCGAGACAGGCTGTCGACGATGCCGATCACCCCGTTCAGGGGGGTGCGGATCTCGTGGCTCATATTGGCCAGGAAGTCCGACTTGGCGCGGTTGGCGGCCTCGGCGGCGGTGCGGGCCGCCAGCAGCTCGGCTTCGGCGGCGACGCGCGCCGTGACGTCGCGTGCGACGCCGTAGACATGGTCGCCGCGTCTTTGGGCGCGCCATTCCATGGTCAGATAGTGGCCGTCCTTGTGGCGATACCGGTTGATCTGGCCGCGCACCGGGTCGCCGGGCCTGCGCGTCTCGACCTCTCGCGCGCTGTCCCAGGTCACCGGGAGATCGTCGGGATGCACCAGGGCCAGGAGCGGACGCCCCACCATCTCGGAGGGGTGATAGCCCAGGGTGGTGGACCACGACGGACTGACCTTGACCACGATCCCGCGAAGATCCCGAATGACCAGCAGGTCGATCGAGACGTCGAAAAAGGTCGCGATGTCGCCACCGGCGATGTCCGTCGCACCGGGTTCGACTTCGTTAGCGCGCGGCAGCATGGTTCGGCCGATCCACAACGGAAGCTTCGGGTACGCTACCGTACCCGGTGGGGGTTAAGCCCGCATTGATCCTGGCCTTCGGTCGCGCTGCGAGACGCGGGGATGACAAGAAAAAGGCCCGGTGTCTCCACCGGGCCTTTGTCGTTTCAGCGCGGTCCCGAAGGATCAGGCCGCCTCGGCCTCGTCCTCGTCTGCGACTTCGGCGACGGGGGCGTTGGCCTTCTTGGCGCTCAGCGACTTGGACAGCAGCTGGACGGCCGCGTCCTTGTCGATGCGGTTGGCGGCGGCGACCTCGCGGGCCATCCGGTCCAGCGCCGATTCGTAGAGCTGGCGCTCCGAATAGGACTGTTCCGGCTGGCTGTCGGCGCGGTGCAGGTCGCGCACGACCTCGGCGATCGAGACCAGGTCGCCCGAATTGATCTTGGCTTCGTATTCCTGGGCGCGGCGGCTCCACATCGTGCGCTTGATGCGGGCGCGGCCCTTCAGCGTGGTCAGGGCCTTGGTGACGACGTCCTCGCCGGCCAGGGAGCGCAGTCCGGCGGTCTTGGCCTTCTTGGTCGGGACGCGAAGCGTCATCTTTTCATGGTCGAAGGTCACGACATAGACCTCCAGCGACATGCCGGCCACTTCCTGGACCTCGACGGCGGCGACCTTGCCGACACCGTGGGCCGGATAGACGACGGCATCGCCGACCTTGAATTCCAGAACGCTCTTGGTGGTCATGTCATTCCTTTCCCGGACGCAGGGGGGGAGGGCGAACGCAGGCGCGGCGGCGACAATTGCCTTCGGCACCGGCGACGAGGGTCGCCGGAGGAAAACGCATCATTCGTCAGTCGCGGAAACGGATCACCAAACCTCTGGCCGACCCCGTCTTCATGGACGGAGTTCTATCGCAAACGCGGGCGGCGCGTGAAAAACGCATTCCGCCCGACCCAATGTGAAGGAACCTATCACAAAACGGGGCAATTTCAAAACGTCCCGTGCGGACGCTACCAGCGCGCCGTGCGGACTGACCCGCAAACACGGTTCGATCAGGAGTCCTTGCCGGGGTGGTGGTTTCTAGGAGCCCTTGCCCGGCTCGGGGCTGAAATATTTCTCGAACTTGCCGGTCTCGCGCTCGAAGGCCTCGCGGTCGGCGGGCGGTGTGCCCTTGACCGTGATGTTCGGCCAGACCTTGGCGTAGCTGGCGTTGATCTGCAGCCATTTGCCGTCGGGCTCGTCCTCGGTGTCGGGCTTGATGGCGTCGACCGGACATTCCGGCTCGCACACGCCGCAGTCGATGCATTCATCCGGCGCGATCGCCAGGAAGTTCTCGCCTTCGTAGAAACAGTCGACCGGGCAGACCTCGACGCAGTCCATGAACTTACATTTCACGCAGGCGTCGGTGACGATGTAGGTCATGGGCAGGAATTCGGCGTTCTGGAAGGGTGGGCGAAAGGCCCGTCTGAGCGTTCGGGACATGGCAGGCGCGCCTCGCCCCTGTCAACACGTCCGGCGGGCACGGATCGACGCATAAACCTTGCCCTTCCTGATAGCTCGCCTATTTGCACCAGTGCTGATTGCAGTTAGCGCTGTTTTTCCCACTCCAGGAGTTTTCCCATGCTGAACCGTCGCCTGCTCGTGCGTTCCACCGTCGCCGGGGCCCTCGCCCTCGGACTCATTGGCGGCGGCGCCGTCGTCGCCCAGTCCGCCCTGACCCAGAACCCGGCCGAAGTCCGCGCCGGGGCCTATGCCCTGGATTCCGGCCACGGCAAGATCACCTGGTCGGTCGATCACCTCGGCTTCTCGACCTATTACGGCCAGTTCGTGAACGTGAAGGCGGACCTCACGATCGATCCCGCCAATCCCGCGGCCAGCACCCTGACCGCCACCATCCCGCTGACGGACGTCGACCCCAATGACGACCGGCTGAAGGCCCACCTGCAGACCGCCGACTTCTTCGACACCGCCAACCACCCGACCGCCACCTTCGTGTCGCGCTCGGTGACCGTGGACGCGGATGACGCCAACGAGGCCACGGTGGTCGGCGACCTGACCCTGCGCGGCGTCACCAAGCCGGTGACCATCGAGGTCGAGTTCAACCAGGCCGGCACCGCCATGGGCGGCTACAAGGCCGGCTTCGACGGCGAGGCCACGATCAAGCGCTCGGAGTTCGGCATCAACTACGCCCTGCCGGCCGTGTCCGACGAGGTGAAGCTGCACATCGAGGGCGAGTTCAACATCGCCGAGTAAGCCTATTCGGGGTCATCCCCGATCGGGACGTACAGGGCGCGGGCCTCCGCCGGGGGACCGCGCCGCTCGCCCAGGGCCTCGACCCGGACGACCGTGATCCGGCCGTCGCGGGCGAAGACGATCTCGTCGCCCGGGTGGACGACGCGGCTGGGCTTGTCCAGCCGCGTCTGCCGCCCCTGATGCGTCAGCCGCACCGCGCCGCGCTCGACCAGGGCGGCGGCCAGCGACCGCGTCTTGGCGAACCGCGCCCGCCACAGCCAGACGTCGATGCGGACGGACTCGACCGGGTTCATGCGGGGGCCTCCGTCTCCGCCGTCGGCTGCGCATAGGCGGCCGACAGCCGCCGATAGAACCGCGAGTTGAAGGCCACGATCGTGGCGATCAGCCCCAGCACCCCCGCCACCGTGAAGACCAGGGCCATGCCGCGCGCCGGGCCGCGCCCGAACCACTCCCCGATCGCCTCGGCCCCCACGCCGTCGGTCATGAAGGGGATGACCAGGAACTGGGTCAGCGGCCCGATCAGGAAGGCGGTCAGGGGCGAGGCGGCCTGTTCCACTGACTGGGCGAAGCCGAACACCCGTCCCTGCCGCTCGAACGGGACCACCTTCTGCAGCGTCGTCTGTTCCGCCGCCTCCGCATAGGGGCCCAGGAACATCCAGATGAAACAGCCCGCCGCCAGCAGCGGGATGGAGGGCTGGATCGTGAAGATCGCCGCCGTCGTCCAGGCCACCAGATTGACGATCATCAGCGTCCGCAGCGGACGGCTCCCCAGCCCCACGCGCGAGATCAGGATCCCCGACAGGATGAAGGCGATCGAGACCCCGCCCCACAGCAGGCCCCACTGCCGGACCGGCATCATCGACAGGCCATAGGCGTCCATCAGCGCCATGAAGACCCCGCCCAGGAAGTTGTTGAAGGTGGCGAACAGGATCAGGGCGAACAGGCCGGGCACCGCCCCCACGATCCGGATCGTCCCCCTCAGATCGACGCGACGCGGGGCGGCCGTCCCGCCGGTCCCGCCCGCCGGGGCCGGCTCCGGCACCCGCACCAGGCTCAGATGAACGAAGACCAGCGCCGTCAGACCGAGCGCGATGGCCAGGGTCGCGACCATGCCGCCCCAGGCCACCAGCAACCCCGAGATCACCGAGGTGGTCAGGAAGCCTATGCCCGTGACCATGCCGACCAGGCCGTTGGCCCGGTCCCGGCGATCCTCGTCCACCAGCACGGTCACCAGGGTGGGCAGGGCGATGGCGCGGATGTTGCCGGCGATCACGCCCAGCATGATCAGGCCGATGAACACCCACAGGAACGGTCCCGACACCGAGCGCAGCGCGTCCCCTGGCGTCAGCGCCAGCAGCGACAGGGCCGCCGCGTAGAAGGCGGCGGAGACGACGCTGGACCCCAGCATGACCCGCTTCTTGCGATGGTGATCCACCAGGCTGCCCAGCCAGAAGGCCAGACCGGCCGTCAGGGCCAGGTACAGGCCCGCGATCATGCCGGTGGCGAACACCGACCGGGTCTCCAGATAGACCCAGAAGGTCAGGGCGAACCAGACGGTGAAATTGGTCACGTTGGCCACCAGATTGTTGGCCAGCAGATGATGGAAGGGTCGCATTCCGGCGGCGGACCCCATCAGGCAGATTTGGCCACGGCCTTGCGCGGTCGCTTGCGCGCGCGCCGCGCCGAGGCGGCGGGCGGTGCCGGTGCCGGGGCCTGGGTCAGTTCAGCCAGTCGGGCGAAGGGCGAATCCCGCACGACGGCCGGCGGCGCGCCCTCGCGGTCCGGCATCTGGGCCCGGACGACCTTCAGCGCGGCCCAGATCGCCTTGGCGTCCTCACCGGTCCAGCCCAGGGTTGTCAGCGCCTCGTCCGACAGTCGGCCCTTGCCCTCGCGCCTCAGATCGGCGGCCCGTTCCAGCGCCTCGACCGGCACCGCCCGGCCGCCCGCCGCCCGCACTCCGAAGGCGGCCAGCGCCCGCATCGAGGGGCCCGGCACCGGCAGAGGCGTCAGCCCCTCCGCCCGCGCCCGGAACGGCTCGCCCGCGACGAAGGCCTGGGCCATCGCCCGCGCGCGGGGCTTCAGCACGCCCGGCAGCCAGACCGAATGGGTCCCCACCCGGATGGCGAAGGTCTTGATCGTGCGCCGCTCGACCTGGCTCAGGGCGGCCAGATCCCGCTCGACGTCGCGCCGGTCGATGACGCCCCCGGCCTCCAGCAGGCGGAAGGCGATGCCGCGCGGCAGGCCCTTCAGCGCCCCGCTCTCGATCGCGCTCTTCAGTCGTCGCAGGTCGCGCAACGACCGTCCGGCCTCGGCCGCCAGCCAGGCCTCGATCCGCCGCTGGGCCCGATCCCGCGCCGCCGCCGGCCCCAGCTCCCCGATCAGCCGCACCCGGGGGCTGAAGGGCTCGGCATTGACGATCCGCGCCGCCAGGGCCCCGGCCCACAGCACCTCGCCCTCCGGCGTCAGCGAGAAGGCCTCGTCCCCGTCGGCGGCCAGCCTGCCCAGCCGCCGGGCGATCTCGGGCCCGACCGCGCGCAGGGCGGCGGTCTTCAGCGTCCGGTCCGCAAGGGCCGAGCCGCCGGAGGCCACGGCGAACCGCACCCCCTCCAGATGCCCCACCGCCTCGCCGTCGACGGAGACCACCCCGTCCGCCGCCACCTCGGCCATGGTCTCGGCGTGGTCGTGCAGCGACCGCATCAGGGCGGTGGTCTTGCGGTCCACGAACCGCGCCGTCAGCCGTTCGTGCAGTACGTCCGACAGCCGGTCCTCCAGCGCCCGCGCGCGCTCGCGCCAGGCCCTGTTGCCGTCCAGCCAGTCCGGCCGGTTGGCGATGTAGGACAGGGTCCGCACCCCGGCCAGCCGCGCCGACAGTTGGTCGATCTGGCCGTCGTCGCGGTCGACCTCGGCGAAGCGCGGCGCGAACCAGTCGTCGGTCAGCCTCCCCCGCTTGCCGGTCAGGGCGTGGAAGACGTCGCGCGACAGCCGGGCGTGCTCGTCCAGCGTCGTCTTCTGGAAGTCGGGCAGCTGGCAGGCCTCCCACAGCCGCATGATGGTCCCGCGCGACCGCCCGATGCGCTTGACCTCCTCATCCTGCAGGGCGCGGCGCAGCAGGGTCTCGTCCAGCGCCTGGCCGGTCAGCTTCAGCCCGGGGACACCCGGCGTCTGCACCAGCGAGCGCAGCAGGTCGGGCAGGGTGTCGAAATCCAGCCGGGCGTTGCGCCACTCGATGGCCTGTACCGGATCGAACCGGTGCTCGACCACCTGATCCACCAGGTCCTCGTCCAGTTCGTCGGCCTCGCCGGTGACCCCGAAGGTGCCGTCGCGGATGTGGCGACCCGCTCGCCCGGCGATCTGGGCGATCTCGTGGGCGTGCAGCCAGCGGGTGCGCCGCCCGTCGAACTTGCGCATCCCGGCGAAGGCGACATGGTCGACGTCCATGTTCAGCCCCATGCCGATGGCGTCGGTGGCGACCAGGAAGTCCACCTCGCCCGACTGGAACAGGGCCACCTGGGCGTTGCGGGTGCGGGGGCTCAGCGAGCCCATCACCACGGCCGCCCCGCCGCGCTGGCGCCGGATCAGTTCGGCGATGGTGTAGACCTGCTCGGTCGAGAAGGCGACGATGGCGCTGCGCCGGGGCAGGCGGGTCAGCTTCTTGGATCCGGCATAGGTCAGCGACGACAGCCGCTCGCGCGTGACGATCTCCACGTCGGGGATCAGCCGCCGCATCAGGGGGGCCATGGTCGCGGCCCCCAGGAACATGGTCTCGAACCGGCCCCGGGCGTGCAGCAGCCGGCTGGTAAAGACATGGCCGCGCTCGGGGTCGGCGGCCAGCTGGATCTCGTCGATGGCCAGGAACTCGACCTCGCGCTCCAGCGGCATGGCCTCGACCGTGCAGACCCAGTAGTGGGGCCGGGTCGGGATGATCTTCTCCTCGCCGGTGATCAGGGCGACGGCATTGGCCCCCCGCATCCGCACGATCCGCTCATAGATCTCGCGCGCCAGCAGCCGCAGCGGCAGGCCGATCATGCCCGAGGCGTGGCCCAGCATCCGCTCGACCGCCAGATGGGTCTTCCCGGTATTGGTCGGCCCCAGCACCGCGACGACGCGGGACGGGGCGAGGCCGGTGGGGCGGTCGCTCATGGTGAGGATAAGGTGGCGATTCGCCTTGGGTTCCTCAAGGCGGTTGCGGGTCGCGGTGTCGGATCAGACGGTTTTGCGGCCCAGGGTGGCCCGCAGACCCAGATAGACCAGCAGGCCGACCGGCCCGGCCATCAGCGTCAGGAACAGCACCGGCAGCATCGCGGCATGCGGCACGCCCCGCCTGCCCGCATCCTCGATCGCCCACGCCCCGACCCACAGGTCGAAGGCCAGGTAGTGGACCCAGCCCACCAGCACAGCCTCGGGCCGGCTGAAGCCCTCGGTCAGTCCCGCCAGGGTGGTCAGGTCCCCGCCCAGACCGCCGCTCGCGACGGCCTGGACCAGCAGCACCGCATAGGCCACCGCCAGCCCCACCCCGATGCTTCGGGCCGCGGCGATCGCCAGCGGCCGGCGCAGCGGGGCCAGCGCCAGGATCACCCAGCCGACCAGGGCGACCGCATTGGCGAGGTTGAACAGGGCATCCAGGGTCATCTCGGCCTCCTGCGAGACAGCTTAACAGGCCGGCGTGCAGATACGGAACAGGGGCGAAACGAATCAGGACCGAATCGGCGACGCCCCGCGATTCGGGATTTGTTCACCCCCAGATAGGGTAGCTTAACCCGAATTAACCACAAGGCGGGTGTCGGCGCGGCGGGCGGCACGCCCTGCAGGAGGGGCCGAATTCGCCACCCCATCTTTCCCGTCCCGGCGCGACCCGCTAGGACGCGATCAACGGCTCCGTAGCTCAGCTGCATAGAGCAAGGCTTTCCTAAAGCCGAGGTCGGGGGTTGGAGTCCCTCCGGGGCCGCCATCTTTAGAATCGGACCTCACGCGGCTGTCTGGCCGCCTCGATCTCCGAGGGCATGGGCTGGCGGAGGACGGTGAGGCGGTCCGGCCCCACGCGCAGCAAACCCCGCTCCGCGAAACTCTTCAGCCAGCCCTCCATCGGCCAGATCTTCCACCGCGTGTGAAATCGGGTAGCGTTGGCGACGATGGCGTCGAAATGCTGCAGCGGCGGATGGTGGACGGCGTGGTGCTGATGGAACGACCCCGGGCCGCTGCGGAAGACCAGGGGCAGCCCCGCGTCGCGACAGCGGAAGCCGAAATCGGTGTCTTCCGCGCCATAGCCGGTGAAGGCCTCGTCGAACCCGCCGACGTCGTCGAAGGTCCGTCGCCGGGTGCCGAAGGTCAGGGACCAGAACAGGCCGGCATTGGGTTCGATGCGCGAGCCCTCCGGCGGAAAGGCGCGCACCGGGTGGGGCGCGGCGACGGACGTCAGGCCCGCCTCGGTCCAGTCCTCGCCCACGGCCTCGGCCGGCAGATACAGCACCTCGGCGCAGATCAGGTCGTCGGCGGCGCTCAGCGCGGCGTCGATGGACGCCACCAGCCCGGCCATCGGGATACAGTCGACGTCCAGGAACAGCAGGTGCGATCCGCCGGCGTGGCGGGCGGCCAGGTTGCGCGCCTGGGCCAGCGGTAGCCCCGGGGTCTCAAGCCGCACGACCGTGACCGGAAACTCGGGCACGGGATCGAGCGCGACCGGGGGCTCGCTCATGTCGACCACGATCAGTTCGCGGGGCGGCGTCGTACTGCGTCTCAGCCCCTCGACCAGACGTTGAAGGTGCACCGCCCGGTTCTTGACGAGGGTCAGGACGCTGACGTCGCTCATCGCCGTCGCCACAGGTCCAGCCGATAGCGGCTGTGGCGTTCCGTCCGCACCACCTCGATGTCGGTCGCCAGGGCAACCGCCAGTTTCTGGACCGCCGCGTCGCCGGTCTGCGGATAGTCCGTCTCGCCGGTGAAATGGACCAGCAGCAGGTCGCCGCCGGGCACCAGCGCCTGCGCGACGAAGGCCGCCGCCCGGTCCAGGTCGGCGTCGTCCCAGTAATAGGCGACCTCGGACAGGACGATCAGGTCGAAGCCGGGCTCCGTCGGGGTCTGGCCGGGAAAGGCCATCCGGGCGAAACGGACCTGGGGCTGGTCGGCGCAGCGGCGGCGGGCGCGCGCCAGCGCCGTCTCGCTGATGTCCACGGCCAGCAGGTCGCCGGTCAGGGGGGCCAGGCGCTGGGTCAGGGTCCCGCCGGCGCAGCCGACCTCGAAGCCGCGCGGGTAGTGGCGGCCCTCCAGCGCCTGCACCGAGCGATCGAACTTGGCCGCCTCATAGGGCCGGCTTTCCAGGCCCCAGGGGTCGTCGTCGCCCTGGAACATGTCTTCGAAATAGTCGGCCTTCAGGCTCTGGTCAGGACGCGTCATGCTGGGACCTCGGATACAGCCGGTCGCGCATCGGTATGACGCGCTGATGGGGGGGCAGGCGGAAGCCGTCGCCGAAGGCCGGGGTCAATTGCGACCGGTGGGCGGCCAGGGCGGCGCGGCGCCGACCAGGCGTCAACGCCCCGGTCGTCAGGGGCTGGACCCGCGGCGGGGCCTCGCCCCAGACGCAATAGTCGAAGACCGCCACGGGCCTCAGGGCGGCCTGGGCGACCTCGCGGGCCAGCCGGCCGGCGGCGGCATGGTCGCAATGCGGCTCGGCCACGGCGGTCACCGCGAGGGCATCGACCCGCGCGCGCCGGCACAGGGCGGCCAGGGTCCGGACGGTGTCGCGCCACTCCGGCGATCCGGGGCCGAAGGGGCCGGCGTCCGGCCAGTCGAGGAACAGGGGGTCCGGCCCCGACCCGCGCGTCAGCAGCCGGCAGGCGGCGCGCGCCTCGGCCCGGCGCATGGCCCTCAGCCGCGCGCGGCTGGCGGGATCAGGATGCGGATGCGACCCCGTCCCGTCGGTCAGGAAGGCGACGCCGGCCAGTCGGCCCTCGGCAGCGGCCTCGGCGATCAACGCCCCGGCCCCCAGGGTCTCGTCGTCGGCATGGGGGGCCAGCACCAGCCAGCGGGCGGCGCGCCAGCGGGTCGCGGCCAGGCGGCGGGCCCCTACCACAACCGGTCGTCCTCGCCCCAGACGTCGTGATCCAGCCAGGCGATCGCCGCCTGATCCCGCGCATAGTCGGGCCCGGCCTGACGCAGGTACAGGCTCAGGTCGCGGGTGATCTTGTCGATCCTCTGGCCGTCGAAGGCGCTGCGGGTGCCGACCGCGCGGGCGGCGCATTCCATGACGTCCAGCGCCGAGCGCTCGACCACGCCGCGCGTCATCCGGGCGAAGTCCGGCGCGTCCGGGTCATCGACCGCCGCCCGCAAGGCCGCCTCCCGCACCCACAGCCCGGCCGTGCGCGTCGCGGCCACCGCCTCGCCGAAGCGGGCGCGCTGGATCGGATCGGCGCGGGCCGCGTCCGACAGGGCCGCCCGCAGCTCGATCAGCAGGCCCTCGATCCCGCCCAGCTGCACCGCGCAGAACCGCCAGGCCCCGGCGGTGAAGCGCGGATCGCGATCATAGTCGCCGGGCGCGCCCAGCAGGTCGCGGGGCCGGGGCTTCAGGCCGGTCAGGTCGTAGCGCCCGCTGCCGGTCGCCCGCATGCCCCGCACCCGCCATCCGCTCAGATCGGTCCGCTCCGCATGATCGGCGGGGACGACGACCAGGCGGCGCGGGCCCGTCTCGGGACGCACCGTGATCAGGGCATAGGCCAGGCCGCCCGCCCCGGTGGCGAAGGCCTTGGCCCCCTGCAGCCTCAGGTCGTCGTCTGTCCCGACCAGAGTCACCCCGGGGGGCGGCTCGGTCGCCCAGACCCCGAACAGCGCCCCGTCGTCCAGGACGGTCCTCAGCCACGCCGTCTGCTCGGGCGCGCCGTACCAGTCGTACAGCTTCAGGGCATTCACATGGCCCTCGTACAGCCGCCCCAGGCTCAGGTCGGCCCGACCCACGGCGCGCAGCACGTCGAGCAGGGCGAGGGCCTCGGCCGTGGAGTCGTCGAAGGTCTCGCCGCCGCTCTCCACCGGGGCGAAGGTGCGGTGCAGGTCGGCTCCGATCAGGGTCTGGACGCTCTCGATCGGAAAGACCGGCGCGGCGTCGTAGCGCTCGCCCAGCGCGGCCAGCCGCGCGTGCAGCGCCTGCGCCCGCGCCTTCGGGCGGGACGCCTGTGGGGCGGCGAGGATCCGGGCGTGCGCCATCAGTGCGCCGCGCCTTGCGCCGAGCGGTCGGCGAGTTCCAGCAGCCAGTCGCAGGTGGCCTGGCCTGCGTTCGCCGGGATCAGACGGGTCCGGGCCTCTCCCGCTGGCCGCCGCGCGGCGGCCAGCAGGTCGGGCCAGGCCTCGGCGTCGGGCCAGGCCTCAAGCAGCACGGCGGCCCCGGCCGCGGCCAGGCCCCGGCCGGTCGAGCGCTGCTCGTCGAAGGGCCGGTCCTGCGGCAGGCACAGGAACGGCCGATCCGCCGCCAGCACCGCGCCGATGACGCCGTTGCCGGCCGAGCCGATCACGACGCCGGCCGCCGCGATCTCGGCGGCGGCATCCTCCACCCAGCCCAGGGCGACGAGGTTCGGGGGGGCGGCGGCGACGGGGGACATGGGCCCCAGAACGCGCCAGGTCAGGTCCGGGGTGCGTCGCGCCGCCGCCGCCAGGGCCTCGCCGTCCGACGCCCCGCCGCCCGCGCCGAACACCACGACCACCACCGCCTCGTCGACCTCGGCCTCGACGGCGGTGGCCGTCAGCCCGGGGGCATAGCGGGTCTTGGCCCGGACCCAGTCCGGGGTGTCGAGGTCTTCGAGATCGGGGTGAAACGGGGCCAGGATCGCGGTCGCCCCGCGAAAGGCCTCCAGATGGGCCGGATCGGTCCGCCGTCCGGCCAGCCGGACGCAGACCGTCGGCGTCGCGGCCAGCCGCGCCAGCAGGGCGACCTCGACCGAGACGTCCACCACCATCAGCGCCGGCCGGGCCTGGGCGATCCAGCCGGTGATGTCGGCCACGCGCCGGCGCACGCCGGCATGGCCAAGGGGCGCATAGTGAAGGGCGTCGGGACGGTTCGCCGCGCCGTCCTGCCCATTGAAGGCGCGCTCGCCCTCGGGTCGGTCGTCGGCCAGGTCCATCGCCGCCACGGCATCGGTCCGGCCGGCCAGGCCGGTGCCCATCAGGGTGAACCGCTCGGGCGCGCCGGCGGTGATCGCCCGCGCGCGGGTCAGATGTCCGATGCCGTGGTGATGGACGTAATAGCCGATCATGCCGCCACCCCGGGGGTGATCAGCCGGTCCAGCGGCAGGTCGCGGGGCATGGGCGGCAGGGCGGCCTCGGCGGAAAGCAGGGCGGCCTGGCCCAGTCGCGGGCGCTGATCGCGGCGCCAGCGGGCCCGCGTCCGCCAGTGATCGAAGTCGGGCACCTGCGGGACCGCGCCCGTGGTGGCGGCGACCTGCAGCCGTCTCATGTCCTCGGCCATGCCGCCGGCCGCCCGACCCTCCTGGCGCGGCGAGACGCGGGTCCAGACCGACAGGGGATGGGACAGCCGATGGCCGACGGCCCGGGCGGCGGCGACCAGGGCCCGGTCCTCGCCGCTGGGGATGGCCGGCACGCCCCCGGCCGCGGTCCAGGCCGCCACCGTGATGGCCAGGCTGGCCCCCGTATGGTCGCCGTGCCGGGGCGCCGGATCCGGGGGCGAGGGGTCGATGGCGTCCTCGATCGCCCGGACCTGGGCCCAGTACAGATCCCAGAGCGCCCAGACGGCGGCGGCGTGCTCGCCCAGGGGTTCGGCCTCGTCGAGCACCAGACGCCCGCCCACCAAATCGGCTCCGGCCGCGACGGCCGCGAGATTGGCCGAGATCCAGTCGACCGGCGGACGGGTGTCGGCGTCGGTGCTGATCAGGACCGCCTCGGGCCTGCGGGCCAGACGGTCCGCCCCCAGCATCATGGCGCGAGCCCGGGCCGAGCCGGCGTGCGCCAGGTCCGGCGGAAAGACATGGTCGTCGAGCGTCAGGGCCAGTCTGGACCCGTGACGGCGCGCGGCCTCGGTCGCGACGGCCGCCGATCGGTCGGTGGTGTTGTTCAGGGCGATCACCACGGGCACCGGACCCTCGACGTCCTGGTCCGCCAGGGCGCCCAGCAGCGTCGCCAGCCGGTCGGCCTCGTTGCGCGCCGGCACGCAGACGCACCAGGCCCGGGTCTGCGACACGCGCCGCGCGTTCGACCCGGGCCCAGGGGTCAAGGCTGGGCCTCGCCGCCGGCGCCGTCTGGGGTGGGCAGCCCGGCATGGAACCCGGTCCCGGATCGCTGCGGGCCGGGCTCCGCCGCCCGCCGCGGACCGCTCCTGATCAGCGGCGGCAGCGGGTCGGGCACCACCGCGAACCGGGCGTCCATCCGCGCCGGAGCGGGGACCTGAAGCCGCGCCCGATAGTGGGCCAGATACTGGTCGATCATCACCTCGGCATCGCACAGGGTTTCGGCCCTGTGCCGGCAGGCGGATCGCGACAGGGTCAGGGCCTGCCGCGTCGCGACCGCCAGACTGGCGGCGTCGTCGGGGGCGGCCAGGACGCCGCAGGCGTCGGTCAGGATCTCGGGGATGGCCCCGCGCGCGAAGGCCGCGACCGGGACGCCGCAGGCCAGGGCCTCGGCCACCACCAGCCCATAGGGCTCCTCCCAGCAGGGCGTGCACAGGGCCGCGCGGGCCCCCCCGATGACGCCGGCCAGGGCCCCGTGGTCCAGATGCCCCAGATAGACGGTCTCGGACGTCAGCCGCGGCGCGATCTCACGATCCCAATAGGCGCGGTCCAGCAGCGGGCCCGCGAAACGGATCGGCAGCCCGACCAGCCGCGCGGCGTCCAGGGCGAAATGCAGGCCCTTCTCGGGCACGATCCGCCCGTACCAGACCAGATAGGGGTCCGCGGCCGACCGCGGCGCGAAGGCGAACCGGCTCAGGTCGATCCCGTTCAGGATCACCTCATCGACCGTCGTCACCGACGACCAGGCGGAACGGATCGAGCGGGAGACGCCGACGAAACTGTTGTTGCGACCCCGCGCCACCCGCACCCCGCTCTCCAGCCAGGAGAAGGGCGGGGTGTGCAGCGTCGTCACCATCGGCATGGGCAGGGCATCCGCCATGGCGACCGGCAGGTAGTGCAGCGAGTTGTTGTGGATCACGTCGAAGTCGCGATGCCGCAGGTCGTTCATCAGCGACAGATAGGCGTGGTGCTCGCGGAAGAAGGCGACGTCGCGGGCCTCGCCGACGCCGACCGCGCTCAGGGCGGTCTCGTCGCAGATCGCTTCGAGGCCGATGCCGGGCTCCGACAGGGTCGAGGCGAACACGGTCACCTGATGCCCCCGCCGCTTCAGCGCCGACGCCAGCAGATGGGTGTGCATCTCCAGCCCGCCGGCGAACGGCTCGTGGATCGGATATTTAAGATGGGCGATGACGCCTATGCGCAAGGGATCCTCCAGCGTCGCAGTGCGCTCGGCAGGTGGCAAAACACACCGTCATCCAACGGGTTCCGCTGCGCTCTGCCGCAGGACCGATCGACGCGGGTTGCGCGTTGTGCAGACAACCAGGACACGTCGCGCGGCCGTCGCTCACAACATTAAGGAACGCCGGATGTCGGACACCAAGGGCCACGGAAGCCACGCCGCGCGCAGCGCCAACGCCGCCGCCGCCAAGGAGGGCAAGTCCAATCCGCGGACCTCGTCCGCCGCCCAGGCGATCCTCGGCAAGAAGGGTGCGAAGGCCAAGTCGAAATCATGAGCGCCCCGCCGCCGTCGCGGATCCGGGTGGTCGATCTGGAAACAGCGGGGAACGGGCTGACGGACGTCTGCGAGATCGGGTGGCAGGATGTCGTGCTCGGCGGTGACGGCCAGTGGGCGCTGTCCGAGGATCGGGGGGCGCTCTGGGTCAATCCCGGCCACCCGATCTCGCCCGACACCATGGCGGTGCATCATATCCTGGACGAATGGGTCGCCGATGCACCCTACTGGAAGGACGTCGCAGGGACCGTGCTGAGGCCGGAGGGCGGCGCGCTCGCCCTGGCCGCTCATCGCGCCGCGTTCGAGCAGCGCTATTGCACCCCGCGCCTGACCGGCGGAGCCGTCTGGATCTGCACCTGGAAATGCGCGCTGCGGGCCTGGCCCGAGCTGACGCGCTTCTCCAACCAGATGCTGCGCTACCAGCGCCGACCCGCCGGCCTGGTCCATGAGCTGGGTCTGCCCGCGCACCGCGCTTTGCCCGACGCCTACGTCACCGCCCACCATCTGCGGGATCTGCTGAACACCGTGCCCTTCGCCCAGCTCGTGGCCTGGAGCCTGGAGCCCGGTCTCCTGCCCCGGGTGCCCTCCGGCCCCTTTCGCGGCAAGGCCTGGAGCGCCGTGGACCAGGCCGCCCTGGCCGGCCTCGCCGCGGATCGCGACGAAAGCCTTCGCTTCTCCGCGACCCGCGAGCTCGCCCGGCGGCGCGAACAGGGCGAGCCGCCGCCCGAGGCCCCCCTCCAGCGGTCGTTCCTTTGACGCGGGGATGGATGGCGGCCCCTGATCCCCGACCCCGACCGATGGTCGTTTCCGCCGGTCGAAACCCATGTCCAAGGTGATCCGGTAGGCGCGGAGGGACTCGAACCCCCAACCAGACCGTTATGAGCGGTCGGCTCTAACCATTGAGCTACGCGCCCGCCGAACGCCTCGCCTAGCAGGCGTCACGCGCCCGCGAAAGTCCGCGCTCAAGCAGCGAGACGCCGCGCGTCGAGCGCTAGCGCTAACCACAATGCGCTCAAGCAGCGAGACGCCGCGCGTCGAGCGATCGCGCTCGCAAGCCTGTCCGCGATGTCATCGACATGAACGGTTCCTGCCGACGGAACTCGCCCGCCGTTCAGGCGTCAACGGTCAAGGTTCGGCCATGGCCCTCGTCGACAGTGAGGGTCGCCTTCTCGCTCTCGTCAGGATCCACAATGACCCGTTCTCTGCCCGCTCTGATGGTGGGGGCCGCCCTCGTCGGCCTGTCCGCCCCCGCGGCCCTGGCCCAGGCCGCGCCGCCGCCCATGCCGATGCACGCCATGACCCCGGCCCCCGCCCTGAACCTGTCCGCCTATGGCGAGGTCAAGGTCGCGCCCGACATGGCCACCATCAGTTTCGGCGTGGTGACCGAGGCCCCGACGGCCCAGGCCGCCATGGCCGACAACGCCACCCGCATGACCCAGGTTTTCGCCGCCCTGCGCCGCGCCGGTGTCGCCGAGCGCGACATCCAGACCTCGGGCCTGAACCTGTCGCCCCAGTACGACTACGTCCAGAACGAACCGCCCAAGCTCCGTGGCTACCAGGCGACCAACCGCGTCACCGTCGGCATCATGGACCTCGACCGGGTCGGCACCACCGCCGACGCCGTGGTCTCGGCCGGCGTCAACCAGATCGACGGCATCGCCTTCGGCCTGAAGGATCCGAAGGCCGCCGAGGACCAGGCCCGCGTCCTGGCCGTCCGCGCCCTGCAGGACAAGGCGCGCCTGTACGCCCAGGCCCTCGGCGTCGACCTGGGTCCCGTCCGCAGCCTCAGCGAGGGCGGCGGCTACCAGGCGCCCCAGCCGATGCCGCAATATGGGGCCCGCATGGCCATGGCCGAAAGCGACTCCACCCCCGTCGCCGCCGGCCAGCTCGCCGTCCGCATCGACATCACCGGGACCTACGATCTGGGGCGGTAGATCGCTTCCGTCTCCCCTTAAGGGAGAAGGTGGCCGAGCGAAGCGAGGTCGGACGAGGGGCGACTCCCGGTGCTGCCGGTCAGCGTCTGCTCAAGGAAGCTCATCCGTATCCTCGTACCTCTCATCCGCCCCTTCGGGCACCTTCTCCCGCGAGGGGAGAAGGGCTAAGTCCCGATCCAGGGAGACACGCATGACGCTGAACAGCGCGACCTATCTGACCGGCTTCGGCAATCATTTCGCCAGCGAGGCGGTGCCCGGGGCCCTGCCGGTGGGGCGGAACTCGCCGCAGAAGACGCCGATGGGGCTGTATGCCGAACAGCTGAGCGGCACCGCCTTCACCGCGCCCCGGTGCGAGAACCGGCGCAGCTGGCTGTACCGCCTGCGGCCCTCGGCCCAGCATCCGGCCTATCAGCCGCATCCGCAGGGCCTGATCCGGTCCGGCCCCTTCCACAATGCCCCGCCCAGTCCCAACCGGATGCGCTGGGACGCCCTGCCGATGCCGGACGCGCCGACCGACTGGGTCGAGGGGCTGGTGACCTATGGCGGGACGGGCGATGCGGAGGCCCAGACCGGGGTGGGCATCCACCTGTACGCCGCCAACCGGTCGATGGTGAACCGGGTCTTCTACGACGCCGACGGCGAGCTGCTGATCGTCCCGCAGGAAGGCCATCAGACCTTCGTTACCGAGTTCGGCCGCATCGACGCCGGCCCCGGCCATATCGTCGTCATCCCGCGCGGCGTCCGCTTCCGGGTCGAGGTCGAGGGCCCCGTGCGCGGCTATGTCTGCGAGAACTACGGCAGCCCCTTCCGCCTGCCGGACCTGGGGCCCATCGGCTCCAACGGCCTGGCCAATCCGCGCGATTTCGAGACGCCGGTGGCGGCGTTCGAGGACGTGGACCGGCCCACGGAATGCATCCAGAAATTCGCCGGCCGGCTGTGGACCACGACATTCGCCCACAGCCCGCTGGACGTCGTCGCCTGGCACGGCAACAACGCGCCATACCGCTATGACACCGCCCGGTTCAACGCGATCAACACGGTCAGTTTCGACCACCCGGATCCGTCGATCTTCACCGTCCTGACCAGTCCGTCGGACACGCCGGGCACGGCCAATTGCGACTTCGTCATCTTCCCGCCGCGCTGGATGGTGGCCGAGGACACCTTCCGCCCGCCGTGGTTCCACCGCAACGTCATGAGCGAGTTCATGGGGCTGATCACCGGAGCCTATGACGCCAAGGAGGGCGGGTTCGCGCCGGGCGGGGCCTCGCTGCACAACTGCATGAGCGGCCACGGGCCCGATCAGGCGTCCTATGACAAAGCGGTTTCCGCCGATCTCAAGCCGCACAAGCTAGACAACATCCTGGCCTTCATGTTCGAGACGCGCTTTCCGATCCGCACCACGGAATGGGCGCAAACCGCGCCGACGATGCAGCTCGACTACGACGACGTCTGGACCGGATTCGCCAAGGGCGACGTCGGCCGTTGAAAGGACACCCCATGCGCCTCCTGATCGCCGCTCTCGCCCTGATGGCCTCCGCCTGTTCGCCGATGGCCAGCCAGGCCCCCGACGGCGCCGCGCCGGGCCAGACCGCCGAGGCCGCCTGCGCCGCCCGGAACGGCTCGCTGCAGCGGGTCGGCCGGATGCAGACGCTGCAGTGCGTGGTCCGCTACGCCGATGCCGGCAAGCGCTGCACCGACGGCGACCAGTGCGCCGGCGACTGCCGCTATGAGGGCGACGCCTCGGCCCTGGCGGCCAATGCCTCGGTGGCCGGCGTCTGCCAGGCGGACAGCGACCGCTTCGGCTGCCAGACCCCGATCGAGGACGGCAAGGCCACCCCGACCCTCTGCATCGACTAGTCTGATCGTCAGCTGAGTTGACGCCGCTGTCGATCTTTTAGGCGATACGCAGCGCGAAGAAGGTTCATCACAAAGGGCACAAAGAAGTCCACGAAGGACACGAAGGAGCAGAGCCGCGTTGAGGGCGATGCTTTCTGGAGCCGATTCTGGTCGCGGCGTAAGCCGCATTGATCCACGGCGACGACGAGCCTGGTTCTAGCAAGCGCACCGGACCCGTCGTGTCCTTTGTGACCTCCTTTGTGTCCTCTGTGATGAACCCGCCATCGCCGGGACCGAACGGGGACGGTGGGTCAAGTCGAACGATGAAGGCTCTAGATGCGGATCGGCGTCAGCAGTCGGGGCAGTCCGGCATGACGTCGGTTTCCAGCTGCAGGGTGGTGTGGCCGATCCTGAACCGCGTGCGGGCCAGGGTCTGAGCCTCCAGCAGCAGGGCGCGGGGGTCGCCCCGGTCGTGGACGATGTGGGCGGTGAGGGCCGTCTGCGTCGTCGACAAGCCCCAGACGTGCAGGTCGTGAACCGCCTGGACGCCCGGCAGTCCGGCCAGGGCGGACCGCACGGCGGCCACGTCGACCGAGGCCGGGGCCGCGTCCATGGCCAGGCCGACCGAATCCCTCAGCAGGCCCCAGGTCCCCCACAGGATCACGGCCACGATGACGATCGACACCAGCGGGTCGAGGATCGACCAGCCGCTCAGCAGGATCACCCCGCCCGCGATCACCACCCCGATGGACACGGCGGCGTCGGCCATCATGTGCAGATAGGCCCCCCGGGCGTTCAGGTCCGCATGCTGGTCGCGCATGAACAGCAGGGCCGTGCCCAGGTTGATGACGAAGCCGATGCCGGCGACGATCATGACGACGCCGGACTGGACCGGGGCCGGATCGCCCAGCCGCTGCACCGCCTCGAAGGCGATGGCCCCGCAGGCGAAGATCAGCAGCAGGGCATTGGCCAGGGCCGCCAGGATGGTCGCCTTGCCGAAGCCGTAGGTCAGCTGGCTGCCCGCCGCGCGTCGCGCCAGCACCGCCGCCCCGCCCGCCATGGCCAGGCCCAGCACGTCCGAAAGATTGTGGCCCGCGTCGGCCAGCAGGGCGGTCGAGCCGCTGTACAGCCCGGCCCCGAATTCACAGGCCACGAAGGCCAGGTTGACCACCAGGCCGACGCCATAGCGCCAGTCGCCGGTATCGACCGGACCATGGGCGTGCCCATGCCCGCCATGGCCGTGCGAATGGCCGTGCTGGTGGTCATGGTCGTGATCGTGGTGCGCGTGGTCGTGGTTGTGGGCCATGAGGGATGGGTAGGCTGACGGGTGGCTGGTGGCTAGTGGCTGGTGGTTGGTGAGGCTGCGTTAGGAGGTCGGCCTGTCGCGAAAGAAACCGTCGCGTCTTCAGCAACGCCCGATGTTCTTCAGCCACCAGCCACCAGCCACCCGCCAGCCCCTCAGTGCTGATGCGTCACGATCAGCAGCCCCAGCCCGATCAGGGCCAGACCCAGGATCGCCCCCTCGTACCGCGCCCAGCGCTCCAGCTTCAGCACCGAGGCCCCGGCGCGGGCCAGGGTGGTGAAGGTGGCCATGCCGAGGACGGTGCCCAGCGCGAACATCAGAGTGAGCAGGGCCATCACCGCCGGACCCTGCTGCGCCGAGGACATGTAGATCGGCAGCAGCACTTCGCCCGGCGACAGGGCCATGACGGCCACCAGACCCCAGAAGGCGGCCGAGTGCGAGACGGTGGGCTCGGCCAGCTCCAGGTGGGGGCCACCCGCCGGGACCGGGCGGCGCACGAACGCTTTGATCAGATAGAAGCCCCCGAAACCGAACAGCAACACCGCCGACAGATGCGGCAGCAGTCCGGCGACGATCTCGTCCAGGGCCAGGCCGGCGGCGATGATCAGACTGCCGACCACCGCCGTGCTGGCGATATGGGCCAGGCCCGCCGCCATGACTGCAAGCAGGCTGCGCGTCAGGCTCCACCGCTGCGCCCGCCCGACCAGGACGAACGGCAGCCAGTGCGTCGGCAGGGCCGCGTGCAGAAAGGCGGCCGCGAACCCGCCGCCGAGAAGCGACAACAGGACCGGCTGATCGAAAGCGGACGGCGACATTGAAGGCGCTATAGCCTGTTACTTTGTAACGGTCGAGCGTCCTCAGGAAGGTTTGGTTCCGAAACAGCGATGGAAGGCGAAGGACGGGTCCTGGCCCTCTGCCTGATCGCATTCGGGCCGCGATCGTAAGGCCAGTCGCACCGCCTTGACGACGAAGGTCCAGCGCGGCTCGTCGCTGGCGGACGTCGTTCGGCTATGCCCGGCCGAGGCCTGTCCAATCCGCGCGATCCAGGTATGCCTGATCGGCGGCGGGCCGTCGGTCACGGGGCCCGCCGCCGCGCGGGGGTAAGGTTGAAAGGGGTCCGTCCCCTCCAGCATCCTCATGTCCTCCTCGGTCAGCGCGCGCGTCAGCACGAGGCCGTCGCGCCGCAGGATCGTCAGCTCGGCGGCCTGACCCGTTCGCTCGATCTGGATCGCAGGAACCGCGAACATGAAATAGGGATCGTTCAGGGACACCTGCCAGACGTCGCGCCCTGCTTCCGCAGCGTCGGATAAGGACGGCAGGCCCGCGCGGCTCAACTGGTCGCGTTCGAAGTCTTCCTGGCTCCGCTGCGGACCCAAGGCCCCCGCGATTGCCGCCGCCGCCGCCGCTCGCCTAACCGTCTCTTCGTCCGGCAGCGCGGCGGGCTGGGTCTGAATCAGAAACAGCAGGGCGGCGATCGGTGCGAGCGTCATGGCCGTGTCTCCGAACCCGATGCCGCTCGACCGATCGGTCGAGCCTGACGCCCGATGATGACGGACTCACGGTTGCGCGCCTAGTCCTCGCTGAATACCAACGGCGTGTCGGCGGCGGGCAGGCAGGTCTGGTCCACCGCCTTCGTAGGGTCGCGCAAGAAGTCGCGGGCGGCGCGGGCGGCGCAGGCGTTCTGGCCCGTCACGCCATGGGTGGCGTTGGTGACGATCATGACCTGGCTGTCCCGGTAGTTGGCGGCGGCGGCGCGGGTCAGGGCCGGGGGGCAGCCGGGGTCGATCTCGGCGGCGATGAACAGGGTCGGGATGGCGGTGTGGACCGGGGCGTTCTCGACCGGGTCGGCGGCCCCGACGTCGATGGCGGCGCAGACGTCGAACAGTCGCGACAGGCTGGGCACGCTGACCTCGGCGATCGGATCGCCGGCGGCCCCGGCCACCAAAGCGGCCTTGGACTCGAACGGCAGCTCCTCCTTGCACAGGTGCGCCATGTGCTGGCCCTCGAAATAATAGGTCCGGTCCTCGGCGATGGCGGCGACGGGCGACAGATCGCCGCCGATGATCTTCTCGAGATCGGCGGGCAGGCGGCGCACGCCCTGCCGGTCATAGGTCGTGTCCATCAGGAAGGCGGCCAGATCCTCGACGGTCCGGGCCTTGCCGTCCGCACCGGTCCGGGGCCCGGCCAGCCACTCGCGGGCATTGGCCTCGAACCGGGCCGTCAGGTTCGGGTGGCGGGCGTCGCACTCGGACTGGGCCGCGCATTTGCCCAGGATGATGCGGACGGCCGTGGCCACCTGTTCGGGGGTGTGGACCGCCCAGTTGCCTTCCGGCGGCCAGGGGCTGTCCATCACCGCCACGCGCACGATCTGGGGCGCATGGGTGATCACCGCCGCCTGGATGCGGGGGCCGTAGGAGCCGCCGTAGAGGTCGACCTTCGGCAGGCCGAGCGCCCGGGCCAGGTCGGCGACGTCCTGGGCGATCACGGCCGCATTGTATTGCGACAGCTGGACCCCCTGGTCGGCGTACCTCTTCAGGCAGTCCGTCAGCCCCTCGGCATCCTGCGCCGATGGCAGGCCCGCGTCGGTCAGCTCGACGCCGGGGCAATCCATGGACGGGGTCGACTGACCGCCGCCGCGCTGGTCGAAATAGATCCAGTCCTGATCGATCGCCGCCATCGGATCGGCGTCGGGCCGGTCGCGCCAGAAGCCCAGACGGCGACCCACGCCGCCGACCAGGGCTCCCCCGGGGCCGCCATGAAAGACGACGACCGGGGGCAGGGCCTGACCGTTGGCGTCCTGAAAGGGGCGGGACGCGCGGACGCGGACCACGGCGATGTCGATGCGACGGCTGTCCGCCGCGCCCCGCGTCTCGTCGACCGTCAGCGTGCCGCATTCGACGGTCCGCACGTCGGTCGGCCAGTCGGCCGGGCAGTCCTTGACCACATAGACCGGATCGCCCGCCGCAGCGGGGGCGGCGGCCGCCAATCCCAGAAGCGCCAAACCGGCGGCGAGGAGAGTCTTCAGCATGGCGGCGTTCCGGAGAGGTTTGCGGGCTTACCCTGCGCCGGGGCGGCGCTCGGGGTCCAGAGGGGGGGACCTTACCCTTTCGTCATGCCCGGCCTCGCGACGCGCCGAAGAGCGACGGTGCTATCGGTACAGGCTGCCCCGATCCATCGGCAGGCCGCTGGGCCCGGCGCGGCGGCGCTGGGCCACGGTCTGATAGACCAGGATCGAGCCCCGCTCGAACCCCTTGGCGCACATGGCGAAGAAGATCAGCCACAGACGCGTGCGTTCCTCGCCGACCATGGCGATCGCCTCGTCGCGGCGGGCCATCAGGCGGCGGGACCATTCGGCCGTGGTCATCTGGAAATGCTCGCGCAGGTCCTCGACGTCCAGAACCTCGAAGCCGAGGCGGCCCAGGTTGGTCACCGTCATGCCGATGGTGTCCAACTCCCCGCCCGGGAAGATGAATCGGCCGATGGTGCGGGTCGCATTGGTCTGGGGGGCGATGTTGTTCGCATCGCGCCCGCCGCGCCGGACCGAGGCCTGGTGGAAATACAGGCCGCCGGGCTTCAGCAGCCGGTGCATCTCCAGGAAATGCCGGTCGTGGTTGGCGAAGCCCACATGTTCGAACATCTCCACCTGGCTGATGGCGTCGAACCGTTCGGTGGTGGGCAGGTCGCGATAGTCCCTGAGCTCCAGAGTGATGCGGTCCTGCAGGCCCAGGCGCGCGATCTTGGCGTTGGCGAAGGCCAGTTGTTCCTCCGACAGGGTCACGCCGTGCACGGTGACGCCGTAATGCTGGGCCGCCCAGCACGACAGGCCACCCCAGCCGCACCCCACGTCGAGCAGCCTCTGGCCGGGCTGCAGCCGAAGCTTGCGGCAGATCAGGTCCAGCTTGCGGGTCTGGGCGTCCTCCAGCGACTGGTCGGGGCTGGCGTAGGAGGCGCTGGAATAGACCATCTCGGGGTCCAGGAAGAGGCCGTAGAAGTCGTTACCGACGTCGTAGTGGAAGGAGATGAAGTCCTTGTCCCGGCGCGCGGCCTTGTCCTGGCGCTGGCCGACCTCGCCGGTGGCGTCATAGGCGGCGTCGCCGACGGCCCGGGTGCGCCCGCCCATCAGGAAGGGGACCAGTTCGCGCGCGATCAGGCCCTTGTCGACACGACGGGGCAGGTGAACGGCGCGGCCATGGTCCCAGCGGTCGGCCGCCTCCAGCGGGCTGGCGCCCTCGATTCGTACATCGCCCGTGGCGTAGAGCTCGAACAGGGTCATCAGCCCGGGCTTCAGAAGCAGCCGACGCACGGCGGACGGGTCGGACAGCACGATGCGGACGTCGTCGCGCGCGTTCGGCCCCAGCGGCAGGACCTCGCCGGTCCATAGCTGCAGGGAAAGGTCGGCCTGCAGATGGTCGGCGATATGGGCCACGATGCGTCGGGCGGCGATGACCCGGCGGTCAGCAGTCTGGCTCATTTGGGATCCCCGATGGCGTGCCTTCGTCTTTGCACGGCGGGTTCGTTCAGGGCTAGATCACGGTCTGAAATGAGCGCTCCACGGCATTTCCGGCGCCTTTCGCGTTGACTCGAAGGGCACCATCCGTATATGTCGCCGCTCTTCGCCCGCGGGGTCTCCCGGCGGGCGCATTCTTTTTTGCGTTAGCCAAGGCTTCAAGATGTACGCGGTGATCAAGACCGGCGGCAAGCAGTACCGGGTTCAACCGGGCGACACGATCGTCGTCGAGAAACTGGGCGGCGATGCCGGCTCCGAGCTGAAGTTCGACAGCGTCCTGATGCTGGGCGGCGACAATGGCGTGACGCTCGGCGCGCCGCTGATCGACGGTGCCTTCGTCGGCGCCACCCTGATCGAGACCCGCAAGGGCGAGAAGGTCAAGATCTTCAAGAAGACCCGCCGTCAGGGCTATCGCCGCACCAACGGCCATCGCCAGATGGAATCGGTCCTGCGCATCACCGGCATCGACGGCGCCGGCGAGACCGCCAAGTGGGACGGCAAGGTCGACCTGATGACCAAGGCCGAGATCAACCTGCGCGCCCGTGGCCTGGCCAAGCGCGACGCGGCTTCCGCCACCCCGGCTCCGGCCGCCGCTGCTTCGTCCGACGAAGCGTAAACAGTAAGAGAACGGGAGCGCCCAGATGGCTCACAAGAAATCCGGTGGTTCGTCGCGTAACGGTCGCGACTCCCATTCCAAACGCCTCGGCGTGAAGAAGTACGGCAGCGAGAACGTCCTGGCCGGCAACATCCTGGTGCGCCAGCGCGGCACGACCTTCCACCCCGGCAACAATGTCGGCATGGGCCGTGACCACACCCTGTTCGCCCTCGAGCACGGCGCGGTTCAGTTCACGAAGAAATCCAACGGCCGTTGCTATGTGTCGATCCTTCCGGCCAACGACGACGCCCAGCAGGCGATCGCCGCCGAGTAGCGCGAACCGGATCCCGGATCGCGCCGCTTCCCAGAAGCAGCCGATCCGGACCCAGGGAATATTCCGCGGGGAGTCTGGATCACCAGGCTCCCCGTTTGCGTTTCCCGCCTCGAAGTCCGCCCGAGCCCTCTAAGGAGGCGGACCGTCGAACGGGGCAGGGAACATGTGCGTCATCGAGACTTCGCCGGTCGTGGAGACGCGGCGTCTGGTGCTTCGGGCGCCCGCGCCGCAGGAGGCGCCCGTCATCGCCCGGCTGGCGGATGACGAGGCCATCACGCGCATGACCCTGCGCATGCCCCATCCCTATGCTCTGGCCGACGCCGAGGCCTTTGTGGTGAATGTAGCGGCCCAGGATCCCGCCCGGGCCCACACCTTCCTGATCTGCCACGAGGACCTGGGACCGGTGGGCGTCATCGGCCTGTTCGAGGATGCGGATCTGGCCCCGGAGGTCGGCTACTGGATCGGCCGGCCCTTCTGGGGGCGGGGCTTCGCCACCGAGGCGCTGGAGGGGGCTCTGGTCTGGGCCGCCCGGCGCTGGAAGCGGCGCGTTCTGCTGTCCGGGCATTTTGCCGACAACCCGGCGTCCGGTCGCGTGCTGGAGAAGGCGGGGTTTCTCTATACCGGCGAGGTCCGGAACCAGTTCAGCCTCGCCAGGAACGCTCCCGTTCGGACGCGCCGGATGGTCTGGCTGGCTTAACCGCCGGCCAGACCGGGGCCGAAGGCCAGGACGGCGGCCGCCACGCC
The DNA here is from genome assembly GCF_002002865.1 of Brevundimonas sp. LM2. Lineage (NCBI taxonomy): Bacteria > Pseudomonadati > Pseudomonadota > Alphaproteobacteria > Caulobacterales > Caulobacteraceae > Brevundimonas > Brevundimonas sp. LM2. The sequence goes on along the minus strand of NZ_CP019508.1, from coordinate 3,045,608 downwards.
ACCGATCACAGCGGCGGCCGCCCCGGCCATGAAGGCGAAGGCGGTGCGCGTCTGGCGCCGGCGCATGCCGCCGGTGCGGACGCTGCGGATGATGACGAACGGCGATCGGTCGAAGGCTTCCGATCCGACGATGTTGTGCTGGGACATGAACGCGCTCCCCGGGACTGGACTGTCCGGACTGGACATACGACGAAAGCGGTCCGGATGCGTCTGAAAGATGGCGAACGGCGGTTATCCACCGAACCGTGATCGAGTGATCGGCGCTCGTCTAGCCGCAGTAGATCAGCTGACCGGAATAGGCGCGGTAGTAGCCACTGCGCGGATCGTACGAGCGATAGCGGGCGGCGCAGTAGCCCGACCGCCCGTGGTCGCGATAGCCGCCCACCTGCCCGCCGTAGCCTCCGCCGGGATAGACCTGGTCCGGCCGGCCATAGCTGCCGTAGTACTGCGTGCCCTGGTTGTACGGCTGGTAGACATAGCCGCCGCCCTGGCCGTACCGCGAATAGCGGTCGTGGCCGTAGCCGTAGCCATGGCCCTGCGAGCGGTAGGTGCGCTGGTCCCGCCAGCCGGCCCCGCAGTCGTCGCGGCCGCGATCCCAATAGGCGTCGCAGCGATAGTCGCCGGGCCGGTCCCTCTGGCCGTTGTAGTCGTAGCCGTGGCGGCTGTAGCTCGAATACGAGCGGGCCTGATCGGGATAATGCCAGCTCTGGGCCGCGGCGGGGGCCGCGACGGTCAGGACGATGGCGGCGAACGCGAAGGCCTTCATGGTTGACGCCTCAGGCTGGGCGGGACCGGCCCGCCGTGGAAAGGGGACGCTTACAGGGTGACGTTGGCGACCGCGCCGGACCGGGTGACGACGTGGCGCATCAGGATGACGCGCTCGCCGCCCGCGCTGACGGGGGTGATCAGGAACCAGCCGCCGGCGGGCAGGTCGGAGAAGCGGAAGCGGCCGTCCTGGCAGGTCTGCGACCGGACATAGGAGCGGTAGTCGGCGTTGGGATCGGACACCGTCCGGGCGCGGACGACCGCCTCGGGGATGGCCGCCTGTTCGGTCGAGCCGTACAGGGTGCGGAACCGCTGGCGGGTGTAGGGGGTGTCCGGCGTCAGGGCGACCGAGCCGGTGCAGTCGAAGCTCTGGCCGTCGCGGCCGAAGGCGACGCGGCCGTCGATGGCGGCGGTGCCGGTGCGGGCCGACCAGGCGAAGTCCGACACGCTGAAGGGGGCGGGCGCGGCGTAGTTGCCCGCGGTCGCGCCCACGGTCGGGGCGCAGGCGGCGAGGGCGGCGGCGGCGGATAGGACGGCGAGCATTCGGACGGACATGGACCTGGTTCCCCTGACACGGACGCGCGGCGCCCGACAGGCGACCGCCACAAGACCCCTAACGCACCCATAAGGTCAAGGTTGCGACGCCCGGCGCCCTGCGCCACAAGAGCCCATGAGCGTCACATTCGAAGACATCCGGGCGGCCCAGGCCCGGATCGCCGGCCAGGTCGACCGCACCCCCGTCCGCCACTCCCGCCGCCTGTCCCAGGCCACCGGGGCCGAGGTCTGGGTCAAGTTCGACAACCTGCATTTCACCGGCTCGTTCAAGGAGCGTGGCGCCCTGAACCGGCTGCTGTCCCTGACGCCCGAGGAGCGCCGGCGCGGCGTGGTGGCGGCCAGCGCGGGCAACCACGCCCAGGCCCTGGCCTATCACGGCGGGCGGCTGGGCATCCCGGTGACCATCGTCATGCCCGAGGGCACGCCCTTCACCAAGGTGGACGGGACCCGGGGCCACGGGGCCGAGGTGGTCATCCACGGCCTGGACTTCACCGCCTCGACGGAAGAAGCCCACCGGCTGAGGGACACCGAGGGCTTCGTCTTCATCTCAGCCTTCGACGACGCGGGCATCGTGGCGGGCCAGGGGGTCTGCGCGATCGAGTTCCTGGAGGACGCCCCGGACCTGGACGCCCTGATCATCCCCATCGGCGGCGGCGGGCTGATCGCCGGCTGCGCGATCGCGGCCAAGGCGATGAAGCCCGACATCCGCGTCTTCGGCGTCGAGGCGGCCATGTACCCCTCGTTCAGCGCCCGGCGGGCGGGCCTGCCGCCGGTCTGCGGCGGGTCGACCATCGCCGAGGGTATCGCCATCAAGGCCGTGGGGGACATCCCCTTCGCCCTCGCCGACCCCCTGGTCGAGGACGTGGTGGTCTGCGCCGAGGAGGATTTCGAACGCGCCGTCTCGATGTTCGCCACCCTGGAGAAGACGGTGGCCGAGGGAGCCGGGGCCGGGGGTCTGGCGGCCCTGCTGGCCGCGCCGGAGCGGTTCAAAGGGATGAAGGTCGGGCTGGTCCTGTGCGGCGGCAATATCGATGCCCGGATGCTGGCGGTGGTCCTCAATCGCGAGATGGTCCGTGAACGGAGGTTGATCGTCTATCGCATCCTGTCGGACGACCGGCCGGGCATCCTATCGGCCATGGCGGCGGTGATCGGGGACGTCGGCGGCAACATCATCGACGTGGTCCACAACCGGCTGGCGCTCGATGTGCCGGCCAAGGGGGCGGAGTTCGACATCATGGTCGAAACGCGCGATAGCGCCCACGCCGACGAGATCGGACAGGCATTGAAGGACCAGGGTTATGCGCTTCGGATGGGTTAGGCCTTTCGTTCTGACGGCGGTGCTGTCGACCAGCCTGGGCCTGGCCGCCTGCGGGCGCGACGCCGCCACGACCGGCGCGGACGCCGCGGCCAATGCCGAGGCGGCGACCTTCTTCCTCACCTCCAACGCCCGGGCCGAGGGCGTGCGCACCACGGCCAGCGGCCTGCAGTACAAGGTGCTCAACAGCGGCCCGTCCGGCGCCCCCAGCCCCGACCGCAACGACCTGGTCCGGGTCGACTATGAGGGCAGCCTGACCGACGGCACGGTGTTCGACAGCTCCTTCGCCAAGGGCGTCCCCTTCGCCACCCACGTCGACGAGGTGGTGCCCGGCTGGATCGAGGCGCTGCAGCTGATGAAGGCCGGCGACGAGTGGATGCTCTACCTGCCGCCGGAGCTGGGCTACGGCGCCCAGGGGCAGGGGAATATCCCGCCGAATTCGGTGCTGGTGTTCCGGGTCAAGCTGCTGGACGTGGCCCCGGTGCCGGGCGGCGGACGCGGCGTGGGGCTGGCGACGGGCTAGGGGCCGCAGGCCCGTTTTACTGGCTTTGTCGGGGTGGGCGAGGGGGTTCATCACAAAGCGCACCAAGGGGCCACAAAGGGCACGACGGGAGCGTCGATGGGTCGGCCGGCCCGGCCCCTTGGTGTCCTTCGTGATCCCTTCGTGTCCTTTGTGATGAACCCCCTGGCCGTCAAGGCCGCGTCCGGGGCGATGGAGGGACCTGCGGTCCGGGCCGTCGGTCCGGGCGGGGCTCATCCCTGACCGTCGGGCGCGCGGTCTGAAAAAACACCGTCCGACCCGTCCGACCCGTCCGACCTGTTCGCCTCGCGCTGCCCCGCCTGTTCGCGGTGCCAGTCCTCCGCCTCGTCGCGTTCGATCGCTTCCAGGATCTCCGCCGCCTCCGCGTCCATGACCAGGCGCACGCGGCGCCAGCGCAGGGCCTCCATCGCGTCGCCGCGCAGCACCGCCCGCATCATCCGCCGGTGGGCGACGAAGGCCAGGGACCCGAGCTCGACCCGGTCGAGGTCGCCGCCGATCGACTCCTCCAGCGCCACCCCCTCGTCCCAGGGGTCCAGCCGGGCCGGCGGGGTCCAGGGCTGGTCCGCCCGCCGCCACCCCTCGCGCGCCGCCCGCCCCCGCAGGGCGCTCAGCCCGACCCCGTGGAGGCGGCAGCATTCGCTGGCCGACCGCCCGGCCAGATAGTCCTCGCGCACCTGCGCCCACACCGCCTGGGGCGCCGCCACCCCCCGCTGCGATCCCTCGGTCATGCTCCGTCCTCCGTGATGAAAAGGGGAGGAGTGTAAGCCATGGGCGGGGCGTGGTGGGTTGGACGGGGTGTCTTTGCGGACGGGTCTTGAAAGGACGGGGGAATTCGGGGCGAGCGCGGACAGTTTGACGGTGGATGGGGGTAGCAGGTCCCCTTCCTTTCGTCATTCCGGGCGGAGGCGCGCTTGCGCCGGAGACCCGGAACAGGGCGGCGCCGGAGCGAAGCGAAGGCGATGGATCAGCAGCGGTGTCCGCGACAGGTTCGCGCTCTCGCGCGCCGCCTTGTTCCGGGTCTTCGGTCGCTTCGCTCCCTGCGCCCGGAATGACGAAAGGGAAGAAACGCGTTGCCATCTCTGTGGAGATGAACACCAGCCGGGCGCAGCCGAACCGCGTCCTCAACCGAAACGCCTCCAATGTGACGCGCGGCTATTGCTCTCTCGCTAGTGGCAACCAGTCAGGATGTCGTTAGCGAGATGGGGTCAATGATCGAGAGAGGCACTCTCCGTTGAATTGCATACCTTACGACGTCTGCCGTTCCCCCGGCCCCTTCAGCAGGTTCGCCGTCCCAAACAGCCACCAGATGATCGACCTCATCCACTATCCACTTCCCAGCGCGCAAGAATGCCTCAGATTCTTCAAAGCTGAGATCTAGATTTAATACTGTTGATGAAGAAATGAGACGATCGTAACGATCTCGATCCAACCCTATTGAAAACTTATCTCTGTAACTCGAAAAGGGAACAACAGCAACGTGTTCTATGCCGGAATTAATTATGACTTCTGCAAATAACTGATCTGTTCCAATGGCTAGCGATGAATATCCCGCCGATACATCATGCAAACGACGGATCAATGAACCTAACGCGTCGGCGGTCCAGCGCCAATCGATCCCATCCCGTTCTTGATGACCGCTGACCCCGAGTTTCATCACATACAGACCCTTGCGGCATTATCCATGATCCAAGCTGAGGCGGGTTTCCAATCGACGGCCAAAACAAGCTGGAAGAGGTACAACGCTACGAATATTCGAGGTACTGCCGCCTCGGTGATATGAAAAGGCTTGTGTCGAATGCCGTCCTGATCAGGATCAAGTCTCTTCCACTCTTGTGCGAACGGTTGGAAGTGCAGTTCATTCTCCATGTCGTGAATCACAGAAAACTTTGCAGTATTTAGCGTCTTGTAGCTCGATATGCCGGCTGACCACAGGAGGGAGGCTAGTATTCCGGCTGTAGAGAGAGCAAATACCGTCGGCGCGGGAACATCAGAAGTGCGTACGTAGGCGGTGCTGCCGAATATTAGGGTGTTCAAAGTTAGATAAAAACTGTTGGCAACCTGGCGTCTCTGGCTGACGCGGTCCGCCATTTCGACCATAAGCTTATATAGTTCAATCTTCGATAATTCAGAGGGTTGGGCTTTCTTAGCCTCAACACTCTTGGGGGGCTGTTTGGTTGGTATAGCTACCATAATTTTAAGGCGTTGCCACGCTTCCGGTGCACCGAACGTACGTCATCAGCCCACAAATCCAGTGGCTGCTTCCATGGCTGATCCGTCAGATTTGGCGGCTTCGAAAGGTCAAATTCCGGCATCGAAAGGCCGACTGCGCCACGGTCAAAAATGCCGTCATCAATAACCCCCTTCTCTCTCCAAAGAAGTATGGGCAGGCCAATTTGATAAGCCATTGCTGGCTCAATCTGACAGTAGGGGCTGCTCAACCAAGTGCCATTGCGCGACTTTGCAGCTTCGCCGATATCGGAGGCTGGGCGGTCTGTGCCGTCAGCAAGATACGTTCGTCGCAGGCCGATGCATATCAGTCCGCAGCAGGCATTCATTAGGCGACGAACGGCTTCAAGCGGCGCGTTGATGTCATATTCCGACCGACCGAGGGTCACGGGCTCCAACCCGCGATCGGACAGTGAGCGCTCGACGTCGGTCAGAAAATCCTCTTGAGCCTGTAGGTAGCTCTTCGGGGTGCTCACGAAGACCGGTAGTTTCATCGCCATCAGCGGCTACAGCTTCGAAAGGAACGTGCTGATATTATCCCAGGTCCATGCCTTTACAGAAAGCCCAGCGAGGGCAGTAGGAAGCGCGGCAGGGCGATCATCAACAGTTGTGTAGATGCCTATCGTCCGAACGCCTTCTTGGTTTGCCGCTTCAATTTCCCAAAGCTGACCTGTTGCCTTCGCCGTATTCTTGCTAACCAGCGCGATAACTCCATCGCAGTCTTTTATCCGCGCGCGACATTGTGTTTTCCATTTCTCATCCCACGGTTCTTTCACCGACATATCCGTGAATGAGAACGAACTCTTGGCGTTCAGCGCTTGGCCAACGAGATAGTCACGAGCCCATTTGTCTTCGATTGCGAATGCGATGAAAATCCGGTGATTTTTAGCCACGCTTGTCTCCTCCTATGGTTGAGTAACCATGGCTATTTCAAGCCAACAAAGCAAGCACGGGCGATGTGATCTAGAGGAGGTTTGGCGCTCATATCGCCGTGTTACGATCGCAATCTCGCTCCCCCTACAACCGCCCCTTCCGAAACGCCTCCGCCTTCTCCACCGCCGCCTCGGCGCGCCACTTCTTCGGGGCCGCCTTGTCCACCGCCTCGCCCGCCCCGGTCATGATCTCGTTGGCGAACTCCAGGTCCAGCAGTTTCAGCTTCTTGATCTCGTCCCGGAGCCGGCCGGCCTCCTCGAACTCGAGGTTGGAGGCGGCCTCGCGCATCTTGCCTTCGAGGTCCTTCAGCGTGGCCTGGAAATTGTTGCCGATGAAGGCGCGGGCGTCCTCCTTCACGCCGGTCGTGGGGATCAGGACGCGGTCCTTCTCATAGGGGCTGTTCAGGATCTCCTTGATGTCGCGCTTGACGCTCTCGGGCGTGATGCCGTGTTCGAGGTTGTAGGCGGTCTGGCGTTCGCGGCGGCGCTCGGTCTCGGCCATGGCGCGCTCCATCGAGCCGGTGATCCGGTCGGCATAGAGGATGACGCGGCCGTCGACGTTGCGGGCCGCGCGGCCGATGGTCTGGATCAGGGAGGTCTCGGAGCGGAGGAAGCCCTCCTTGTCCGCGTCGAGGATGGCGACCAGGCCGCACTCGGGGATGTCGAGCCCCTCGCGCAACAGGTTGATGCCGATCAGGACGTCGAAGGTGCCCAGGCGCAGGTCGCGGATGATCTCGATCCGCTCCATGGTGTCGACGTCGGAGTGCATGTAGCGCACGCGGACGCCCTGTTCGTGCATGTATTCGGTCAGGTCCTCGGCCATCTTCTTGGTCAGGACGGTGACCAGGGAGCGGTAGCCGGCGCGGGCGACGGCCTTGACCTCGTCGATGACGTCGTCGACCTGGTTGCGGGTCTGGCCGCTGACCGGGCGGATCTCGACCGGGGGGTCGATCAGGCCGGTGGGGCGGATGACCTGTTCGACGAAGACGCCGCCGGTCTGTTCCATCTCCCACGGGCCGGGGGTGGCGCTGACGTGGACCGTCTGGGGCCGCATGGCCTCCCATTCGTCGAACTTGAGCGGGCGGTTGTCGATGCAGGAAGGCAGGCGGAAGCCGTATTCGGCCAATGTGGATTTGCGGCGGTAGTCGCCCCGGAACATGCCGTTGATCTGGCCCACGGTGACGTGGCTCTCGTCGACGAACAGCAGGGCGTTGTCGGGGATGTATTCGAAGAAGGTGGGCGGGGGCTCGCCGGGGCTGCGGCCGGTCAGCCAGCGGGAATAGTTCTCGATGCCGGCGCAGGAGCCGGTGGCCTCCATCATCTCCAGGTCGAAGCGCACGCGCTGTTCCAGCCGCTGGGCCTCCAGCAGTTTCCCGTTCTCGACCATCCAGTCGAGCGTCTCCTTCAGCTCGGCCTTGATGCCGCCGAGCGCCTGGTTGAGCGTCGGGCGGGGGGTGACGTAGTGGCTGGCGGCATAGACGGTGATCTCGGCCAGGTCGGCGGTCTTCTTGCCGGTCAGGGGGTCGAACTCGGCGATGGATTCGATCTCGTCGCCGAACAGGGAGACGCGCCAGGCGCGGTCCTCCTGGTGCACCGGGAAGATCTCGACGGTGTCGCCGCGCTTCCTGAACATGCCGCGGTCGAAATGGACGTCGTTGCGCTTGTACTGCAGGGCGATGAGGTCGGCGCGGAGCTTGGACTCGTCGATCTGGTCGCCGATCTTCAGGTCGAAGGTCATGGCCGTATAGGTCTCGACCGAGCCGATGCCGTAGATGCAGCTGACCGAGGCGACGACGATGACGTCGTCCCGCTCCAGGATCGACCGCGTCGCCGAGTGGCGCATCCGGTCGATCTGCTCGTTTATGGAGCTGTCCTTCTCGATGTAGGTGTCGGTGCGGGGGACGTAGGCTTCGGGCTGGTAGTAGTCGTAGTAGCTGACGAAATATTCGACCGCGTTGTCCGGGAAGAAAGACTTGAACTCGCTGTAGAGCTGGGCGGCGAGGGTCTTGTTGGGGGCCAGGATCAGGGCCGGGCGCTGGGTCGCCTCGATGACCTTGGCCATGGTGAAGGTCTTGCCCGAGCCGGTGACGCCCAGCAGCACCTGGTCGCGGTCGCCCGCCTGGGCCTGGGACACCAGTTCGGCGATGGCGGCGGGCTGGTCGCCGGCGGGGGTGTAGCTGGTCTCCAGGCGGAAGGGGTGGCGGGCGCGGCCCTTCAGGCTCTTGGCCGGACGGTCGGGACGGTGCGGGACCCAGTCGCCGGGGCCGGTGGGGGCCTCCTCCGGCGTCAGGCGCGGCCCGGTGACGGGGGCGAACATGGGGAGGTTCTTCGACGCTTTCGGCATCGGGGGCGCACCGTCGCGGACGAAGGCCGTCGGAGCCTCGGCCACGCCCTTGTTCGGGATGTGCACCGGCTTCTGGATGACGGGGGCCGAGCCCTTGGGGGTCGAGGAACGGTTCATGAACGGAACTTAGTGCGGGGAAGGGGCTGTCGCCAGTCAACGCGCGGGGAGGGGCGGAGGATGCTGCCATCCCACGGTCAGACCTGTGGAGGGGCGTGGTCACAGGGCTGACCCAGAATCGTGGCATCAGGCGGCATGCGGATCCTCACCCTCCTGGCGGTTAGCCTGCTGCTGTCCGGGTGCGGGCGGCTGATCCCCGACGCGCCGGGCAATGGTCCGCGCCCCTACGCTCCGGCGCCGGGGGCGGCGGGGCCGCGCGCCGCCGTGGCATCCGGTGGGGGCGTGATCGACGCCCCCATCGAGGGGGGCACCTTCGCGCGGCTGGGGCGGGCGACGGCCAGTCTGGGCCAGTGCGTGGCCGAGCTGGACGCGGCGCGGGTGACGTTCTCGCCCACGCCCGACCGGGTGAATTCGGAGACCTGCGGCCTGACCGACGCGGGGGTGCTGGGGGCAGACTACGGCACCACGGCGCGGATGGCGCCCTCGGACGTGACCATGACCTGCGCCCTGGCGGCGGCGGTCAGCGTCTGGCGGCGGCAGTCGGTCGAGCCGGCGGCGCGCGAGATCCTGGGCTCCGACGTGGTCCAGATCGACCATATGGGGGTCTATGCCTGCCGGGGGGTGCGCACCGACGCGGGCAGCACGGCGCGGGCCAGCGCCCATTCGCGGGCGGCGGCGCTGGACTTCTCGGGCGTGCGGCTGCGCGACGGGCGCAGGATCACGGTGACGCGCGACTGGGCCGGCGACACGCCCGAGGCCCGGTTCCTGCGCCGCATCCGCGACGAGGGCTGCCAGGTGTTCGGCACGGTGCTGAGCCCCGACTACAACGCGGTCCATTTCGACCACCTGCACCTGGAGGCCGAGCGGGGGCGGCTGTGCCGGTAGTGTGGGGCCCTCTCCGGTGGGAAAGGGCCCTCAAGCCTTAGCGGCGGACGCGGGCCTGGGCCTCGAGCTCGCCGAGGCGGCGGTCGAGGTAGGCGCGGTCGTCGGCGGTGGCGCTGTAGCGGCCGTAGGCGGCCTCGAGCCGGGTCAGGTCGTCGAGCTGGACGCGGACGGCGGCCTGTTCGGTGCGGGACAGGGACGAGACGGCGCGCTCGATCGCGGTCAGGCGGTCGCGCGGGGTCTGCTGGTAGTTGCCGCCATTGTTGCCATTGCCGTAGCCGGTGTCGCCGACGCGGGCGTCCAGGGCGTCGAGACGGGTCTCGATATCGCTGCGCTCGCGGGCGGTCAGGCCGTCGCGCTGATAGCCGGCCTCGACCTGGACCAGGGCGGCGTAGTCGCTGCGCAGGCGGGTGGCGTCGGTGCGGCTGAGGCGGCGGGCGCTGACGGCGGCGTCGACACGGGCCTCGAAGGCGCGGCGGCCGTCGGCCACGGACTGGTAGCCGCCGACGTCGTCGCCGTAGCCGCCGTCCTCGACCGCCAGGGTCAAGGCGTTGTAGCGGGTGGTCAGGTCCTGACGCTCCTGGGTCGTGAACCGGCCGTCGCGGGCATAGGAGGCCTCGAGCTGGACCAGGGCGTCATAGTCGGCGCGGATGCGATCGCCGCTGTAGGACTGAATGGAGCCGGCGCGGATCTGGGCGTCCAGCCGGGTGTCGAAGGCGCTCTGCTGCGCGGCCAGCGGACGGCGGCCGCGGCTCCATTCGGCGTCGACCGTGCCGGTGGTCTGGCCACCCAGCAGCTGCTGCAGGATCTGGCCGAAGACCTGCTGGCCGCTCGACTGGGTCTGGACCGAGGTCTGGGCCTGGCCGTAGGGGGTCTGGGCGGGTGCGGCCGAGGCGGTCGCGAGCGCCAGGGTGCCGGCCGCGAGGGCGGTGAAGGTCTTGAGCGATGTCATGGGGTGTCTCTCCGGGGTCTGGCCCTGTCCGGTGAGAGAACGGGGTGCGGCGGTGAAGGTTGCTTCGGGGCCGGGCCGGCCGTGCTAGGATGGGCCATGACCCACGACGCGAACGACGATGCGACCGACGCAGCGCCCGGCTCCGGACCAACGGCGGGCGAGACCCCGGCCCAGAAGGCCCTGCGGATGAAACAGGCGCGGCTGGACGCGCGGCCCAAGCCCCCACGCGGCGGCAAGTTCCAGAAGGATCAGGCGGCCGGCGTCAATCCGGGGGCCAACCGGCCCTGGACGCACAAGTAACGGACGCGCAGCCGCGTCGGTGTCCGATTCCCGCGAGACGGCCCGGGCTGGACCGGGGCAGGGTCGCCTGAACGAGAAAGGCCCGTCATGACCACCGCCGCCCCCTTTCATGCCCTGCATGCCTCCGGCCTGCTGATCCTTCCGAACGCCTGGGACGCGGCCTCTGCGGCCCTGTCGGTCGCGGCGGGAGCCCGGGCGGTGGCGACGACCAGCGCGGGGGTGGCCTGGGCTTTGGGGTGGCCCGACGGGGGCCGGCCGCCGGAGGTCGAGCTGCTGCAGGCTCTGGCGCGGATCGTGCGGGCGGCCGGTGACACGCCGGTCAGCGCCGACATCGAGGGCGGTTTCTCTGACGACCCCGGTGCCGCCGCGGCCTTCGCCCGACGGACCCGGGACACCGGAGCCGTCGGCATCAATATCGAGGACGGGGCCGATCCGGCGGAGGGTCTGGCCGACAAAATCGCGGCCGTGCGGGCGGCTGTGGGGGGCGACCTCTTCATCAACGCCCGCTGTGACCTGTGGCTGAGAGACATCGGTCCCGCCGAGGAGCGTCTGGACGAGGCGGCGCGACGCGCGGCGATGTACCGGGCGGCGGGAGCGGACGGGCTGTTCATGCCGGGCGTGACGGAGCCGGAGACGATCACCGCGCTGGTCGGCCTGGGCCTGCCGCTGAACCTTCTCGCGCGACCGGGCCTGGCGGACGCCAGGGCTCTGGAAGCCCTGGGCGTGCGTCGGCTGAGCGCCGGATCGAACATCGCGGCGGCGGCCTATGGCACGACGGATCGGCTCAACCGGGCTTTCCTCGACAATGGGGCCTCGGAAGCTCAGCTGGAGGCGGCGTTGGGTTATGGAACGCTGAACGCTCTGATGACGCCTTGAGCGGGTCGGTCAGGGGGAGACGCTTGACTCGGTGTAACCCATAGGTGATATGTAACCCCAAGGTGACATGCATCGGGAGGCGAAGATGATGGCGATGGACGAACGGGATCTGGAACGCGAAGGACGGGGGCGGCGGCGCAAGTTCGTCGCCGGCCTGCTGGCCCTCGGACTGGGCCTGACCCTCGCCGGGCTGGGGTTCGCCCTGGCGCCGTCGCGCTCGGCCGACGCGGCCACCCAGGTGGGGGTCCTGGCCGGGATCGGCGTGGGCCTGGCCATCGGCGGGGCCATCATCGCCTGGAAGACTCGTCCGAACGACCATCGCTGGCACAGCGAGACGGTCGCCGCGCGCCGCGAGCGCTTGCAGGCCGGACGGACCCAGCAGCTGTGGTTGCTGCCGCTGGCCAGCGCGGCCTTCCTGTTCCAGGGCACGCGGGGGGTGACCGCAATCCTGAGCGGCGACGGATCCTGGCCCGACGGGATCAGCGCCCTGCTCCCCGTGCTCTATGCCTGGGTCGCGGCGGCAGTGGCCATGGGCTGGGACCACCGGTCCCGCACCGAGCGGCGTTTCATGGAGGACGAGTTGACGCTGGTCCTGCGCGCCCGGGCCGTGGGCCTGGCCTTCCTGGTCCTGATGGCGGGGGGTACGGTCGCCCTGGGGCTGGGGCTGTGGCGGCCGAGTTTGGCGATCCTGGCCCTCCCGTTCGTGCTGACGGCGGCCGGGGCGACGGCGGGCATCCGCTTCGCCTGGCTGGACCGCGAGGCCGGCCGGGATGGGTGACCCCCGGCTGGGGTCGCGCCTGAAGGAGATCCGCACCGAGGCCGGCCTGACCCAGGCCGAGCTGGCCGAGCGGGCCGGGGTGTCGCGCAAGACGATCAACACGGTCGAGAACGGCGTCTTCGTGCCCTCGACCGTGCTGGCCCTCGCCTTGGCGCGGGCGCTGGGGACGACGGTGGAGGGGCTGTTCTACCTGGTGGAATGAGGCTCCATGCCCCCGCTCATCCCGGCGAAAGCCGGGATCCAGTTCTGTCACCGGCACTGCGCTGGCCATCTATCCCGGCTCGCCGGACACGGTAGCTTGGACAAAGAACTGGGTCCCGGCTTTCGCCGAGATGAGCGGAAGGGGAGGCATCTTGACTCCCTCACACAGTATGCGTCATACACTGTGCGTCACACACTATGTGACGTGAAGGGCTGAACGCGTGACCGTCGACGCCGACCTGTTTGAAACGATGCGGCTGGAGCTGCGGCGCGGGTCGCTGGTGCTGGCGGTGCTCGCCTGTCTGCGGACCGAGCGGTACGGCTACACCCTGCGTCAAGCCCTGGCCGCCGACGGGCTGGAGATGGAGGAATCGACCCTCTATCCGCTGCTGCGTCGGCTGGAGAGCCAGGGCCTGCTGAACAGCGAATGGCGCGAGGAAGAGAAGCGGAAAAAGCGCTTCTATGTGCTCTCGCCCCTGGGCGTGCAGCTGCTGGCCCGGCTGGGCGACGAATGGCGGGCGATCAACGCCTCGCTCGACAAGATTCTCTGACATTGCTGGAGCGAGGGGACCGGGCATGAGCACGAAGACGGAAGACATGATCGAGCGGTATCTGGAGGCCGTGGCGGCCCAGCTGCCGGTCGACGAGCGCGACGACATCATCGCCGAACTGAGGGACCTGATCCTGAGCCGCGTCGAGGCGCGCGAGGAGACCCTGGGCCGGCCGCTGACCGACGACGAGCGCGAGGCCATCCTGCGCGAGATCGGCCATCCGCTGGTCGTGGCGGCCCGCTATCGGAAGGGGCCGGACAGTCTGATTGGGCCGGAGCTGTTTCCCTACTGGCTGTATGGGGTGAAGGCGGGGCTGCTGGTGCTGGTCACCCTGTCGGCGATCGGTCTGTTCATCCGGCTGGTCAGCGGCGGCGACGGGGCCAACCAGGCGATCGGCCAGGCGATCAACGGGGTGATCGGCTCGGGTCTGACCCTGGTCGGCGTTCTGACCGTGACCGGCGCCCTGATGGAACACTACGGCGTCCGGCCGAAATGGCTGACCGACTGGCGGGTCAAGGACCTGTCGGCCTTCGGCCTGTCGGATCCGGCGACGTGGGGCCTGGCGGCGCGGGCCGCCGGGGAGCGGGTCCAGGCGCGCGCGGCGGCCGGCCGACCGGCGGCGGGCCGCAGGGGGTGCCGGGCGCGGCTGACCCCGGTCCGGTCCCTGGTCAGCGAGGCGGCGTTCTCGGCGGTGGCGACCGGGCTGTTCATCCTGTGGTGGGTGGGGCTGGTGTCGTTCCCGGGTCTGGGCACGATGCGGATCAACGGCGATCTGGTGACCGTGACGCCGGCCCCCGTCTGGACGCTGCTGTTCGTGCCGATCCTGATGTATGCCCTGGCCCAGCTGGGGGTCTATCTGTTCACCCTGATCCGGCCGCAGGCGGCGCGGATGCGGGCGCTGCTGGCGGTGGTGGTGGGTGCTGCCGGTCTGTGGCTGACCTGGGCCATCTTCGACGCCGGCCACTGGGCGACGCTGTCGATCGGGGCCGAGCAGGCGCGGATCGCGGGGGACTGGGGGCTGCTGGACGTCGACCGGCTGCGCGAGCTGCGAGACCGGGATCGCGACCTGGTCGGGGTGGCCTCCATGCTGTCGCTGATCATCACCTGGAGCCTGGCGATCTCGGCGGTGAGCCTGATGTACACCATCGTCGCCAACCTGTGGCGCGCGGGGCGGGCCGAGGCTTAGGGGGGCTGATCCGGACAGCGCGTCCGGGGTGGGCCCCCTCCACCCCCCCGCGCAAGCGCGCGGCGGTCCCCCTCGCCCAGTGGGGAGGAGAAGTCCGAAAACCGCGAGACATCGGCGGTGCCGGGGGCCATTCTCCCGACATGGAAAGCGCGAGCGACAGACTGGATCAGGAGGCCTGCTACCGGGCGGCCCTGACGCGCGATGCAAGGTTCGACGGGCGGTTCTTCGGCTGTGTGAAGACCACGGGGATCTACTGCCGGCCGGTGTGCCCGGCGCGGACGCCGAACCGGGAGAACATGCGGTTCGTAGTGACGGCCGCAGCGGCGGAGGAAGCGGGGTTTCGCGCCTGCCTGCGCTGCCGGCCCGAAACGGCCCCCGATCTGGGGGCCTGGAGGGGCACCTCCAACACCGTCAGTCGGGCGCTGAGCCTGATCGAAGCGGGGGCGCTGGACGCCAATTCTGAAGGCGGCGGCGACGTCGATGCCCTGGCCGGGCGGCTGGGGGTCGGGGAGCGGCAGCTGCGCAGACTGTTCAAACAGCACCTGGGCGCGGCCCCGGTCAGCGTGGCCCAGACGCGGCGGGTGCTGCTGGCCAAGGCCCTGATTCAGGAGACCGACCTTTCGATGGCCCAGGTGGCGCTGGGCTCGGGCTTCGGCTCGGTGCGGCGGTTCAATGAGACGTTCCAGGCCCTGTACGGGCAGGCACCGTCGGAGCTGCGTCGGCGCAAGGAGCGGGCGGCGGGGGCGGCGGTGAAGCTGAGCCTCGCCTATCGCCCGCCCTATGACTGGGACGCGATGTTTGCGGCGCTGTCGGCCAGAGGGGATACGGTCGAGGGACGGGTCTGGTCACGGGCGCTGGACCCGGCGGTGGACGGCGCGGCCGGGGTCGTGACCGCGACGCCAGGCAAGCCGGGGCGGCTGGCGGTCTCGGTCGAGGCCTCGGACCTGAAGGCCCTGCCGGGGGTGCTGGCGCGGGTGCGGCGGGTGTTCGACCTGTCGGCGGACCCGGAGGCGATCGCGCGGGACCTGTCGGTCGATCCGGGGTTGCGGCCTCTGGTGGCGGCGCGGCCGGGGCTGAGGCTGCCGGGCGACTGGGTGGATGCGGGCGAGGATGCGCCGAGCGATCGGCTGGCGGATGAGGATCTGGCGGTGCGGGCGGAAGCCTGGCGGCCCTGGCGGGCCTATGGGGCGCTGTATCTTCGCATGGCGAAGAGCGCGGGCGCAGAACGGATGGAGCAAGACGATGACAGACGTGCAGCCTGAGATCCTGACCCTGGACCGGATCGCGACGCCGGTGGGCGAGGTGCTGCTGGTGACCGATGCGGACGGCGCGGTGCGGGCGCTGGACTTCGTGGATTTCGAGCCGCGCATGATGCGGTTGCTGGGTCGGCATGCGCCGGGGGCGACCCTGGTCGCGGGGCGGGCTCCGGAGGCGGTGCGGGGGGCGGTCGAGCGGTATTTCGCCGGCGAGGCGACGGCGCTGGACGGCCTGGTCGTCAAGACGGCGGGGACGGCCTTCCAGGCGGCGGTCTGGGCGGCGCTGCGGGCCATTCCGGCGGGGGAGACGCGCAGCTATGGCCAGCTGGCGGCGGCGGTGGGGTCGCCCCGGGCGGTGCGGGCGGCGGGGTTGGCCAACGGGCAGAACCCGGTGGCCCTGATCGTGCCGTGCCACCGGGTGATCGGCGCGAAAGGGACGCTGACGGGCTACGCCGGCGGGCTGGAGCGCAAGCGCTGGCTGCTGGCGCATGAGGGGGTGGCGATCGGCTGACAGGCCTTCCCCCGCGCTTTGCGGGGGAAAGCCGTCCGTCTTCGAGCGAAGCGAGAACAGGACGGATGGGGGGAACTTCATCCGCAGTTGAAGCAAGACAAGACTTCCCCCATCGGCCCTGGATCGCTGCGCGATCGACGGGCCGCTTTCCCCCATGAAGGATGGGGGAAGGGCTACTTGCTACACCGCCTCCAGGAACAGTTTCGTGGCCGGATTGTCGGTCTCGTCGACATAGGGGTAGCCGAGCGCGGCGAGGGCGGCGGTCAGGGCGGGCTGGTCGGCGGGCGGGACGGAGATCCCGGCCAGGACGCGGCCGACGTCGTCGCCGTGGTTGCGGTAGTGGAACAGGGTCAGGGCCCAGGCGGGGCGCAGGCTGTTCAGGAACTTCAGGAAGGCCCCCGGGCGTTCGGGGAACTGGAAACGCAGGATGCGTTCGTGCGGCAGGCCGGTGGCGCGGCCGCCGACCATGTGGCGGACGTGGAGCTTGGCGGTCTCATTGTCGCTCATGTCCTCGACGTCGTAGCCGTCGGCGACGAGGGCGCGGATCAGGTCGTCCTTCTCGTGCGGGCCCTGTTTGATGGCGACGCCGACGAAGATGTGGGCGCGGCCCTCGCCGGACCAGCGGTAGTTGAACTCGGTGACCGAGCGGCCGTCGAGCGCGTTCAGGAACCGGCTGTAGACGGCGCGGTCGTCGGCCATGGCCACGGCCAGCAAGGCCTCGGTGCCCTCGCCGATCTCGGCCCGTTCGGCGATGTGACGCAGCCGGTCGAAATTGACGTTGGCGCCCGAGTTGACGGCGATCAGGGCGCCCTGATCGGCGATCTCCGGATGGGCGGCGGCCCAGGCCTTGAGCCCGGCCAGGGCCAGGGCCCCGGAGGGTTCGGCCACGGCGCGGCTGTCGTCGAAGATGTCCTTGATGGCGGCGCAGATGGCGTCGTTGTCGACGGTGACGATGTCGTCCAGCAGGTCGCGGCACAGCCGGAAGGTCTCGACCCCCGCGCGGCGCACGGCCACCCCGTCGCAGAACAGGCCGACCTGGTTCAGGGTCACGAGCTCGCCCGCCGCGATGGCGGCCTGCATACAGGCCGCGTCGACCGGTTCGACGCCGATGACGCGGGTCTCGGGGCGCAGGAATTTGACGATGGCGGCGACGCCGGCGGCCAGGCCCCCGCCGCCGATGGGCACGAAGAGGGCGGCGATGGGCTCCGAATGCTGGCGCATGATTTCCAGCCCGACCGTGCCCTGGCCGGCGATGACGTCGGGGTCGTCGAACGGGTGGATGAAGACGGCTCCGTCGGTCAAGGCTCGGCGGCTGGCCTCGGCGAAGGCCTCGTCGAAGGCGTCGCCGTGCAGGATGACGTGGCCCCCGAGCGCGCGGACGGCCGCGACCTTGATGGGCGGGGTGGTCACCGGCATGACGATGGTGGCCGTGGTCCCGCGCTTGCGGGCCGCGAAGGCGACGCCCTGGGCATGGTTGCCGGCCGAGGCGCAGATCACGCCGCGCGCCAGCTCCGGGCCCGTGAGCCCGGCGATCTTGTTGTAGGCCCCGCGGATCTTGAACGAGAAGATCGGTTGCAGGTCCTCGCGCTTCTGCAGCACCGCGCGGCCAAGGCGGCGGCTCAGGCCGGGCAGGGGGTCGAGCGGCGTCTGGATCGCCACGTCATAGACGCGGGCGGTGAGGATGCGGCGGAGGGTTTCTTGCATGGCGGGGCAGTACGGAGGCGTTCGGCGGGATGAAGTCACCTACGATTAGCGGATCAGCGAAGAGATTTCGCCTGAAACCGTGAGGCCCCCGAACGCTCTGCATCCTTGGCCTCGGCCTTACCCTTGCACGCCTCCACCATCGGCCTATATTGGTCGCAGTTATGCTAACTTTGAGCATAAGGGTCGGGAGGCCGCATTGGTCGTCAGTCTGCAGCTGGATCGCAAGATCGCCGAGGAGACCGCGCCGGTCTGGGCCAAGGTCAAGGAGTTCGTCACCCCGATGGAGTGGCCGGATCAGGCGCGGCTGATTTCCGAGATCAACGCCCTGAAACGCGAGCGCGACGCGGTCATCCTGGCGCACAACTACATGGTGCCCGAGATCTTCCACGGGGTCGGCGACTATGTCGGCGACAGCCTGGGCCTGGCCAAGGAGGCGGCCAAGTCGAGCGCCAGGGTCATCGTCCAGGCCGGCGTGCACTTCATGGCCGAGACCTCCAAGATCCTGAGCCCGGACAAGACCGTGCTGATCCCCGACCTGAAGGCCGGCTGTTCGCTGGCCGAGGCGATCACGGGCGCGGACGTGCGGCTGATCAAGCAGCGCTATCCGGGCCTGCCGGTCGTGACCTATGTGAACACCACGGCCGATGTGAAGGCCGAGACCGACATCTGCTGCACCAGCGCCAACGCCGTTCAGGTGGTCGAATGGGCGGCCAAGGAATGGGGCGTCGACAAGGTCATCCTGATCCCCGACGAGTTCCTGGCCCGGAACGTGGCGGCGCAGACGAACGTCGGCATCATCGCCTGGAAGGGACGCTGCATCGTCCATGAGCGGTTCCGTGCCGCCGACATCGAGGAGATGCGTCAGGCCTATCCGGGGGCCGAGATCCTGGCCCACCCTGAGTGCCCGGAGGACGTGCTGGCCGCCGCCGACTTCGCCGGATCGACCGCCGCGATGACGGACTACATCACCGCCAAGAAGCCGAAACAGGTGGTGCTGATCACCGAATGCTCGATGGCCGCCAACATCAAGGGCGACGTGCCCGAGGTCAGCTTCATCGGCCCGTGCAACCTGTGCCCCTATATGAAGCGGATCACCCTGACGAACATCCGCGACGCCCTGCGCGACATGCAGTTCGAGGTCACGGTGCCGGAGGCGATGATCGCGCCGGCGGCCCTGGCCGTGCAGCGGATGATCGACCTGCCGCCGCCGCTGGTGCCCGCGCGCTACGACATGATCAAGGCCCGGCACCATGTGTCGGTGGAACTGATATGAGCGAGACAGGCCCGTGGGGTTCGCGCGACGGACGGGTGGTTACGCCGGTCGCCCCGGTCGCGACGGCGGTGCCCGCCTCCAGCCCCGGCGCGCCGAACATCGACAAGGGGCAGAGCCTGCCCTGGGCCATCGCCTCGACCCTGCTGCTGGGCGGATTTATCTGGCTGGCGACCGGCAGCGGGATCGTGGCGGTGGCCGCGCTGTTCGGCCTGTTCGTGCACGAATACGGCCATGTGCTGGCGATGAACCGGCTGGGGATGGGGCCCGCCAAGATCTACATCATCCCCTTCCTGGGCGGGATGGCGCGGGGGCAGCGGAACCCGGTCAGCGAGTGGCACGGGGTGCTGGTCGCCCTGGCCGGTCCGGCCTTCGGCCTGCTGGCCGTGCTGCCGGCCGTCGGGGTCTGGCTGGCGACGGGCGACGACGCCTGGATGCTGGGGGCCTTCTTCATCGCCATGATCAACCTGGTCAACCTGGCCCCCGCGCCGCCGCTGGACGGCTCCAAGGCCCTGGGGCCGGTGCTGGCGCGGATCGATCCGATGGTCGAGAAGGCCGCCCTGATCGCCATGGGGGCCTTGGCCGTCTGGTGGGGCGTGTCGACCGGGCGCTGGATCCTGGCCGTCTTCCTGGGCATCGCCGTGTTCGGCTCGCTGCAGCGCGGAGCCTGGAGACCGGGTGAGCAGAAGCTGACCTGGGGCGAGGCGGGCAAGTCGCTGGCCCTGTTCCTGATCACCGCCGCCGCCTGCGGCGCGGCCGCCCTGGGCGTGCTGCTGCCGATCGCGGACGGATCCCCGACGCAGGCCCTGTCCATCGCCGCCCGCTTCATCGGCTTCGACCGATGAGTCGCATCGTTCACGACGGGCCGCTGATCATCGGCGGCGGGCTGGCCGGTCTGTCGGTGGCGCTCTCGGCGGCCCCGAGGCCCGTGCTGGTCATCAGCCCGGCCCCCCTGCTGGAGGCGGCGTCCAGCGCCTGGGCCCAGGGCGGGGTGGCGGCGGCGCTGTCGAAGGACGATGCCCCGGCGCTGCACCTGAAGGACACCGAGGCGGCCGGGGCCGGCCTGGTCGACCATCACGCGGCCGAGATCCTGACCGACGAAGGGCGCGCGACCGTCGAATGGCTGGCCTCGCTGGGGGCCCCGTTCGACCGCGACCCCGAGGGCCAGTTCTTCGTCAGCCTGGAAGCGGCCCACTCCATGCCGCGCGTGGCCCGGGTCGGCGGCGACGGCGCCGGGCGGGCCATCCTGTCGGCCCTGGTCGCCTCGGTGCGGGCGGCGGATCACATCACGGTGTGGGAAGACGCGCGGCTGCGGGCCCTGATCCAGGATGCGACCGGCCGCGTGCGTGGCGCGGTGATCGAGCATCCGAGCGGGCGTCTGGTCGAGGTTCTGGCCCCGGCCGTGGTCCTTGCGACCGGCGGGGCGGGCGGGCTGTTCGGGGCGACGACGACGCCGACCGCGCTGAAGGGCGAGGGCATGGCCCTGGCCTGGGCGGCGGGGGCCGAGATCCTGGATCCTGAGTTCGTGCAGTTCCACCCCACCGCCATCGACGTCGGGCTGGACCCCATGCCGCTGGCGACCGAGGCGCTGCGGGGCGAGGGGGCGCGGCTGATCGATCGCGACGGGCATTTCCTGCTGGGCGAAGCCCCGGACGCGGACCTGAAGGCGCGCGATATCGTGGCGCGGGCCGTCCATGCCGCGCGGGCGGCGGGGCGCGGGGCCCTGCTGGACGCCACCAAGGCCATCGGGGCGCATTTCCCGAGCGAGTTTCCGGCCGTCTTCGCCGCCTGCACGGCCGCCGGGCTGGATCCGCGCGTGACCCCGATCCCGGTGGCGGCGGCGGCCCACTATCACATGGGCGGGATCGCGGCCGATCCGGATGGCCACACCGGCCTGGCCGGCCTGTTCGCCGTCGGCGAATGCGCGGCGACGGGGGTGCACGGCGCCAACCGGCTGGCGTCCAACTCCCTGCTGGAGGCGGCGGCCTTCGGGCGGCGGACGGGGCGGGCGGCCGCGCTGGAGACGGGCGTCAGCGGACCCGTCGTCGTCGGGGCGGTCGTCGACGACCTGCCGGATGCGGCGATGCTGGAGCTGCGGACCGGGATGAGCGCGCACTGCGGTGTGGTGCGGGACGGCGAGGGTCTGCACCGTCAGATCGCTCTCATCGATCGGCTGGAAGCCCTGCACGGGGCCCCACCCGCCCTGGTGGCGGCGCGGCTGATCGTCGAGGCGGCCCTGGCCCGGCACGAGAGCCGGGGCGGCCACTATCGCAGCGACTATCCGGACACCGCCACCGTGGCGCGGCATACGCGGTTGATCAAACCTGAGGTTGCAGCGCCTTTTCGCCGGGTGGCGGTTGGGGCATAGTCGCGCCATGGAAGCGAGCGAGGCCAGGGACGGCGTGGAAGAGGGTGCGCGTCGCTTCCTCTTCGACTTCGACGCCTATGAGCGCATGGCCGAGCTGGGCGTGTTCGACGACAAGCCCGGCCGCGTCGAGCTGATCGAGGGGGTGATCGTCGACATGGCTCCGGCTGGAATGGAACACGCCAGGGTCAACAGCGATCTTCTGGTCCGCCTGCACGTCGCCGTCGCAGCGAAGGCGATCGCCGGGTTCGACGTCGTCTCGAACGCGACTCTGCGGATCGACGACCGGAATGCGCCGGAGCCCGACGTCCTCGTGGCGCGACGCCCGGCCGACGGAAAATACTATCGCGGCGAGGATGCCGTCCTGGTGATCGAGGTTTCGGTCTCGACGCAGGATGCCGATCGCAAGGTCAAGGTTCCCCTTTATGCGCGTGCCGGTATCCCCGAACTGTGGATCGTCATGCCGGAGACGCGCTCGGTGCGGATCTATCGGGGGCCGCGCCGCGATGGGCAGTGGGACAGCGAGGTGACCGTGCAGACAGAGGCCCTTCAACCGTTGTTCGCGCCGGAGATCGAGATCGCCTTGACCGAAATCTTCGGCCGTTGATGGTCCCCCGCCTTCCCGACATCCTGATCCTGCCGATCGTGCGCGCCGCCCTGGCCGAGGACCTGGGGCGGGCGGGCGATGTGACCGCGGCGGCCTGTATCCCCGAGCGCGCGCGGATGCGTGCGGTCTTCGCGGCGCGCAAGCCGGGCGTGCTGGCGGGGATCGACTGTGTGCGGCTGAGCCTGCTGGAGATGGATCCCGGGGCCTCCATTGACCTGCGCATGGCGGACGGCGACGCCTTCGAGGCCGGGGCGGTGCTGGCCGAGGTCGAGGCGGGTGCGCGGGCCTTCCTGTCGGCGGAGCGGACGGCGCTGAACCTGCTGGGCCGGCTGTGCGGCGTCGCCACCCTGACGCGGGCCTATGTCGAGGCGGTCGAGGGGACGGGGGCGCGGATCGCGGACACCCGCAAGACCACACCAGGGCTGCGGGCGCTGGAGAAGCACGCGGTGCGCTGCGGCGGCGGGGTCAATCACCGTTTCGGCCTGGATGACGCCATCCTGATCAAGGACAACCACATCGCCGTCTGCGGCGGGGTCGAGGCGGCGGTCCGCGCCGCCCGCGCCCACGTCGGTCACCTGATGAAGATCGAGGTCGAGGTGGACGGGCTGGACCAGCTGGACATCGCCCTGGCCCTGGTCGCGGCGGGCGGGGGACCGGACGTGATCATGCTGGACAATTTCGACCCGGCGATGCTGACCGAGGCGGTGCGGCGCACGCGCGCCGGCGGGCACCCCGTGGTGCTGGAGGCCTCCGGAGGCGTCAATCTGTCGACGGTGCGCCGGGTCGCCGAGACCGGCGTCGATGTGATCTCGGTGGGGGCGCTGACCCATTCGGCCCCGGTGCTCGACATCGGGCTGGACGCCGTCTGAGGCCCCACCGAGCGGCCTCGGAACGCGCCGGGCCGCCACGGGTTAAGCCCGCATGACCGAAGTGCCAGACATCCTGGAAGAGTCTCGCAGCTTCGACGACGAGACACCCGTCCCGGAGCGCGCGGAGCGGAACGGCAGGGCCGTCGAGACGCCGCCGCAGCGACCGGTCCAGCCGGGCTTCGACGGCGAGGACCGGTTCGGCCCCTTGAGTCAGTCCACGCTCAACCGCTGGAGCGTGCGCGACCACAGCCTCTGAGATCTAGGTCGTCGGGGCAGCCGGCGAAGGGGCGGGCACCGGTGACGTCGCGGCCGCGACCGGGACGGCCAGTTCAACCGGCTTGACGGTCGGGGCGGGCGTCTCGGTCGGCCTGTCCTGCGCGGCGGGCGACGACAGGTTTTCCTGCGCGACGACGGCGCTGTAGGCGATCGCCTGACCCGCCTGACGCAGGGTGTTGGCCGGGTCGATCCCGGCATAGACAGCGTTCTGCATCTCGCCGCCGGTCGACGGGCGGGTCTGGTAGGCGAAGGACCGGCTGGATCCCGCGCGGCCGCCGAAGCGGTAGAAGACGTGGGTGCCGACCTGGTTGACCCGCAGCAGCGCGTTCCGCCACGAGGGCGAGACGCCGGTGGTGTGGAAATGGGTGGCGTTGCCGACGCCCACATAGACGCGGCCGGACAGGGCGGCCGAGGCCACCGTGCGGGCCCGGTTCCAGGCGGCGCGATTGACCGGCGCGCGCATCGAGCCGTCGCAGGTGAAGCTGAACTGGCAGCCGACGCGACGGCCGGCCCCCTGGAACACCACGCCGCAGACGCTGTTGGGGAAGGCGGGGTGGCGCGCGCGGTTCAGGACGACCTGGGCCACGGCGCGCATGCCGTCGGCCCCTTCGCCCCGGGCTTCGTAGTAGGCGGCCTGGGTCAGGCATTCCAGATCGCGGCTCTCGTCCAGCGCATTGCCAAGATGGAAGGGACGGGCGGCACCGGCCAGTTCGGTCAGGTTGGCGCGGCGCAGATCGCCGGTGGCGGCGTTGGGGCGAAGTTGCTCGAGGCGGGCCGTCAGCAACTCGGCCTGGCGGTCGCGCTGCGCGGACCCGGCCACGGTGTAGGGATCATGGCGACGGGCGATGGCCAGGGCGCTGGCGTCCAGCCCCCCGGCGGCGGCGGCCAGGGCCTCTTCGGTGAAGCCGGCCGAGGTGGCCCCCTCGATCCGCTCGGCCTGGGCGCGGATGGTGGTCGTGCGGGCGACCGTTCCCCCCAGATAGGCACAGCCGATCGCCAGCCCCAGCACACCGCCGACCACCGCCGCCGCCGTCGTGGGCCGGATCCGGGCCACACGATCGGCGCGCGAGATCGCACGCGACTGCGAGGGATGGAACAAGGGCATCGTCCTATTCAGCAGGGCGGGAAAGCTGCCCCAGGGTCGTCTGCAGAACCGGGCGAGCCGCCTTTCAGGCTGGGTCGCGGGCCGATTTGCGAATCGCGGCTCGATGAACGTCGAGACCGTCGAAGGAAGCGCCTTTAGCCACCCATTTATGTCATCAATGTGGTCGATTCGCAAGTCGGTGCTGCATCGCAGCATTCGCGGGCAGATGTTGGTTAAACGCGAAGCTACCTTTTGACGTTTCCGGTTTCGCCCGAACGCATTCAGCCCCTATTCTGTATCCGGATGCATAGACCAGTGCGAGATCATTTATCGGCCGTCTCAAGACCACTCTAGGCGCGCCTTTTTATTGTATTCGATGCCTGTGTGGCGGCCTGCTGATCTAGCGTGCCGCAGCGCCGCGGAACCTGTGCCGTATGGCGACGTTGTCCTTCTGATCCCCTGAATTTCTGTAGAAAAGCGTTCTGTTCCATGCGTCCCTCCGTCCTGTCCCTGCTGGCCCTCGCCGCCACGGCTCTGGCGCTGTCCGCCTGCGGGCAGACGATCGAACAGCGCGCCGCCACGGGCGCGGTCGCCGGCGCGATCGTCGGCGGGCCGGTCGGCGCGGCGGTCGGGGGCGCGGCGGGCACGATGGTCGGGCAGGCCTCGAGACCCAGATGACCGACCGCGCGCGACGGGGGGTTGGTTCCGCCGCCGCCGACCCCATGTAGGTCGCTCCCCCTGAGGCTCTGGCGCGACGGTCGCTCTCAAGAACGGTCTCAAACCGTGAAAGCTGACCCGGCGCGCTTGATTTTTGCCGTCGATTCGGGTTTGCCGACCGCCGGATGCCTGAGTGCCTCCTGATCGCGTCTTCCGGGTCCATCCGGTCGCGCGACCCAACCCCTCGAAGGACGACCGACCGCCCGCATGAGAGATCTGAAACAAACCGGCTTCAGCGACCGCATCAGCACCCAGCAGGAGGCCAAGAAGGCCCTGTTGGCCAAGTTCAAGCCCAAGCCGACCGTCACCGACCCCGAGTTCGACCGCCTGGCCGAAAAGCGCGCGGCCGAGAAGGAGGCCCTGCGCCTGCAGCACGAGGCCGCCAAGGCCGAGGAGCGCCGCATCAAGCAGGAGCGCGAGGAGGCCCGCCTGGCCGCCCTGCGCGACAGCGAGGAGGCCGTCGAGGCCGAGAAGCGCGCCGCCCGCAAGGAGCGCAAGCAGCTCACCAAGGAAGAACAGAAGGCCGCCCGCGACGCGCGCTACGCCGCCCGCAAGGCGCGCCGCTAGATCCGACGGCGTCGTGGTTCGGCCGGGTGCGCCCGGCCGAGGGCCCGGACGGCGGCCGTCTGCCTCTGTGTCGCAGCGGTCGCTGGCGCCGCAACGCTCGGTCGATGCGCGCGTTTCCGATCCGAACCGCCCTCGCGCGTTCGGGCGATTTCCCCGGACGCGGGTTGGCGAGCGACCGTCGAACCCCTACCTGAGCGGTTGCTCCGCAACCGCCGCCAAAGGAAACGTCCATGACCGCCACCATCGACACCGGCCTGTCCAAGGCCGAACGCGCCAATGTCACCCAGGAGCTCAGCAAGGTCCTGGCCGACAGCTTCGCGGTCTACATGAAGACGCACGGCTACCACTGGAACGTGCGGGGGCCGGAGTTCTTCACCTACCACAACCTGCTGGAGCAGCAGTACCGCGACATCTGGGACGCTCTGGACGACATCGCCGAGCGGATCCGGGCCCTGGGCGAGTTCGCGCCCCAGTCGCATTCGGCCTTCGCCAACCTGACCTCGATCAAGGACGGCGACCCCGAGAAGGACGCCTCGGCCATGCTGAGCGAGCTGATGAAGGACCACGAGACGGTCATCGCCACCTGCCGCACGGCCCTGACGGCGGCGGACGACGATGGCGACGACGTCTCGGTCGACCTGCTGACCCAGCGTCTGGCCGCGCACGAGAAGTTCGCCTGGATGCTGCGTTCGACCCTGGGCGGCCGCTAGGCCCCAGCACAGCCCTGGCCTGAAAAGCGCCGCGAAGGATGGGTAAGCCCCCGTCCTCGCGGCGCTCGCTTCAGGTCCCGAAAGCATTCATGAACGCATTCCTCGCCACGCCGATCGACTGGAACCGGGTGAAGACCCGCGTCCGTCGCTATGCGGCGGCGATGCCGGCGGCCCTTGCGGCCCTGGGCGTGGCCATGGCGGCGGGATCGACGGTGCGGTCCGATACCGATCGGATGGCCGAGGCGGTCGCGCGCGTCACGGGGGGCGACCTGACCCCACGCGGGCTGGCCGCCCTGTCGGCGCGGATGGACCCGGCGCAGATCGCCCTGGCCGATCGCTTCGACCCGAACGCGCGCCACATCATGCTGCTGGGTCTGACGCCGGGCTGGGAGAGCCTGACCCTGGCGGGCAAGCCGTCGCTGGACCTGGGGACCCATGGCCTGGAGGCCCAGCGGCTGAACGCGTCCATGCCCACGGCCATGGGCTCGCTGCGCCCGGCCCAGCCCTTCGTCTTCAACACCGCGAGTCCCGCCGACCGCCAACGCGCGCTGCGCTGCCTGACCCAGGGCGTCTATTACGAGGCCGCGTTGGAAAGCACCGCCGGTCAGGAGGCGGTGGCCCAGGTCATCCTGAACCGCGTGCGCGATCCCAACTATCCGAACACCGTCTGCGGCGTGGTCTTCGAAGGCGCCGAGCGCACCACCGGCTGCCAGTTCAGCTTCACCTGCGACGGGGCCCTCTCGCAGGCTCCGGTCGGCTGGGCCTGGGAGCGGGCCCGAAGCGTGGCCGAACGCGCCCTGGCCGGACACGTCCAGACCCAGGTGGGCACGGCGACCCATTATCATGCGGACTACGTCTACCCCTGGTGGTCGCCGACCCTGGCCAAGATCACCCAGATCGGGGCGCACATCTTCTATCGCTGGAAGGGCCTTCCCGGCGAGACCGCCGCCTTTCGACAGCGCTACAGCGGACGCGAGCCGGTGATCGACGAGGCGCGCTTCTCGCGGCCCCGCCTGATCACTCCACCGACCCTGCTGGCCGAGGCCGGCGACCTGAGCCCGGCCGATGCGGCCATCCTGGCGGCGGGCGGCGCCAATCTGCGCACCGTGGAGATCGACGGACACAGCCGCGTGGTGGGGGTGGCCAGCCTGGGCGGACGCCGTCCCGGAACCGCCGAGGAAATCGCCGCGATCAATGCCCGTCTGGCCACCTTGGAGACCGCCCCGGCCGCGGCCGAGTCCGCGCCCGGCGTCGCGTCGGGAGACGCCGGCATCGCCCGGATGGAGGTCGAGGAAGTCGGTCGCCCGGCCGGTTGACCGGCCGCGCTTGCAACCCGCCCGCCTCCCCGTGCATTTGACGCGATCCCCTCCTGTCGTTGCAAGAGAGACCGATTGACCGCTTCCCCGATAGATCGTCCGTCCTGGGCCGAAGGCGAGCGTCTCCAGACCTTACGCGCCTACGGTATTCTGGACACGCCGCGCGAGGCGGCGTTCGACGACATCGCGGCGCTGATCGCGGGGATCTTCGATGCGCCGATCGCGGTGGTGAACCTGATCGACGAGGGCCGTCAGTGGTTCAAGGCCGAGGTGGGGCTGGGCGTGCGCGAGACGCCGCTGGACACCTCGTTCTGCGCCCACGCCCTGCTGGAGACGGACGGCATGGTGGTGGCGGACGCCACGAAGGATCCCCGTTTCGCCTGCAATCCCCTGGTCACCGGTGAGACCAGCCTGCGGTTCTACGCCGGCCGGTTGCTGAAGACGGCCGACGGCGTGCCGCTGGGGACGCTGTGCGTGCTCGACACCAAGGTCCGGCCCGAGCCGCCGACGGCGCTGCAGATGCAGGCGCTCGACACCCTGGCGCGCCAGGTGATGGCTCAGTTCGACCTGCGTCTTGCGGTGCGGGAGCGGGAACAGGGCCTGGCCGACCTGGCCGAGAGCGAGGCCAAGTTTCGGGCCATCGCCGACTCCCTGCCGCAGATGGTGTGGTCGACTCGTCCGGACGGCTTTCACGACTACTACAACGCGCGCTGGTACGAGTTCACGGGCGTTCCGGCCGGATCGACCGACGGTGAGGGCTGGAACGGCATGTTCCACCCCGACGACCAGGACCGGGCCTGGGCCGCGTGGCAGCAATCGCTGCAGACGGGCGACCTGTACGAGATCGAATACCGTCTGCGCCGGGCCGACGGCATCTATCGCTGGACCCTGGGACGGGCCACGCCGATCCGTAACGCGGAGGGGACGATCACCCGCTGGTTCGGCACCTGCACCGACATCGACGACCTGAAGAAGATGGAGCAGGGCAAGGATCTGCTCAGCCAGGAACTGAGCCACCGGATCAAGAACATCTTCGCGGTGATCTCGGCGCTGATCGCCCTGTCCGCGCGCGAGTATCCGGAAGCTAAGGCCTTCGCCGGCGCGGTCCGGAACCGGATCGGCGCCCTGGCCCGCGCCCACGAATTCGTGCGGCCGCATTCCGAGGTTTCCCGCCCGACGGTGGGGGACACCACTTTGCACACCTTCCTCGGCGCGCTGTTCCAGCCCTATTCCGACAACGCCGGGCGGCCCCGCGTGCTGATCGACGGCGAGGACGCCGTCTTCGACGATCAGGCCGCCACCTCCGTGGCCCTGCTGTTCCACGAGTTGGCCACCAATGCTGCCAAATACGGCGCATTGTCGCGCGAAGACGGGCGTGTCCTTTTGAACACGCGGGCCGAACAAGAGCGGTTCATCCTGCGCTGGACCGAGGTCGGAGGCCCGCCGGTGACCGGCGTGCCCGCCCGCGCGGGCTTCGGCACCTCGCTGGCCACGCTTTCCGTCGAGGGTCAGTTGGGCGGCCGGCTGGAACGAAAATGGCTTTCGGAGGGTTTGGTGGTGGAAGCAAACCTTCCGGCCACGGCGCTTTCAAGACGTCGTGCGGCGCTCAAACTTTCCTAAACCCGGCTCTGGCACCCTTGCCAGCTTCCGGCCCGTCAAAACTGAAACAGAGACTGAAACCGAAGTACCATGACCGCGCGTATCCTGATCATCGAGGACGAAGCCCTGGTGGCCATGGAACTCCGCTTCGTGCTGGAGGATCTGGGTCACGAGGTGATCGCCACCGTCGCGGACGCGCGTGCGGCGCGCGACGTGGCGCGCGAGACGGTGATCGATCTCGCGCTGGTGGACATCCACCTGCAGGACGGGCCGACCGGCATCGAGCTGGGACGCGAGCTGGGTCAGGACATGGGCGTAAGCGTTCTGTTCATGACCGCCAATCCCGGGATGGTGCGCGATGGGGTCGCAGGCACGATCGGCGTGCTGACCAAGCCGAGCGACGAGCGCGCCGTGCAGACCGCGGTCGACTACGCCCTGCGCCGCCGCGAGGGCCGCCCGGTGGAGTACGCACCGCCCGAGCTGCGGTTGTTTGGTTGATCGGACGCCCGTGAGTTTTTCGACGTTTAAAGACGATGCCGGGTCCCGCGCCCGGATCGGTCAGTTAATCTATCGCAGCGTCAGCACCGGATCGGCCCGGGGTGCGATCGAGATCGCGGACATTCTGTACGAAGCGCGATCGAACAACCCGCGGATGGACATCACGGGGGTGCTCGCGGTCGTCGACAACACCTTCGTCCAGGTGCTGGAAGGACCGGATGAGGCGCTGGACCGCCTGATGACGGCGCTCGACGCGGATACGCGTCACACCGGAATGCGGGTCATGCAGCGCCGCCATGTCGAGCAGCGGACGTTCGGCGACTGGGCCATGGTCAGCCCCCGCCTGAGCCCGACCAGCACCGCCAGTCTGGGCCGTCTGCTGGTTGCGAACGACGACCGACTGGATTCCTACGTGCCGATCCTCACGTCCGCCCTGGAGGCGCAGGACCGGCTGGCCGACCACTGGGGCGGCCCCGACCGGAGCGGCGAGTCGGCCTGAGCCGGCCCCTCTACCAGACGCCGATCTTTTCCGCTTCCTGGTGGCTGATCGGATGGTGGGCGCGGGCGTGGTCCTCCTCGGCCAGGAAGCGCACGGCTTCCAGAGCCGCCATACAGCCCATCCCCGCCGCCGTGACGGCCTGGCGATAGACGTCGTCGGTCACGTCGCCGGCGGCATAGCAGCCCTCGACCTGGGTCGAGGTGGTGCCCGGCTTCACCACCAGATAGCCGCCCTGCTTGGTCTCCAGCTGGCCCAGGAACAGCTCCGACGACGGGGCATGGCCGATGGCGATGAAGACGCCGTCGGCCGAGCGCTCGTGGGTCTCGCCCGTCAGGGCGTTTTTCAGCCGGACGCCGGTGACGTTGGAGGCCACGCCGTCGTTCTGGCCCAGGATCTCGTCGACCGCATGGTTCCAGACCACCTCGACCTTGGGGTTGGCGAACAGCCGCTCCTGCAGGATCTTCTCGGCGCGCAGCTCGTCCTTGCGGTGGACCACGGTGACCTTGGCGGCGAAATTGGTCAGGAACAGCGCCTCCTCGACGGCGGTGTTGCCGCCGCCCACCACCACGACCTCCTTGCCGCGATAGAAGAAGCCGTCGCAGGTGGCGCAGGCGGAGACGCCGAAGCCCTGGTATCTCGCCTCGGACTCCAGACCCAGCCACTTGGCCTGGGCCCCGGTGGAGATGATCACGGTCTCGGCCAGGATCTCGGCGCCGGAGTCCAGCGTCAGGCGGAAGGGTCGCCGGGACAGGTCGCAGGCGACGACGATATCCTCGATGATCTCGGTGCCGACGTGGATCGCCTGGGCCTTCATCTGCTCCATCAGCCAGGGGCCCTGGATGGCCTCGGCGAAGCCGGGATAGTTCTCGACGTCGGTGGTGATGGTCAGCTGGCCGCCCGGCTGGATGCCGGCGATGACCACGGGGTTCAGGCTGGCGCGCGCGGCATAGATCGCGGCGGTCCAGCCGGCGGGGCCGGAACCGATGATGGCGACGCGGGTGGTTTTCGGATGGGTCATGAGTGCTATCTAGTCGCTGATTCCGCCGGGCGCGATGCCCGGCTTGCGGATCGCGGACGAAAGGATCGTCGCATGCAGGGACGCAGCTATATCGGCATCTTCATCGCGCTGGGCGCGACGCTGGGGGTGGCCCTCGGCTATGCCGTGGGAAACATCCTGATCGGTCTGATCGTCGGCTTCGCCCTGGGCATCGCCGTCGGGGCGGCGCTGGACGCACGGGGACGCCAGCGCGCCCGACGCGAGGGCGGCGGGGATGGCAGCGACGGGGGCGTCCTGTTCTTCGGGGCCGGCGGCGGCGGTCGCGCCAAGGACAGCCATGGCGACAACGACGGCGGGGCCGACGGCGGCGGTGACGGCGGCGGCGGCGGGGGTGGCGACTAGAGCCGGCCCATCCGCTCCAGGATGATTTGCGCCGCGCGGTCGGTCTCGGCCAGGGGCGGATAGGTCCAGGGCTCCAGGGATCCGTCGAACGGGCGGACCGCGCCCCGCGCCGTCAGATCCGCTTGCAGCCGCGCGAACTTGCCCGGGGCCTTGCGCGCGATCATGGGCAGAAGGTGGACCGGCCGGCCGGTCGTGGCGGCCTCCGCGGCCATGTTGGCGCTGTCCTCGGTGACCAGGATATGGTCGGCCGTCTGCAGGAAGGCAAACAGCGGATTGGGGCCCGTGTCGTCCCAGATCCAGCCCGGCAGGTCGGCCAGCCGCGCGGTCATGGCCGATCGGGCGGCGTCGGGCGTGCGACGCGAGAAGGTCAGCAGGATCGATCCGCCGACGGCGGCCACCGCCGTCGCGATCCGGTCGGCGAGGGCCAGGGCGTGGGCCTCGGTCAGGTCGAAGGCCTTGGACCGCCCGCCGATCAGCATGGCCACATGAGGGCGGGGCAGGGGGGCCAGTCGGCCGGCGAAGGCGGCGGCCGCCTCGCCCAGCCGCTGGGGGGTGATCCGGTTTGGCGAGCCGGTGATGGAGACCACATTCGGGCCCCCCAGCCGATCATGCGCGGGGGCCACCACCAGATCGAACCGGCCAGGATCCAGCCCGGGATCCTGGGTCTGGACCACGAAGGTCCGGCCGCCGCTCCGGGCCCGGGCGCGGAGCGACAGCGGCAGGCTGGCGCGCCCGGTGGCGATCCACAGGTCGGGCCAGGGATCATTGTCCGTCGGAAAGGGCGCGTCACCGGCCGGGTCCAGCAGGGCCGGCGTCTTCAGCGCGACCGGCAGCCAGTCGAACGTCGGCCGCCAGCGCACGCGCCGGACGGCGATCTCGGTCGGGGTCAGTCGGGCGACCGCCTCGGCCAGGCCGAGCGCCTGGTTCTCGATGCCCGCCCGGCCGTCGGTGACGACGCGGATGGAAAGGGGCTGTGCCCCTATTTCCACTCGACCTTGAGGATTTCGTAGGCCTTGACCCCGCCGGGGGTGTTGACCTCGACCGTGTCGCCCACGGCCTTGGAGATCATGGCCCGGGCGATGGGGGACGAGATCGAGATCTTGCCCTGTTTCACGTCGGCCTCGTGCTCGCCGACGATCTGGTAGCGGCCTTCGTCCTCGGTGTCCTCGTCGACCACGGTGACGGTGGCGCCGAACTTGACCTGGTCGCCGCTGAGCTTGGAGACGTCGATCACCTGGGCGCGGCTGATCTTGTCCTCGATCTCGGCGATCTGACCCTCGATCCAGCCCTGACGCTCCTTGGCGGCATGGTATTCGGCGTTTTCCGACAGGTCGCCGTGGTCGCGGGCCTCGGAAATGGCCGCGATCACGCTGGGCCGTTCCACCGACTTCAATTGCTTAAGCTGATCGTCGAGGGTGCGGTAACCCTCGGCCGTCATCGGCACTTTTTCCATGTGGTCGTGATTTTTCTGGGTTGTCGCCCGGTAAACCGGAGAGAGGACGGGGAAGAAACTCTGGCAAGCACTGAATCGCTGGGCGCGAGCGACCGGCCGAAAAGACTAGGGCAGAAGCAGCCCGAACTCAAGACGGCTTGACCGAGGCGTCAGCTGCGGGAGGGGGCGGACCGTCCATGCGACAGCGCGCGCCGGGCGACGCGGTACACGATCCACGACACCAGACCCGCGGCCAGCAGGGCGGCCAGACCGGACATCACCGCGACCCCCATGGCGATGAAGGCCAGGAACAGGACGACGGCGGCGGCCAGGGCGGCACAGATATGGAACATTCTCAGGCGCATGGGCGGATCAACGCCTGGTGTGCGCGTCGGTTGCGCACGGGACCGTCTCCACCCCGAGTCGCCCGGGTCAGGCGTAGGCGTAGGGTCCACCGCGCGCCAGGGCGCGCTGATACGCGGGCCGCGCATGGATGGCGGCCAGAAACGCCTTCAGGCGGGGCTTGTCGGGACCGTAGGGCGCGCGGCTGGCCCCGGCCTCCAGCGGGAAGCTCATCATGATGTCGGCGGCGCTGAAGCTGTCCCCGGCGAACCAGCCGGACTGCGCCAGTTCGGCCTCCCAATAGGCCGTGTGGGTAGCGATCTGAGGGTCGACGAAACCGGTCTGGGCCTTGGTGGCGATGGCCTTGACCAGGGGGCGGAGCAGACCCGGCGACCGCGTCGGCAGGGCCCCGAACACCAGTTTCAGCAGCAGGGGCGTCATGGCGGACCCCTCCGCATAGTGCAGCCAGTAGGTGAAGCGCCGGCCCTCGGCCGTGCCCGGCTGGGGCCTCAGCTCCGCCGTGGGGTAGGTCTCCAGCAGGTATTCGACGATCGCCCCGGTCTCGGCCACGACGATGTCGCCGTCCTGGATGACGGGCGACTTGCCCAGGGGGTGAATGGCGCGCAGTTCAGGCGGCGCCAGCATGGTTCGGGCGTCGCGCTCGTAGCGTTTGACCTCATAGGCCAGCCCCATCTCCTCCAGCAGCCACAGGACCCGCTGCGAGCGCGAGTTGTTCAGGTGATGGACGACGATCATGAGACGGCTCCGCTGGGTCGATACCTCATCCTAGCGGGATTGACGCCGGGGAGGGCAAGGCCCGTTCAGGAGGGGCGGCCGCTCCAGCGCTTGCGCGGGTGGGCCTGGCCCTGGGTCCGGCCGGCGCGGGGCTTGCCGGTCGGGGTCACGCCGTTCTGGCGATTCTGCCACAGCTCATAGGCGAGCGTGGCCAGGGCCAGCTTGCCGGCGTGGCGTCCGGCGAAACGACGACCGCCTTGCGACAGCAGAAGGCCGCCCAGGGCGGTGGCGATACGGGACAGGGCCATAGTCGTTCTCCTCAAGCTCGCAGGTTGAACGGCCGGACACCGCCGAAGTTCACTCGCATTGAGACGAACGATAGCATGTGCTATCAGCTGCGCATGGCTCAACTCCTCGTCAGAAACGTCGGCGACGACACGGTTGAGGCGCTGAAGCGCCGCGCGCTCGCCAATCAGCGTAGCGTTGAGGCTGAGCATCGCGCCCTTCTTGAGGAAGCCCTCGAGACGGAGCGGTTGAAGCAGGTTGAGCGGTTTCGCGCCCGCATCGACGCTCTGCATGAGACGATGAAGGGTCGCACCTTCACGCCGTCGGAAGTCGTGGTCCGCGAGATGCGCGACGAAAATTGATCGTTATCGATACCTCGGTCGCGCTCAAATGGGTGTTGCCAGAGCCGGGCGCCGAGCTGGCGAAGGACGCGCTGCAGCTGGCGCTGATCGCCCCCGACGTCTGGCGGGTTGAAGCTGCGAACGGTATCCGTCGTGCGGTTCGCGAAGGCGTCGGGACGCAAGCCGAGGCGCGGGAATGGCTTTCGATCCTCGACGACGCCCCTGTGCAGGACGTCGCCACCACGAGCGTGCTCAGACAGGGGCTCGACCTCGCCATGGCCCTGGGCCATCCGGTCGATGACTGCCTGTTCCTCGCTCTGGCGATCGACCGTGATTGCCGGTTGCTGACCTCGGACGACAAGTTCCGGCGGGTCGTCGTGGAGAAATCCGATCTGGCATCCCGGATCGTCATGTTGCCGGACCTGTTTCCATGACCCCAGAACCCCGCCTGACCAGCCTCGCCCATGGTGGCGGATGCGGCTGCAAGCTGTCACCCGGCATCCTGCGCGACATCCTGGCCGGCACGCCCCAGGCGGCGGTGTTCGCCAACCTGATGGTCGGCAACGAGACCGCCGACGACGCGGCGGTCTGGCGGCTGAACGACGCCCAGGCTCTGGTGGCGACGACCGACTTCTTCATGCCGGTGGTGGACGATCCGTTCGACTTCGGCCGGATCGCGGCGACCAACGCCCTGTCCGACGTCTACGCCATGGGCGGGCGGCCGATCTTCGCCCTGGCCCTGGTCGGCATGCCGGTCAACGTGCTGTCGGTCGAGACCATCGGCCGGATCCTGGCGGGCGGGGCCAGCGTCTGCGCCGCGGCCGGCATCCCCGTGGCGGGCGGCCATTCGATCGACAGCGTCGAGCCGATCTATGGGCTGGTGGCCCTGGGGCTGGTGCATCCGGACCGGGTGCTGACCAATGCCGGGGCGCGGGACGGCGACGTCCTGATCCTGACCAAGGGGCTGGGGGTCGGCATCCTGAGCGCGGCGTTGAAGCAGGAACGGCTGGACGCCGACGGCTATGCGACCCTGATCGCCTCGACGACCCAGCTGAACGCGGTCGGGGCCGATCTGGCCGAGCGGGGTGAGGTCCATGCGATGACCGACGTCACCGGCTTCGGCCTGCTGGGCCATGCGCTGGAGCTGGCGCGGGGGTCCGGTCTGTCGGTCGAGATCGAGGCGGGGGCCGTGCCCCTGCTGAACGGGGTGGAGGGTCTGGCGCGCGACGGACTGCGCACCGGGGCCTCGGGCCGGAACTGGGCCAGCTATGGCGAGGGGGTGACCCTGCCCGGCGGGTTCGAGGATTGGCGCAGGGATCTGCTGACCGATCCCCAGACGTCCGGCGGGCTGCTGGTCGCGGTCGCGCCGGAGGGGGCCGAGGCGGTCCTGACCCAGATCCGGGCCGCGGGCTTCGACCGCGCGGCCGTCGTGGGCCGGGTCACGGCGGGCGCGGGCGTGAGGGTCGTTTGATCCGTCGCACCACGGACCTGTCGGCGATCGCCCGGGCGGGGTTCGACGCCCTCATCGACGTGCGCAGCCCGGCCGAGTTCGCCGAGGATCATATCCCCGGGGCCATCAACCTGCCGGTGCTGGACGACGCCGAGCGGGCCGAGGTCGGGACGATCTATGTCCAGCAATCGAAATTCCTGGCGCGGAGGATCGGGGCGGCCAAGGTGGCGCGCAACATCGCGGCCCATCTGGACGGAGCCCTGAAGGACCGGGACGGCAGTTTCCGGCCGCTGGTCCACTGCTGGCGCGGGGGCCAGCGGTCGGGGGCGATGGTCTCCGTGATGGACCAGATCGGCTGGCCGGTGACCGTCCTGGACGGCGGCTACATGACCTGGCGGCGCACGGTGCAGACGGCCTTGTATGCCCCGGACGGCCCCTGGCGGGTGGTGCTGCTGGACGGGGGGACGGGGTCGGGCAAGACGGCGCTGCTGGAGCGGCTGGTGGCGCGGGGGGTGCAGACGCTCGATCTGGAGGGTCTGGCGGCGCATCGCGGTTCGCTGTTCGGGGCCCTGGCCGACCGACCCCAGCCGGCGCAGAAACTGTTCGAGAGCCGGCTGTTCGTCGCGCTGGAGGGGCTCGACCCCGCGCGGCCCGTGGTGGTCGAGGCCGAGTCCAGCCGCATCGGGGCGCGCACCGTGCCGCCCGCCCTGTGGGCCGCCATGGGCCGGGCCGAGGTGATCGAGGTCTCGGCCCCGGTCGCGGCCCGCGCGGCCTTCTCGGCCCGGGTCTATGCCGACATCGCCGCCGATCCCGCGGCGCTGGACGCCGCCCTGTCGCGCCTGCCGAAGCACCATTCGAAAGAGACGATCGAGGGCTGGAAGACGCTGGCGCGGGAGGGCGCGTTCAAGGCCCTGGCCGCCGCCCTGATCGCCGACCACTACGACCCCGCCTATCGCCGCATGTCGGCGCGACGCGACCGGCCTGTGCTGGGGCGGGTGGACATGGCGGACGTGTCGGATGAGGCGCTGGACCGGGCGGCGGGTGCCATCGCCGAGACCCTCTCCCAGAGGGAGAGGGCTTGAGCGCCCGAGAGCCATCAGGCGATCGGTCTTGCGCGAAAGGGTGAGGGATTATGCCCTCACCGGTTGGTACCGTAACCCCTCACCCTTTCGGCTAAGACGCATCGCCCCGCTTTGCGAGCCTCAAGCCCTCTCACTCTGGGAGAGGGAGAGCATCTCGATGATCCGGTCCGCCGCCTCGGCCGCCCCGTCCTCCTGCGCCGCCACGACACCCAGACGGGTGGCCGTCTCCTCGACCACCGGGTCCGTCAGCAGGCGCTCTAGCACCGTCGCGACGCGCCTGTCGCGGTAGGCCCGGCGGCTCAGCGTCGCGCCGCAGCCGAGGCGGACGATGCGGGCTGCGTTGTCGAACTGGTCGCCCAGATAGGGCACGATCAGCTGCGGTCGTCCCGCCCGCAGGGCCTGCTGCGTCGTGCCGACCCCGCCCTGGTGCACGACGGCGGCGGCGTGGGGGAACAGCAGGGAGAAGGGGGCGTAGCCGACGGCGATCGCGTCCGGCCCATCGGCGACGGACGGGTCGCCGTCGGGGCCGACCAGCAGGACGGCGCGGCGGCCGAGGCGCCGCGCGGCCTTCAGGCTTTCTGCGTAGAAGTCGCCGGGGTCGTTCACGACGGCGCTGCCCAGGGTGAAGACCAGGGGGGCGGGGCCGGCGGCCAGGAAGGCGGACAGGACCGGGGACAGGCCGACAGGACCGTCGGCCTCGCGGTCGTAGTGGGCCGGACCGACCACCGCGAACCCAGGCGGCGCGTCCGGCTGGGCCGGGCTCAGCAGCGGCGAATACAGACCCAGGGACAGCGCCCGGCCCTCCATCCCATCCATCAGCAGGTTGCGCCGCTCCGACGGCAAGTCCAGCGTCGCGCGGACGGTATTGACGCGACCGGTCCAGCGGGCGGTGCTCGCGCGGGCCATCGCGACGGTCATCCGGTTCAGGGCCAGGCCCAGGCCCCCTCGCGCCGGGAGCAGCCAGGGCGCGGCCTGCAGCCGGGGCGGGTCATAGGCCGAGAACACGACCGCCGGCTGCAGCGCCACCGGCACGAACGCGATCCCCAGACGCTCGGCCGCCATGGCCGCCCCGGCCGCGAAGGTCGCCCCCACGATGGCCGAGGCCCCGTCGGCCGCCTGAATCAGCTCCCGGGATCCTGACTCCAGATAGGGCAGCAGCAGCTTCTCGAACAGGAAGACGCTGGATCGGCCGATGGCGCGGGTCAGGGCGACCCGGTCCAGACCCAGCCGGGCCTCCAGCTCCGCCAGCGTCGGCCCGATGGGATGGAACACCAGCCCCTCGGCCCGGATCTTGTCGGCATACTCGGGCGAAGTGGCGATCTCCGCCTCAAACCCCCGCGCCTCCAGCGCCAGCGCCAGAGCGATGAAGGGATGCAGGTCGCCGAGCGATCCGGCGGTGGCGAGGACGATGCGGCGAGGAGACATGAGCGA
Organism: Brevundimonas sp. LM2; assembly: GCF_002002865.1. Taxonomy (NCBI): domain Bacteria; kingdom Pseudomonadati; phylum Pseudomonadota; class Alphaproteobacteria; order Caulobacterales; family Caulobacteraceae; genus Brevundimonas; species Brevundimonas sp. LM2. The sequence goes on along the minus strand of NZ_CP019508.1, from coordinate 3,006,742 downwards.
AGGGCCTAGCACGCCCTCGAACGGTGCCTCCACCTTGAGAAGGACAAGGCTGAACCCTGTGCTAGCGTTCCCCCATGACCCGATCCCGCACCCGTTCCGTCCTGACCTCGCTGAGCCTGTGGGTGCTCATCGCCCTGGTCGGGGGGGTGGCGGCCGGGGCGGCGGCGCAGGCCTATGGAGTCCCGGGCGGGACGGGGACCATCGCCGTGGTCGATGCGGTGGGGCAGCTGTGGCTCAATGCGTTGCGGATGACGATCATCCCCCTGGTGTTCAGTCTGCTGGTCACCGGCATCGCCTCGATCGCCGACGCGGCGGCGTCGGGGCGACTGGCCTTGAAGGCGGTCCTCGTGTTCGCCGCCCTGCTGATCTTCGCCACGGTCTGGGCGGTCGCATCGTCGCTGGGGCTGCACGCGCTGTGGCCGATCGATCCGGCGGGGGCCCAGGCCCTGATCGCCGGGGCCCCGCCGGAGGCCGCCGGGGAGGTGGCGGGCAATGTGACCGGCGGCGGGTTCGAGGCCTTCCTGACCAGCCTGGCCCCGGCCAACCCGATCCGGGCGGCGGCCGACGACGCCATCCTGGCCATCGTGGTCTTCGCCATCGCCTTCGGGTTCGCCACGACGAAGCTGCCGGAACGCCTGCGCCAGCCCATCGCCCTGTTCTTCGAAGCGGTGGCCCAGACCATGATCGTGATCGTGCAGTGGGTGCTGGCCGTGGCACCCGTGGGGGTCTTCGCCCTGGCCATGGGGGTGGGGCTGCGGGCCGGACTGGGGGCGGCGGGGGTGCTGGGCCACTACATCGCCCTGGTCTGCCTGAGCCTGATCGGGCTGATCGTGATGACCTATGGCGTGGCGACGGTGTTCGGTCGGATCGGCCTGGGCCGGTTCGCCGCGGCCGTGGCCCCGGCCCAGGTGGTGGCTTTCTCGACCCAGTCGTCGCTGGCCTGCCTGCCGGTGATGGTCGAGCGGGCGACGACGCGGCTGGGCGTCTCGCCCGCGACCGCCGGCCTGGTCCTGCCCCTGGCGGTGGCCGTGTTCCGCATCACCTCGACGGTCGCCAACCTGGCGGTGGCCATCTATTGCGCGAGACTGTTCGGCGTCGACCTGTCGCCCCAGGTGCTGGTGGCCGGCAGTATCGCCGCCCTGGCCATCAGCGTCGGTACCGTCGGCCTGCCGGGCCAGGTGTCCTTCTTCGCCTCGATCGGCCCGATCTGCCTGGCCATGGGCATCCCGCTGCAGGTCCTGCCCCTGCTGCTGGCGGTCGAGGTCGTGCCGGACATCTTCCGCACCGTCGGCAACGTCACCGCAGACCTGGCGGCCGCGCGGATCGTCGAGGGGCGCGACGCGGTCGCGGACCCGGAGGCGGCGTCGGGAATCTAGCCGAGCTGGAGGGTGCCCCGATGCACCATGTCCAGCCCGACCACCGCCGTGGTCACCAGGCTGGACACGACATAGGCCAGGACGTTGACCGTCCACGACAGGCGAAGACGGCGGCTGGCGATCACGGTCGGAACCAGCAGCGCCAGGATGACGACGGCGGGCAGGGCCCAGGGGCCCCAGCCCATCAGATCGCTGATCCGCGCCTCGTCGTTCAAGTGAAGGACGCTGACCCCGGCCGCCACGGCGCGCATGAACAGGGCGAAATACAGCACCGCATAGGCCGTCAGGCTCTGCCGCCGCAGCACCAGGACAAAGGCGATCAGCGCCGTGACGACGGTCACCGCCGGCCCGGCCGCCGACATCAGGATCTGATCGATCGGCGTCATCGGCGTGCCGGGGATGACGCTGTTGATGCCGTAGGAGACGGGATAGCCCAGCGCCGCGCCGACCGCCCAGTGCGCCGCCTCGTGGACCAGGTAGGTGGCCACCGCAATGAGCGCGAAACGCCCATAGAAGCCGATCCCGACGCGCGTGGTGGTCATCCTGTCGTCTCCCCTTTTGCCAAGCCATGGCGGGGGTGAAACGACCTGTCGAGTTACGATCCGGTCATGAACGCGCCGGATCGGCCGCGCGATCAGCCGGCGGGCGCGACCTCGGCGGCCACGACGGGGGTCAGGATACAGCCGCCGGCCAGGCCCTGGGCGGCGGCGCAGGGGAAGGCCTCGCTGCTTCCGTCCTTGACGCGGAAGACATAGCCCTCGGCCCCCGAGCATTTGGCTTCGTAATAGGTGCCGTTGGCGCTGGCCCCCATGTAGCGGCCGTCGTCGACCACGCAGCCCGCGCCTTCGGTGCCGGCCAGCAGGGCCTGCAGGGTGGCGTTCTGCTCGGCCGGGGTGGTGAAGGCGCAGGTCGAGCCGGCCTTGACCACGGCCAGGCAGGGGATCTGGCTCCAGCCGGTGGCGGTTTCGGCGATGCGGGCTCCGTCGCGGCCGGCGCAGCCGATCTCATAGATGGCGCGTCCCTCGACCTGACCGATCGCCCGACCCTCGTCCATGGTGCAGGTGACCCCGGCAGCGCGGGCATAGGCGGCCATGGCCGCGTCGACGTTCAGATTGGCGGGCAGGGTGCAGGCGGCGGGCGGGCGGGCCGTGGGGTTGGCGGCCAGGGCGTGGCTGGCCGCCGTGTTGGCGACGACGCAGCCGGTGGCGACCGGCGGCGTCGAGGCGGTGATCAGATGGCCGGGCCCCTCGGCGCACGTGGTCTCGTACAGGTTCAGCCCGTCGTCGGTCGTGCCGCGCAGGATGCCCTGTGACACCACGCAGGTCACGCCGGCCGCCGTGGCGGCCGCGCGCGCGGCGCTGGCGTCTCCGTCCAGCCGGGTGGTCCGCTCGCGGTCGGACTCGCGGGCGGCGTCGGACAGGGCCTTCTCCATGTTGCGGCTGTATTCGCTCATGGCCCCCATGCCGAAGGTGTCCTTGGAGTCCGTGGTGCCGCCGACGGCCTGGGCCAGACTAGGCGACGCCGTCAGCAGTAGCGCCGCCAGGCCGGCGGCAGCGATCGCGCTCAGAGCGGGGAGCTTCGGCATTGGCGTTTCCTCGAATTCTTATTTTCAAAGAGGATTGGCCGGTATGACAGCGCTGTCAATCGATGGTTGCCCGCTTCGACGTTTCTGCGCGTGATCGCGCGGACGTGGCAGGCGACCGCCTCAGGCGGTCAGGGCGAGGGGCGCAACGGTACCCGGCCAGGCGACCGGGGGCAGGGCGGCGATCACCGGCTTGGCCAGCAGATAGCCCTGCATCAGCGTGACGCCCAGATCGCGCAGGGCGTCGTGTTCGCCCACCGTCTCGATCCCTTCGCAGACGGGCTCGATCCCCAGGTCGCGCAGCATGCCCAGGGTGTGGCGCACGATGGTCCGCTTGACCGGGTCGGTGTCGATGTCGCGCACCAGGGCCATGTCCAGCTTGACGATGTCCGGCTGGAACTTGCTGAGCAGCCCGAGGCCCGCATAGCCGGCCCCGAAGTCGTCGATCGCGGTCTTGAACCCCATGGCCCGGTACGAGCGCAGGATGTTCAGGATGTGATTGGTGTCCATCGACTCGTCCTCGGTGAACTCGAAGATGATCCGGTCAATGGGAAAGCCGGTGCGCATGGCGGCCGCCAGGGTCACGCGGATACAGGCGCGCGGCTCATAGACGGCGTTGGGCAGGAAATTGATCGACAGGTGCGACCCGCCGGCCGCCATGTCGAGCCCGGCCGCCAGCTCGATCGCGGTCTTGCGGCACAACTGGTCGAAGGCATAGCGGTTGTCGTGCGACACCTGGGCCAGCACCGCCCCCGCTCCGCTGCCGTCCTGGCCCCGCACCAGGGCCTCATAGGCGAAGACCGTCTGGGTTTCGATGTTGGCGATCGGCTGGAACGCCATGGTGATCGGCAGATCGAATCCGGTTCCGTCCCGGCACGCAACACACGACATAGCTCAGGTCCTCTAAGAGCCCTGACCCTCGCGCATAAATCTTAAAATAAGTTGTCGCACCCCCTCGACTGCACCGAAATGTGGGGCTTGGCTCAACCCCAGCGAGAGGGTCGGGACGCCAGGGCGTCGAGCGAGTCGATGAAGGCCGCATGGCTTTCCAGGCCCTCGACAGCCCCGGGCCTCAGGGCCAGTTCGGCGGCTTCGGCGGACAGGGCGCGCACCTCCGCGCTCCGGCTGGGGCCCAGGGCGGCCAGGCTGCGCGCCCGCGAGCGCACCAGGATCAGGGCGGCGTCCGGATAGCGCCCCTCGAGCCGGGCGATCCACAGCAGGGCCTCCTCGCCCAGCCCCCGCAGGTCGCCGGCGCGCGCTCGGATCATGGCGGCGGCCTCGCGCAGCGCCGGCCAGGCCATCAGGAAGGCCAGCCCGCGGGTGGCGTCGCCCCAGCCCGCTGCCACCGCGTGGGCGCGATCGATCGCCTCGACATCGTCGAAATCGGCCAGGCGCGAGACGAAGGCCCGCAGGGCGGTCTCGTCCAGACTGCGTTCGAAGGCGGCCCAGCGCGCGCGCTGGGCGTCCTCGGTCCGGCCCTCGGCCTCCAGCACCTCGATCTCGGCGGCGTCCCAAACCGGCGACGGCTCGGGCGGGAGATCGGCCTCGCGTCGGCGCGACGAGGCCGTGGGGCGCGGTCGGGCGCGGTCCAGAGCCTCGCGGGCCGCCTCCGCCAGGCCCGCCGCCGCCAGCCGTCGCGCCACCTGGGCCCCCACCTCGGGCCGGGCGCGATCCTCGGGGGCGAAGGTACCGGCCCAGGCCCGGGCGTCGCCGGCGCGATCGGCCAGCTTGCGCACCACCAGGGCCCGCCGCCCGGTCGGGGACGGCCGGCCGGCGGTCAGCGCCTCCAGCAGGCGCATCGCCAGGGCCGGGCTCATCGTCGTGGCGGCGCGTCCGATCCAGCCGCCCCATTCCGACAGCCGGGTCTCGACCGCCTCGGCCAGGACCGGGGCGGCCCGGTCGGGCCCGGCGGCGGTGGCGACGGCCCCCAGGTCCTCGGCGGCGGCGAAGAACAGGTCGGACAGCTCGCCCTTGGGGTCCTTCACCCGGGTGGTCAGGCCTGGATACAGGTCCAGCCAGGCCGACAGCCGGTCCAGGGCGGCCCCGGCGTCGTTGGGGGCCAGCCGCTCGACGATGGCGCGGCGATGGACCTGAAGATCGGCGATCAGCTCCGGCCGCTTGCGCCACGACACCCGGGTCCGGCTGGCCGCCAGGGCGTTCATCCGCTTGTCGATCTCCAGCGCCAGATCGCCGGGGCCGACCTCGGCCGCCAGCTCCAGCTTCAGCCGGCGCTTCAGATTGGTGTCCCCGACCGTCGCCTCGATCAGCAGCGTCGCCAGCCGCTCGGCCCCCAGGGCGGCCAAGTTGGCGGTCGACAGGGTCTTGCGGGCGGAACTGGAACGCGGGGCCATACGGCCATCAACGGGCTGCGCCGACCCAGGTCAACCGCCGGGCGTCGCGCAAGGCCGTTGACGCGAATCTGCGAAGCTGTTCGGCTACCGTTCACATGTGGGCCCCCAAACGGGTCCATCACGTTGGCAGGAGGGTCGCATGGCCCAGATTAGCTACTCGGATCTTTACGGCATCGCCCACGAGCGCGGGTTCGACGAGGTCATCGCCGCCGGCGACATGGTGCGCACCGGACCCAACCTGTTTCCGCACTACACGGTTATCGCGGTGGACGGGGACAAGGCCTGGCTGCGCGATGTGCAGACCGGGGTCGATGCCCTGGCGGACCTGGGCCGCTGTCGCAAGATCAACGGACCGTCGACCCCCGAGGAAGACTGAACCAACGACTCCGCGGGGAATGAGCCAGCCCCCGCCGACCTGTGCCCCGGAGAGTGCGCCATATCCGCCTTCATGTTCGCCACGGGGATCGAGAATTCCATCCCGCGCATCAAGAACGGGACGGTGCGCGTCGATCAGATGGAGGTGTGCGGACATTACCGTCACTGGCGCCGGGATTTCGACTGTGTCGAGGAACTGGGCATCCGCTTCCTGCGCTACGGCCCGCCGCTGCACACCACCCTGATCGGGCCCGGCCGGTACGACTGGTCATTCGCCGACGAGACCTTCGCGGACCTGTTCCGGCGCCGTCTGATCCCGATCGTCGACCTGTGCCATTTCGGCGTGCCCGACTGGCTTGGCGACTTCCAGAATCCGGATTTCCCCGTCCATTTCGAGGCCTATGCCCGCGCCTTCGCGATGCGGTTTCCCTGGGTCCAGTTCTACACGCCGGTCAATGAGATGTTCATCTGCGCCACCTTCTCGGCGCGCTATGGCTGGTGGAACGAACAGGGGACCAGCGACCAGACCTATGTCACCGCGTTGAAAAACATCGTCCGCGCCAATGTTCTGGCGATGGAGGCGATCCTGGCCGTCCGGCCCGACGCCATCTTCATCCAGAGCGAGTCGTCCGAATATTTCCACGCCGAGACGCCGGCGGCCATCGGGCCGGCCGAGACGCTGAACGGCCAGCGGTTCCTGACGCTGGACCTGAACTACGGCCATCGGGTCGACTCCGGCGTCTACGAGTACCTGATGGACAACGGGATGACCCGGGACGAGTACCATTTCTTCCTGGGGCGGCGGCTGCGCCAGCACTGTATCCTGGGCAACGACTACTACTGGACCAACGAGCACCGGGTTGCGGCCGACGGCAGCACCCGCGCCTCGGGCGAGATCTTCGGCTACAGCGAGATCACCCGTCAGTACTACAACCGCTACAAGCTGCCGGTGATGCACACCGAGACCAATCTCGCCGAGGGCCCGAACGGGGACGAGGCGGTGAACTGGCTCTGGAAACAGTGGGCCAACGTCCTGAGGGTCAGGAACGACGGGGTGCCGACGCTGGGCTTCACCTGGTATTCGCTGACCGACCAGGTCGACTGGGACTCCGCCCTGCGCGAGCAGAACGGGACGGTGAACCCGCTGGGCCTCTATGATCTGGACCGCAACATCCGGGCCGTCGGGCGATCGTACCAGCAGCTGATCCGCGACTGGGGCGAAGTCCTGCCGACCCAGAGCGTCTGCCTGAGCCTGCCGGTCGTTCCGCCCGAGGACTACGGCGATCACCACTCCCGCGAACAGTCGCGCGAGGCCGTCGAACAGCGGCGCGAAGAGCTGGACGACGCCTGACGGAACCGATCGCCGCCTTTCGTGTTGGGGTTTCGGAGACGTTCATGACCCCGACGGCCGCGCATACCCTGGTGAACGGCGACGAGATTGTCACCGACGCCGATCCGGGCGTGCGCTACACCGTCGTCGCCGTCCATGAGCGCAAGGCCTGGATCCGCGGGATGACGGGCCAGAGCGAGATGATCGTCGATCATCACCGCTGTTCGCCGGTACGGCTGCTGAACTAGCCGATCAGACGACCCGGGCGTTCGCCAGCAGCGCCCAGACGATCATTCCCACGCCCGCCAGATGCAGCAGGATGGTCGCCCCCAGACGGCTGCGGAACGGTTCCTTGCGGGTCTTGTGGCGCAGCAGGTGCTGACCCAGCCAGGCCCCGAACCCGCCGAACAGGGCGGCGGTCAGCAAGGTGCGCTCTGGCGTGCGGCGCACGCCCGCCGCCGCCGCCCGCTTGTCGATCCAGAAGCGGGCGAAGGCGTGCAGGTTGGCCAGGGCCAGAAGGATCAGGAACAGATCGATCCGGCTCAGCGCCATCTCAGTGCGCGTAGTCCTGGATCGGGCGCACATCCAGGGTGTCGGCCTGGATCGCCCCGATCCCCTGCGCCGCCGCCAGGGCCCCGGCGGCGGTGGTGTAGTAGGGGATCTTCATCATCAGGGCGGTGCGACGCAGGCTGAAGCTGTCCTGCAGCGACTGTTTGCCCTCGGTCGTGTTGATGACCAGCTGGACGTCGCCGTTCTTCATCGCGTCGACGATGTTGGGGCGGCCCTCCAGCACCTTCTTGACGAAGCCCACGGGCAGGCCCTGCTGGACCAGCCAGGCGTGGGTGCCGCCGGTGGCGATGACCTCGAAACCCTGTTTCAGTAACAGGGCCACGGCCTCGACGATGAAGGGCTTGTCGTCGTCCTTGACGCTGACGAAGGCACAGCCCGTGGTCGGCAGGGTGGTGCCGCCGCCGATCTGGGACTTGGCGAAGGCGCGGGCGAAGGCGGGGGCCATGTCGGTCTCGCCCTCGCGCTTGAAGTCCAGGCCCATGACCTCGCCGGTCGAGCGCATCTCGGGTCCCAGGATGGTGTCGACGCCGGCGAAGCGGGCGAAGGGGAAGACCGCCTCCTTGACCGCGATATGGTCGTAGGGGACGTCCTTCAGGCCGAAGGAGGCGAGGGGCACCCCGGCCATGACCTTGGCGGCGATGGCGGCGACCGGCTGGCCGATGGTCTTGGCCACGAACGGGGCCGTGCGGGACGCGCGCGGATTGACCTCCAGCACGAAGATGCGCGGGTGTTCGCTATGCGGCTCCTCGATGGCGAACTGCACGTTCATCAGGCCGCGGACCTTGAGCGCCCGGGCCATGGCCTCGGTCTGGCGCTTCAACTCCTGGACGATCTCGGCCGACAGGGAGAAGGGCGGCATGGAGCAGGCGCTGTCGCCCGAGTGCACGCCGGCCTCCTCGATGTGCTCCAGCACGCCGGCGACAAACACCGTCTCGTCGTCGCACAGGGCGTCGACGTCGACCTCGGTGGCGCGGTTCAGATAGTGGTCGATCAGCACGGGATCGCTGCCCGAGACCCGCATGGCCTCGCCGACGTAGCGGTCCAGCTGCTCGCGGTCGTGGACGATCATCATGCCGCGTCCGCCCAGCACATAGGAGGGGCGCAGGACGACGGGATAGCCGACCTCGTCCGCCTTGTCGGCCGCCTCTTGCGCGGACCGCGCCAGGCCGTTCGGCGGCTGCATCAGGCCGATGTCATTGAGCATGACCTGGAAGCGCTCGCGGTCCTCGGCCAGGTCGATGGAGTCCAGGCTGGTGCCCAGGATCGGGATGCCGTCCTCGTGCAGGGCATGGGCCAGCTTCAGCGGGGTCTGGCCCCCGAACTGGACAACGACGCCGATCAGGTTGCCGTTGGACCGCTCGACCTCGATCAGCTCCAGCACGTCCTCGGCCGTCAGGGGCTCGAAATACAGCCGGTCGGAGGTGTCGTAGTCGGTCGAGACGGTCTCGGGGTTGCAGTTGACCATGATCGACTCGACGCCGATGTCGGCGAAGGCGAAGGCCGCGTGACAGCAGCAGTAGTCGAACTCGATGCCCTGGCCGATCCGGTTCGGACCGCCGCCCAGGATGATGGCCTTCTTCCTGTCGGTCGGGTTGGACTCGCACTGCGGAACCTGGCCGAGAGCGCCGGTCTCATAGGTCGAGTACATATAGGCGGTGGCGCTGGCGAACTCGGCGGCGCAGGTGTCGATCCGCTTGAACACCGGGCGGACGTCGAGCGCGCGGCGGGCGTGGCGGACGGCCGTCTCGGTCGTGCCGGTCAGCTGGGCCAGGCGGGCGTCGGAGAAGCCCTTGGACTTCAGCGTGCGGAATGCGGTGGGCTCGGTCGGCAGACCCTGGACCCGGACGTGGCCTTCGGTGCGCACGATGTCGGCGATCTGGCGCAGGAACCAGGGCTCGTACGAACAGGCGGCGTTGACCTCCTCGACCGACAGGCCGTGGCGGAAGGCCTGGGCGATGACGCGGATGCGGTCGGGCGTGGGCTGCCCCAGGGCGCGGACCACGGCGGCGCGCGCGCTGGCCTCGTCCTCGACATCGACCGTGCCCTCGATCTCGATCTCGTCGAAGCCGGACAGGCCGGTCTCCAGACCGCGCAGGGCCTTCTGCATCGACTCCTGGAAGGTCCGGCCGATGGCCATGACCTCGCCCACCGACTTCATCGAGGTCGACAGGGTGGCCTCGGCCCCCGGGTATTTCTCGAAGGCGAAGCGGGGGATCTTGGTCACGACATAGTCGATCGACGGCTCGAACGAGGCCGGCGTCACCATGGTGATGTCGTTGGTCAGTTCGTCCAGGGTGTAGCCGACGGCCAGACGGGCGGCGACCTTGGCGATCGGGAAGCCGGTGGCCTTCGACGCCAGGGCCGAGGAGCGCGAGACGCGCGGGTTCATCTCGATCACCACCATCCGCCCGTCGGCCGGGTTGATGGCCCACTGGACGTTCGATCCGCCGGTCTCGACCCCGATCTCGCGCAGGACGTTGATGGAGCCCGTGCGCATGCGCTGGTACTCCTTGTCGGCCAGGGTCAGGGCCGGGGCGACGGTGATGCTGTCGCCGGTGTGCACCCCCATCGGGTCGATGTTCTCGATGGAGCAGATGATGATGCAGTTGTCCGCCTTGTCGCGGACCACCTCCATCTCATACTCCTTCCAGCCCAGGACGCTCTCCTCGATAAGCACCTCGGTGGTCGGCGACAGGTCGAGGCCGCGCAGCACGATCTCCTCGAACTCCTCGCGGTTGTAGGCGATGCCGCCGCCGGTGCCGGCCAGGGTGAAGCTGGGGCGGACGATGGCGGGCAGGCCGACGAACTCCAGCCCGTCCAAGGCCTCGTCCAGCGTATGGGCCGCCTTGGACTTGGGCGATTCCAGCCCCAGCTTGTCCATGGCGTCGCGGAATTTCTGCCGGTCCTCGGCCTTGTCGATGACGTCGGCCTTGGCCCCGATCATCTCGACGCCGTATTTCGCCAGCGCGCCGGAGGCGTCCAGCGCCAGGGCGGTGTTCAGCGCCGTCTGCCCGCCCATGGTCGGCAGCAGGGCGTCGGGGCGTTCCTTGGCGATGATCCGCTCGACGAATTCGGGCGTGATCGGCTCGATATAGGTCGCGTCCGCCATGTCCGGATCGGTCATGATGGTGGCGGGGTTGGAGTTGACCAGGATGACCCGGTAGCCCTCGGCCTTCAGCGCCTTGCAGGCCTGCACGCCCGAATAGTCGAACTCGCACGCCTGGCCGATGACGATGGGCCCGGCCCCGATGATCAGGATCGACTGAATGTCCGTACGTTTGGGCATCTCAGCCTCCTCTAATTGGTCACGACCGCGCACTCCCAGCCGTCGTAATCGAGCTGGAAGGCCGCGGCCCAGGATTGCATCATGGCGCTGACCGGGGCGAAGCTGTCTTCGTCTACGGCCATGGTCGTCTCGAGAATGGTGGCTTCGTCTTGGCCCTTGGTCAGGAAGCCGGCGCGGCGCGCCACCTCGTTCAGGTCGTCGTGGTCACCCTCGCCATAGAAATAGAACAGCGTGTGACGCGGCGTGATCCCGCTGTCGCCATGCGCCGCCAGGGAGGCGCGGATCATGGCGTCGCGTTCGTCGTGAGGGATGACGTCGTCGTCCAGGGTGGTCTCTCTCGCGCGCAAGCGACCGGCGACGCCGTTCCCGCACGGGTTCGGCGCGCCGGTGGCGATAGGGGTGTCGGCTAAGCGGTCGCTTTAGCGACAGCGTGACAGCCATGCAAGGCGCGGTCCGGAAGTCCGGGAAATGCGTCTGGACCGCTGCGCAACGGCCCAGCCACTCTGAGTTCAAGAGGCGTCGATCAAGCAACGCTGACCGTCGAACGCTGTCACTGCGGCGCAGGAAAAGGTTTAGCTATACCAGAAGTTGAAATGGAGAACGCGTAGCGATGTTATCTCTCAACAAAATATGGTCCTATTTGAGATTAGAGAACACAATGTGGCCGTAGTTGAGGTCATTTGAGCGTGAACTATGGGTAAAATCGTCACATCGGAACATGTTTGAGGCGGAAGTGACTTGGTTGCGACTTCGGACTGTTGCAATTGAGATGGGTCCGGCGGTAGTCGCCGCTCTCATCCTTTCCCCCTTTTTCAAAGCGAGCCCAGATCTCATGGTGAACCGTTCCCGTCTTCGTCGTACCTCCGCCCTCGCCGGCGGTGTGCTCGCCGCGTCTCTGATGAGCGCGCCGGTGCTGGCGCAGACGGCGCAGCCGGTGCAGGACGAAGCGACGACGGTCGAAGAGGTCGTGGTCACCGGCTCGCGGATCCCGCGGCCGAATCTGGAGCAGCCCACGCCGGTCTCGACCGTGACGTCCGAGGCGATCGAGACCGCGGGCACCCAGGATCTGGGCTCGATCATCGCCGAGCTTCCGGCGCTGAGCTCCGGGTCCACCGTCCGGGGCAACTCCGACAGCTTCGGCGACGACGGCGGGCTCAACTTCGCCGACCTGCGCGGTCTGGGCGCGTCCCGGACCCTGACCCTGGTGGACGGCAAGCGCCATGTCGGCGGCGACGCCGGCAATGCGGCGGTCGATCTGAACTCGATCCCCGCCGCCCTGGTCGAACGCGTCGAGGTCATCACCGGCGGCGCCTCGGCCATCTATGGCTCGGACGCGGTCTCGGGCGTGGTCAACATCATCCTCAAGGATGATTTCGAGGGCGTCGAGTTCAGCACCCAGGGCGGCATCTCGCAGGACGGCGACGGCGGCAACTATTCGGCCAGCGCCATCTTCGGCCGCAACTTCCTCGATGGTCGGTTCAATGCGACCGCCAGCGTCTTCTACGATCACTCCGACCAGGTCCTGGCCTCGGACATCGGCGCGCTGCGCGACATCGGCACGATCCTGAACCCCGCCGACACCGGCCCGAACGACGGCATTCCGGACCGGCTGCTGGTGCCGAATGTCCTCAGCGACTACCTCGACGAGAACGGGGTGATCTTCGCGAACGACGCCGCCTCGACCATCATCACCGTCTTCCGTCCTGACGGGACGCCCGTGCCCCAGCGGCCCCGCCTCGGCACCAACAGCTTCGCCTTTGGCCAGTTCGCCGACTGCGAGACCTGCACCGCGCTTGAAGACTATGTCGTCCTGCAGCCCGAAACGGACCGCATCGGCACGAACATCCGGCTCCGCTACGATCTGACCGACAACGTCACGGCCTATTTCGACGGCAAATATGTGCGGTCGGAAATCCTGGACTTCGTGCAGCCGTCCTTCACCTTTGGCGACTATCTCATTGCGCCGGACAATGCCTTCATTACCCCCGAACTGGCGTCCGTCATCGGCGGGCGCGAGGTTACCTTTGGCCGCTTCAATGCGGACGTGGGCAGCCGCATCAACGACATCACGCGCGAGACCTATCGCGCCGTCGCCGGCGTGCGCGGCACGGTCGACACCAGCTTCGCCGACATCGGCTGGGACCTGTCCTACAACTACGGCGAGACCCAGAACGAGTTCGCCTCGCGCAACGGCCTCATCACGGGCAACTACGCCGCCGCGATCGACGCCGTGCGGGGCGCCGACGGCGTCATCCGCTGCCGCAGCCAGACGCCGGGTGCCGACCAGACGGCCGAAGCCTGCGTGCCCTTCAACCCGTTCGGCCAGCAGAACACCCAGGCCGCGATCGACTATGTGAACTACGAGGCGACCCGCAACCACACGATCACCCAGGAGGTCGTCACCGGGCTGTTCAACTTCGACACGGCGAAATTCTTCAGCCTGCAGGGCGGGCCGATCGGCTTCGCGGGTGGCTTCGAATACCGCAAGGAAACCAGCGAGAACATCAACGACCCGCTGGTGGCCTCGGGCATCACCGACAGCGCGGCCCAGCCCGATGCCTTCGGCGAGTTCGACGTGACCGAGGGCTTCGTCGAGTTCAACGCCCCCCTGCTGGCGGACCTGCCCTTCGCCTACCGCCTGTCGGTCGACGGGGCCTATCGCTACGCCGACTATTCGACCGTCGGCGGCGCCGAGGCCTGGAAGGTGGGCGGCCTGTACGCGCCGATCCGCGACATCTCGTTCCGCGGCACCTATTCCAAGGCCGTCCGGGCGCCGAACATCACCGAAGCCTTCCTGCCGGCGAGCGCGGGGTTTGAATCGGTCTCCGACCCCTGCGACGTCGACAACATCGATGCCGATCCCGATCGGGCCGCCAACTGCGCGGCGGACGGCGTGCCCGCCGGGTTCGTGTCCAACACCAACGCCTCGATCGACAGCGTCTCCAGCGGCAATCCGGACCTGGACGCCGAGGAGGCCGAAAGCTTCACGGCCGGCGTGGTCCTGCAGCCGCGCTTCCTGCCGGGGATGAGCTTCACGGCCGACTACTATGACATCCAGATCGACAAGGCGATCGCCCTGGTCGGCGCCCAGGACGTGATCGACAACTGCTACGACGCCTCGGGCGGGCTGGATCCGGCCTTCTGCGGCATGTTCACGCGCGGCGCCGACGGCAACATCGACGGCGTCTCCACGACCTATGTGAACGCCGCCGCGCTGACGACCAAGGGCTGGGATTTCGAGGTCACCTCGACCCGCGAGCTGGACGCGGACCGCTGGGGCTTCCTGGCCGGACGGGTGAGCAGCTCGTTCACCGCCAACTACCTGGAAGAGCTGGACGTCTTCGTCTTCGCCGACCGTCCGGACGAGATCGACAACGAAGCCGGCGAGATCGGCGATCCCGAGTGGTCCTACAAGTCGCGCATGACCTGGGACAACGGCACCTGGGCCGTCACCGGCGAAACCCGGTACGAAGGCCGCGCGGCCCGCTATGACGTCACGCCCATCCCGGGGGTGAATCCGGCGGAGTCCACCATTCCGAACGAGGTGCCCGGCCAGCTGTATCACGATGTCGTCGTGCGCTACCGCATCAACGACGGACTGTGGAAGGCCTCGAACATCGAGCTGTTCGCCGGGGTGAACAACCTCACCGACGAGGACATCCCCTACGGCCTGACCGGCAACGGCACCTCGTCCAGCTACGAGCTGTACGGTCGCCAGTTCTTCGGCGGACTGCGCGCCCGGTTCTAGAACCGTCGCCTGACGGGAAAGAGGGCGGTCTCCCTGCGGAGGCCGCCCTTTTCTATGCGCGCTCGGCGATCCAGTCGGGCAGGGCGGTGATGGCGTCCAGCGCGCCGTAGCGGGCGTGTCCGTCCGGCGCGTCGGCCAGTTCGTGGGCCCAGGTGACGGCATAGGGGATGTGGACGGCGAAGGCCCCGGCCTCCAGCGCGGGCAGGACGTCGGACTTCATCGAGTTGCCGACCATGACCGCCTCGTCCGGTCCGGTGCCGTGGCGGGCGAAGACGCGGTCATAGGTGCCGCGATCCTTTTCCGAGACGATCTCGACGGCGGCGAACCAGTCGCCCAGCCCGGAGGCGGCCAGCTTGCGCTCCTGGTCCAGCAGGTCGCCCTTGGTGATCAGGACCAGGCGATAGGTCTCGGCCAGGGCGGCCACGGTCTCGTCGACGCCGGGAAGGGTCTCGACCGGGTGGGCGATCATCTCGCGCCCCGCGGCCAGGATCTCGCGGACCACCGAGGCGGGGGCCTCGCCGTCGCACAGCTCCATCGCGGTCTCGATCATCGACAGGGTGAAACCCTTGATGCCGTAGCCATAGAGCCGAAGGTTGCGCCGCTCGACCTCGGCCAGCCGGGCCTCGGTCGTGGCCGTGTCGGCATGGACCGATAGCAGGTCCAGGAACCGCGCCTGGGTCAGGCGGAAGATCGTCTCATTGTGCCAGAGGGTGTCGTCGGCATCGAGACCGACCGTGGTGATGGGCATGGGCGTGGCCTTCGGCAGGGCGCGGGTGAGCGGAAGCGTCGCACGGACCGGTCGACGGCAACCGGCTAGGGCTGTCGTGAGGACAATCCGATCCTCGGGTCAAGCCCGGGGACGAGGGGTTCGGGGGGGCTGTCTATGAGCGAGACTTCGGCGGTGGTGATCGGCGCGTCCGGCGGCATCGGGGCGGCCGTGGCCGATGCGTTTCAGGCGTCCGGTGCGTTCGGCGTCGTCCATCGCTTCGCGCGCTCCCTGGCGGGTGAGCAGCATATCGATCTGGAGGACGAGCCCACAATTGCTGCCGCCGCCGCCCGGGTCGCCGAGGGGCCGAAACCGGCGCTCGTGTTCGTGGCCACCGGCGTGCTGCATCACGGCCAGGAGCCGGAGCGGTCCTACAGGACCCTGAGCGCCGAGCATCTGATGCGCGACTACCGGGTCAACACCGTGGGACCGGCCCTGGTGGCGCGCCATTTCCTGCCGCTGATGCCACGCGACCGGCGCGCCGTGTTCGCGGCCCTGTCGGCCCGGGTGGGGTCGATCGGGGACAATCGGCTGGGCGGCTGGCACAGCTATCGGGCGTCCAAGGCGGCGCTGAACATGATCCTGGCCAACCTGGCCATCGAGCTGGCGCGGTCGCATCCTCAAGCCGTGGTGGCGGGCCTGCACCCCGGCACGGTCGACACCGGGCTGAGCCAGCCGTTCCAGCGCGGGGTCACGCCGGGCAAGCTGTTCACCCCCGCCTATTCCGCCGAACGCCTGCTGGCGGTGTTGGACGGCCTGACGCCCGCCGACAGCGGCGGTGTTTTCGCCTGGGACGGAGCGCGGATTCCGGCTTAAGCGTCGGCGTATGAGCCAGACCGAGACGATTCCGCTTCCCGCCCAGCATGGCGGCCGCAAACTGGGCTGGGGGTTGGCCGCCCTGGTCGTGGCGGGCAACATGATCGGATCGGGCGTCTATCTGGCCCCCGTGGCCTTGGCGGCGACCGGCAGTTCCAGCCTGATCAGCTGGCTGATCTGCGGGGCGGGGGCCATGGTGCTGGCGGCGGTGTTCGCGGGGCTCGGCCGGTTCCAGCCCGACGCGGACGGGCTGACGGACTTCACCCGGCGGGGCCTCGGTCGGTTTGTCGGCTATCAGACCGCGATCGCCTATTGGGGCGTCTGCATGACCGGCAATGTCGCCGTGGCCCTGGCGGGGACCGGCTATCTGGCCTTCTTCGCCCCGGTCCTGGCCGAGCCGATCCCGGCCATGCTGTGCAATCTGGTGCTGATCGGCATGACCACCGCAGCCTATGCGGCCGGAGCCCGGGTCGCGGCGCGGCTGGGCGCGGTCACGCTGGTGATCGGCCTGCTGCCGCTGCTGCTGGCCATCGTCGCCGGCTTCATCGCCTTCAGCGGCGCCACCTTCACCGCCTCGTGGTCGCCCAGTGGACTTCCCCTGGCCCAGAGCGTGCCGGCGTCGCTGGTGGTGATCTTCTGGTCCTTCCTGGGGCTGGAGAGCGCGGCGGCCCTGTCGCGGCTGGTGCGCGACCCGGCCCGCGACGTGGGCCGCGCCAGCGTCGCCGGCGTCGGCCTGGCGCTCGTGGTCTATGTCGCCGCCAGCGTGGCGGTGTTCGGGGTGATCCCGGCGGGCGAGCTCGCCACCTCGACCAGTCCGTTCGCCGATCTGGCGGCGCGGGTGTTCGGGGCTTCGGTGGCCGGGTTCGTGGCCGCCTGCGCGGTGATTAAGGCACTGGGCACCATCGCCGGCTGGACCATCCTGGGCGGCGAGACGGCGCGCAGCGCGGCCGAGGCCGGCTATCTGCCGCGCTGGTTCAGATCGGCCGCCACGCCCGGACGGCTGCCCCTGGCCAATCCGCTGATCAACGGAGCGGTCATGGCCGCCCTGGTGGTGATGACGTCCCAGCCGACCCTGGCGGGGCAGTTCGGCCTGCTGATCGGGGCCTGCACGGTCCTGACCATCTGCCTCTATGCCCTGTGCTGCATCAGCCTGTTCCGCGCCAGCCGGGCCCCGGGATGGCGCGCCCTGGCGGTCGTCGGTGGGGTCTTTTCGGTCGGGGCGGTGATCGCGGCGGCCCCCGGCAATGTGGTGCCGGCCCTCGTCCTGTTCGCCGTGGCCTCGGTCGGATGGCTGTGGGTGCGCAAGGGGCCGGGGTCGCGCGTTGACCCGGCCGCATCGCCTCTGTAGCAACGCCGCCGTTTGATCGCCGGGATTCGGTGTAAGGGAACGGCCATGACCACTCAGCTTCTTCCCGGCGCGACCGGCGTCCTGGCCCTGGCCGACGGCACCATCTTTCAGGGGATCGGTGTCGGCGCGACCGGCGCGGCGCTCGGCGAGGTGGTCTTCAACACCGCCATGACCGGCTATCAGGAGATCCTGACCGACCCGTCCTACATGAGCCAGATCCTGGCCTTCACCTTCCCCCACGTCGGCAACACCGGCACCAATGTGGAGGATATCGAGCAGATGGGCGGGGGATCGGACACCTCGGCCCGGGGCGCGATCTTCCGCGACCTGCCGACCGACCCGGCCAACTGGCGTTCCGATGCCAGCCTGGACGCCTGGATGAAGCGGCGCGGGGTGGTGGGGCTGTCGGGCATCGATACCCGCGCCCTGACCCAGCGGATCCGCGACCACGGGGCCCCCCATGCGGTGATCGCCCACGATCCCGAAGGCAAGTTCGACCTCGCGGCCCTGGTGGCCCGGGCCAAGGCCTGGACCGGTCTGGTCGGGCTGGACCTCGCCAAGCCCGCCTCGACGCTGCAGGCGTTCGAATGGGACGAGGGTCTGTGGGAATGGCCGGAGGGTCATCCGAAGACCCAGGGGCGCAAGTCGGTCGTGGTCATCGACTATGGCGTCAAGCGCAACATCCTGCGGGCCCTGGCCTCGACGGGTGCGAAGATCACGGTGGTCCCGGCCACGACGACGGCCGAAGAGGTGCTGGCGCGCAATCCCGACGGCGTGGTCCTGTCCAACGGCCCAGGCGATCCGGCCGCGACCGGCACATACGCCGTGCCCGAGATCCGAAAGATCGTAGACAGCGGCAAGCCGGTGTTCGGCATTTGCCTGGGCCACCAGATGCTGGCCCTGGCCCTGGGCGGCGCCACGGTGAAGATGGACCAGGGCCACCACGGGGCCAACCATCCGGTCAAGGACCTGACCACCGGCAAGGTCGAGATCGTATCGATGAATCACGGCTTCACCGTCGACCGCGACAGCCTGCCCGACGCCGTGGTCGAGACCCACGTCAGCCTGTTCGACGGCACCAACTGCGGCATCCAGCTGAAGGACCGGCCGGTGTTCAGCGTCCAGCATCACCCGGAGGCCTCGCCCGGGCCCACCGACAGCCTGTATCTGTTCGACCGGTTCCAGGCCCTGATGGAGCGGTAACGCCGGCACGGGCAAGCGTCACTGTTTCTTCCGCGAACTTGTGCTAGCGTCCGCGCATGCGGCGCATCCTTCTTGCCCTGACCGGCTGTCTCGCTCTGACCCTGGGTGGCTGCGCCAGCGGGGCGAGAAGCGCTTTCGATGCCCAGGACCGCGACGGCGCCCGGCCCATGGGGCTGGTGGCGGCGGCCGGCCATCCGATCCGCGTCTATCTCGACGCCGAGGACCGGGCCGCGATCTTCCAGCAGGCCTTCCGCGACGGCGTGCCGACCGGACCCGACGCGCATCTGGACTTCATCGCCCTCAGCGGCGGCGGCTCGAACGGAGCCTTCACCGCGGGCCTGATGAAGGGCTGGAGCGATCGGGGCGACCGCCCCGATTTCGAGGTCGTGACCGGGGTGTCCACCGGTGCCCTCGCGGCTCCGTTCGTCTTCCTGGGGCCGGCCTACGACGATGAGCTGGCCGAGGCCTATACCGGCGGCGCGGCCGCGGGTCTGCTGCAACCCCAGGGGCTGGGGGCCTTTTTCGGATCAGGTATCTACAAGTCGGAACCGCTGCGCGCCCTGGTCGAACGCTATGTCGACGCCGACCTGCTGCGCGCCATCGCGATCGAATCCGCCAAGGGCCGGGTGCTGCTGGTCGCCACCACCGACCTGGATTCGCAACGCGGAGTCAGTTGGGACCTCGGCGCGATCGCCAGCCAGGGGACGCCCGAGGCGCTGGCGCTGTTCCGCAGCGTCCTGGTGGCCTCGGCCAGCATCCCCGGCGCCTTTCCGCCGGTCCTGATCCAGTCCGACAACGGCGGCCTGAGGTTCGAGGAGATGCACGTCGACGGCGGGGTGACCACACCCTTCCTGGCGGTGCCCGAGACGCTGTGGTCGTTCCGCGAGCCGTCGGGCACGCTTCGCAACGCGCGGTTCTATGTGTTGATCAACGGCCGCACCAACCCCAGTTTCGCCATCACCCGAGACAGCCCCCAGGGGGTCCTAGGTCGCAGCGTGGACATCCTGCTGCGCGCCTCTCTGCTGACGACCCTGGCGGGCAACCGGGCGTTCGCCGACACGAATGCGCTGTTCTTCCGCTATGCCGCCCTGCCGGATGACTCCGAGGCCTCGGCGCTGGACTTCAGCGTGGAGTCCATGACCGCCGTCTATCAGGTCGGCCGCCAGGGCGGGCGCGACGGCACGGCCTGGCGCTGATCAGGGCAGGGGGGCGAAGCTGCGCTCCTCGCGCAGGGCGCAGGCCTTGCGGACCGCGACCGGGGCGGCGTGGAGCCAGTAGTCGGCGTCTTCGGGCCGATCGGCCTGTTTCCGCTCGATGCCGCGCCGGCGGCGCTGCGCGGCGTTGTCGAGCAGACGGGCGTGCAGGGCGCGCGGGGTCAGATCGTGGATCGCGGGGGCATAGGGAACGGCGACGGGGTCGGGGCCGATGGGCTCGACCGCCGGACGGGCGATGGAGATGAACATGGGAAAGCTCGTGTTACTGGGTGCAGCGGCGCTTCTGCGCCCGTGTGAACAGTGGATTAACCCTGTCATCTGTGGATAGTTCCGCTTTCGGACGAAATAATGTTCAACCAAAACAGGCTCTTACAGCCCCGCTTTGGCCTTCTTGGTTAATGAGACGTTAACTGCCATCGTCGCGCTTTGGGGCCTAGGATGCGCCGTGCGCTTCGATGACCGTTTCCTGGAAGAACTGAAGGCCCGCCTTCGCCCGTCCGACGTGATCGGTCGGTCGGTGAAGCTCAAGCGCCAGGGTCGCGAATGGGTGGGCCTGAGCCCTTTCTCGAAGGAGAAGTCGCCGTCCTTCTTCGTCAACGACGACAAGGGCTTCTTCCACGACTTCTCGTCGGGCAAGCACGGCGACGTCATCAGCTTCCTGCAGGAGACGGAGCGGCTGAGTTTTCCCGAGGCGGTCGAGCGGCTGGCCGCCGAGGCCGGGATGCAGCTGCCGGCCGAGGATCCCCAGGCGGCCGAGCGCGAGGCGAAGAAACAGGGCCTGACCGACTGGATGGACCTGGCGCAGAAATGGTTCGCCGCCAATCTGCGCCGCTCCACCGGCAAGGCAGCGCGGGAGTATCTGGAGAAGCGCGGCCTGCCCGAGGACCAATGGGACCGGTTCGGCCTGGGCTATGCACCGAACGACCGCGAGGGGCTGAAGGCGGCCCTGGTCCAGCGCGGGGCAAAGCCGGGCGACCTGGTCGAGATGGGCATGCTGATCTCGCCCGAGGGCGGCGGGTCGCCCTATGACCGGTTCCGCGACCGGCTGATGTTCCCGATCCTGGACGCGCGCGGGCGGCTGGTCAGCTTCGGCGGCCGGGCCATGAATCCCGACGACCGGGCCAAATATCTGAACGGGCCGGAGAGCCCGCTGTTTCACAAGGGGGCGACCCTGTACGGCCTGCCCGAGGCGCGGCGGATCCTCGGGGCGGAGTCGAAATCGACCCAGAGCATCATCGTGGTCGAAGGCTATATGGACGTGATCGCCTGCCAGCGCGCGGGTCTGCCGGCGGTGGCCCCGATGGGCACGGCTCTAACCGAGGAGCAGATGGCCCTGCTGTGGCGGGTCTCGTCGGAGCCGATCCTGTGTTTCGACGGCGACGGGGCCGGGCAGAGGGCGGCCTTCCGCGCCATCGAACGGGCCCTGCCGCTGCTGAAATCCGGCCGGTCGTTCCGCTTCGCCCTGCTGGAGGGGGGCCAGGACCCGGACGACATCCTGCGCGACAAGGGGGCCCCGGCCCTGCGCCAGGCCCTGACCGAGACGCGGCCCTTCGCCGAGGTCCTGTTTCGGCGCGAGGCCGAGGTCGAACCGCTGGACACGCCCGAACGCAAGGCCGGGCTGAAAGGGCGGCTGCGCACGGCCGCCTCGGCCATTCAGGACAAGGATCTGGCCGAGCAGTATCGGCGCGATCTGTTCGAGCGGTTCGACGCCCTGTTCCCAGGCCGATCTCAGGCCCCGCAGCGGGCCCAGGCGGCCGGGGGGCGCTGGCGTCCCGGCGGCCCGCCCCCCAAGCTGGGCCAGACTGCGGAAGGGGCCCAGGCCATGCAGGCGCTGAACCGCTCGATCGAGCCCATCGCCGCCGCCCTGGCCCACGGGGCCATCGAGGACCCGGAACGGATGGACGACCATCTGGAGGCGATCGCCTCGCACGGCTTCGGCGACCCGGCTCTGGACGGCCTGGCCCAGGAGCTGGTGCGGCTCCGTTTCGCCGGCCAAACGCTTGACAGCGCGGCCCTGCGTCGCCATCTCGCGTCTTCCGGACACGATGCTTTAGTGCGCGAGGTCGAGAAGGCGGCGGCAAAGTCCGGCGCGCCTTTCCTGGCCGCGAATGCGCCCCTCGCCGAGGCAAGGGTCCGGTGGTCGCAAGGCTTCGATGCCCTGACCCGCGTGGCGGGTCTGGACTCGGCGCTGGCGTCAGCGAAGTCGGGGGCGGATCACGCCTTCGACGCCTCGGCCTTCAGTCGTCTGAAGGCGGAGCGCGATGCGTTGCGGCGAGCCATCCGGAGCGGGACGATCTGGGACGACGCGGTGGTTTCGTAGGGAACCAGGCGTCCAGAGGCGCTGTTTTGGAACGAATGTTGCATTTTTGCCAAGGGGCCTGATCCCCCCCAGTGGCCGGAGACGTAGACTGAATGAGCGATACGCAGGAACCGCCTGAGGCCACCACCGACGGCCCGCTGCTTGATCTGACCGATGCCGGCGTCAAGAAGTTCATCAAACAGGCCAGGGCGCGCGGCTATGTGACGATGGAGGAGCTGAACAAGGTTCTGCCCTCCGAAGAAGTCACGCCCGACGCCATCGAAGACACCCTGGCGATGCTCAGTGAAATGGGCGTCAACGTCGTCGAGGCCGAAGAAGACGCGGCTGAATCGACGGGCGGAGAGCTGGCGGAGAAGGCCGAAACCTCTGTCACCGAGGGCGATGCCAAGCCGACGTACGACCGGACGGATGATCCCGTTCGCATGTACTTGCGCGAGATGGGGAGCGTCGAGCTGCTGTCGCGCGAGGGCGAGATCGCCATCGCCAAGCGGATCGAGGCGGGGCGCGACGCGATGATCTCGGGGCTGTGCGAGAGCGCCCTGACGTTCGAGGCCATCATGGTGTGGCGCGACGAGCTGGCCAACAACCGCATCCTTCTGCGCGAGATCATCGACCTGGACGCCACCTACGGCGTGCTGAACCCCTCGTCCCTGCCGCACAACCAGCCCCAGCCCCCGATCCCGGGCCAGCCGATCGCGCCCAAGCCCGAGCCCGCGCCGGGCTCGGCGGAGGCTGCCGAGGCGGAAAAAGCTGAGCAGGATGAAGAGGATGAGGATTTCGACGACGGCGGCGGGATGTCGATCTCGGCGCTGGAGGCGGAGCTGCGCGACGGGGTCATGGAGACCCTGGACGCCATCGCCAACGACTTCGACGGCTTCCGCCGCCTGCAGGAGAAGCTGGTCGAGACCCGGCTGAAGGGCGAGGACCTCAGCGCCAAGGACCGCAAGGCCTATGACACCCTGTCGGCCGCCATCTCGGGCCGGCTGAAGACGCTGAAGCTGAACAACAACCGCATCGAGGCCCTGGTCGAGCAGCTGTACGCGATCAACAAGCGGCTGATCGGTCTGGAAGGCCGGCTGCTGCGCCTGGCCGACAGCTACGGCATCTCGCGTCCCGAATTCCTGAAGGCCTATTTCACCGCCGAGCTGGACCCGACCTGGTCCACCCGGGTCAAGGACATGGGCGTGCGCTGGACCAAGTTCAGCGACAACGAGGCGACCCAGATCGCCACCATCCGGAACGACGTCGCCGCCGTGGCGGTCGAGGCCGGCCTGCCGATCGACGACTATCGCCGCATCGTCCAGACCGTGCAGAAGGGCGAGCGCGAGGCCCGTCAGGCCAAGAAGGAGATGGTCGAGGCCAACCTGCGCCTCGTGATCTCCATCGCGAAGAAATACACCAACCGCGGCCTGCAGTTCCTGGACCTGATCCAGGAGGGCAACATCGGCCTGATGAAGGCGGTCGACAAGTTCGAGTACCGCCGCGGCTACAAGTTCTCGACCTATGCCACCTGGTGGATCCGTCAGGCGATCACCCGCTCGATCGCCGATCAGGCCCGGACCATCCGCATCCCGGTCCACATGATCGAGACGATCAACAAGATCGTCCGCACCAGCCGCCAGATGCTGCACGAGATCGGCCGCGAGCCGACCCCGGAGGAACTGGCCGAGAAGCTGGCCATGCCGCTGGAGAAGGTCCGCAAGGTCCTGAAGATCGCCAAGGAGCCCATCAGCCTCGAGACGCCGATCGGCGATGAGGAGGATTCGCACCTGGGCGACTTCATCGAGGACAAGAACGCCATCCTGCCCATCGACGCGGCGATCCAGAGCAATCTGCGCGAGACCACCACCCGCGTGCTGGCGTCCCTGACGCCGCGCGAGGAGCGGGTCCTGCGCATGCGCTTCGGCATCGGCATGAACACCGACCACACCCTGGAAGAGGTCGGCCAGCAGTTCTCGGTCACCCGCGAACGCATCCGCCAGATCGAGGCCAAGGCCCTGCGCAAGCTGAAACACCCGTCGCGGTCGCGGAAGCTGCGGAGCTTCCTGGACAGCTGAGGTCAGGCAGTAGGCAGTAGGATCAGGGCCGCTTCCGGGAGAAGGCGGCCCTTTTCTTTGACCGGGTCAAGGCGACCGGAGGGGGAGCGGGCCGCGTGGTTGACCATGGAGGGCTTCGGCTCATACTGGCGGCCCCACGAGCGACAGGGATGGAGCGGTCGATGCGCATCGAGGTCGAGCAGGAAGACGACGGCCGCTGGTTGGCCGAGGCCCCGGCCCTGCCCGGGGTGATGGCCTACGGCACGTCGCGGGACGAGGCCGTCAATCGCGTCGAGACCCTGGCGCTGCGGGTCGTCGCCGAGCGTCTGGAGCAGGGTGAACGCACCCCCGAACTGGATCGGTGGTTCGCGGCGGCATGAGCCCATGGCCGTCGGTCAAGGCGCGACGCCTGATGGCGGCCCTGTTGAAGCTGGGCTGGACGATCAAGCGGCAATCCGGATCGCACAAGGTCCTGGCCCGCGACGGCTGGGCCGAGGTGGTGTTCGCGTTTCATGACGGCGATGAGGTGGGCCCGAAGATGTTGGCGCGTCTGGCCCGGCATACCGGGCTGACGCCCGAGGATCTGTAGGGCAAGGCCAGACGCCTCCCGGTGACAGGCGGGACGAGGGAGAGCTCGCCACTCGTCGAGCGGCAGGCTCTCGGCCGTGCGTCATACCCGCTCCAGCGTCCGGGCCTGGGGGGCGTGGCCGTTGAGGACGCCGGTGGGGTCGCCCATGCGGGCCACGGCGTCGGCGAAGTCGAGGTATTCGGCGGCGAAGGCGGGGGGCAGGGCCTCGACCAGCCAGGCGTTCTCGATCCAGACCTCGACCACATGGAAATGGCCGCCGCGGTCGCAGACGAAACAGTCCCAGCCGCGCGCGGCGGCCATCGCCTGGATCGCCTGGGCGGTGTGGCTGACGCTGACGGCGAAATGGGTGGGCGAGCGCTCCACGGCCTCGGGCGGGCGGGTCAGGAAGACGGCCCCCGGATCGCCGTTGGGGGCCATGACCGAGCCTGAGGGATAGATCTCGATCGCGGTGCCGTGGCCGTCGGCCTTGAACACCATATAGCTGCCGGGGTTGGGGGCGAAGTCGACGGTCACGCCGTCGATCAGTTCGGCGAAGAAGTCGGCGACCGCTTTCGGATCGCGGGCGGCGACGGACAGGTGGTGGATCATCGGGGTCCTCTGAAGGTCTGGACAGGGCTCCGCCGGGGCGCGCGGCGGGGGCCGGGCACCGGGATCGCCGGAGCGGTGTGGGATGGATGGCGGCGCGGCCCGGGGCCCGCCGACGCCACGATCTAGTCCGGGCGAACGCTGGTCTTCAACTTAAACAAACGTCATGAGGTCGAGTTAACCTTGGTCGTATTTTCGGCAGGAAATCGCCATCGGCAGCGCCCGATGTCCCGGTTCGTCCTGTACCGGCTCAGTCCTGGTTCGTACCGGTCCTGGCGCGACAGGCAGGTTCAGGAGGGGACAGAAGGATGGCACGACCGATCCTGACGTAACGTCGTGCGATGATCCGCGCATGACCGAGGATGGCATCCGCACCCGTCGCAACTTTCCGGCCGAGACCTGGGCCGTCATCCGTGACGCCTATCTGGGCGGAGAGACGGCCGAGTCGATCTCGCGCCGTCTGAACATCTCCATCAACACGATCCGCAAGCGCGCCAGCCGCTGCGGCTGGACCCACGCCGCGCATGCCCGGGCGATCGCCCGCGCCGCCGACGCGGGGCCGCCCGCCCCGGTCGACCTGAGACAGGCCCGCGACGGCGCCATCGCCTATGCCGCCAGCCTGCTGGGGGAGGGCCGGGCGCTGGAGGCCAGCGCCGTGCTTCGCGCGGCCGAGGCCCTGGGACGGATCACGGGGGACGGGGGCGACGGCCCGCCGGCCGAGCCGCCCCCGCCGACGCCGGAGGAGGTCGTCGCGGAACGGGCGGCGCAAAAGGAAGTGATGGACGTGGTGCACCAGCAGGTCATGGAATGGGCCGACCAGCTGGCCTTCGACCTGCTGACCGACCGGGGCCCGCCCCAGGCCGCCTATGGGGCCTTCGCCTGGCGCTGGCGGGCCTGGGTGCTGGGGCCCGAGGTCGCCCTGTCGGACTTCCGAGCCGGGATCCACGGCGGCTGGGCCAGCCGCTACTGGGACGCCGAGGGCCGGCTGCTGGAGATCGACCCGATCCCGCCCCGGCCCGACCTGCTGATGGTCACCCAGCACCTGCGCCGCTGCCAGGGGGTGGACTGGGGCCAGGAAGACCTGACCGGCTGGCGCTGGCCGCCCCGGGACTGGTGGGGGGAGGAGGAGGAGGGCGAGGGAGTGGTGGAGCAGGTGGAGCGGGGGCCGAGGGTAAGGGCGGTGTGAGGGTCAGGCGGTGGCGGGAGAGGGTCTAGCGCCCTGCCGCCGCGCGCTCCTGATTGAGGGCGAACAGATGTTCGAGCACGGCCTTGTCGGTCAGGTCAGAGGGCCAGCCGTAGGCCGCCGCGACGGCGGCGTCGAGGCGGCGATGGGCCATGTCCAGCCATTCGGGGCGCTGGTTGTAGAGGTTGGTCATAGTGAGGGTCTTGAGCACCTTCGCCGCTTCGTCCGAGACCGGCAGGACGCGTTCCGGATAGCCGGGAACGACCTCGGGCTCGAAGCGCACCAGGTCGGCGGGGTTCAACCAGGCCTCACGCTTTTCGTTCAGGTCTCGTGCCGCTTCGGCGATAGCGATGGCGCGCGGATCCTTGGCATAGTCGTCGGCGGCAATGTTTGGGGTCAGGCCTTCGGGGAATGGGAAGGTGTCGAACGTCGACGTGTGCATATATTCGGAGTCGTTGCCTACACCGTGATTTCCGCCGAACCGAAGTGACCATATTCTGTGATGTTTGGCCTCAAGCAGCCCATGAAACGCATCGTCGGTTCGCCTGAACACGACAAGTCGAGTGTCTGGCATCTCGTTCTTTCTTAACCAAACGAAGAACCTGTGTTTTGAGACACGTGGCGTGGCCAAGAAGCGTTCGCCTGCCCAAAGAGCGCTGAGCAATGAATTCCTACGACGCTGTAGGATCCACCAACGAGCGCGAGTTCTGGGCTCGCCAGCGCGAAGCAAAGGTTCGCCAGCAGCGATTTTTGCGGCATCATCCTCAGCCCACCTACGCCGCAACAGTTCGTATGGCTGTTCATAGAGACAAGCTTCTGCGTCTGAGGCAGCTTCGCCGAAATCGATGATCCACCAATCGGCGCGACGGTCAGTAAGGTCGTCTCCATTCACCCAGTGCCTCAGCACATCGGCATTTGGACGAGCGTTGGGATTGAGAGGTTTGGCAAGCAGGTCTCGTGCGACGGTCGGGGGAACCTCAAACGGGCCGCCGCTGATTGTGCCCTGGGCCGCCACCCCTAGAGAATCGGACAGCGTAGAAGGTCGCACCTGAGCGACATCCGCACGAAGATCGGCGCTGATACGCTCGACATTCTCGCCGTCGAGCGACGCAGCACTGGCAATTGCTGGCGCGGCGAAATTGACGAAGGAAACACGAACCTGAGCTCCGTCTTGATTCCAAAGCTCGTTGGACCAAGCGTCGAAGATGATCAGCCCGGCATCCAAAGACGCCTGTACGACACTCCTAGAAGCGCCTCTTCTAATCGCTTGGGTCGTGATGAAGCCGAAACGAGCAACACGACCTTCCAATGCCAACTGGGTTGCCTTGAAAAACCAATAGGCGACGAGATTTGCATCAGCGGGAACGCGGTCCTCAAATGCGGATCGGATTCGACTGAGATCATTCTGCTTAAGCGCTGACTGCTGCTTTTTCCCTCCCACAAATGGCGGGTTTCCAACAAGGACATCGACTTGGTCGGCGCGCTCTAGCCATTCCGCCTCGGTTCCATCGGGGTTCAGCAGGGCGTCGCGGTTCTCGATCTGGTCGAGCTTGGCGAGGATGGGTTTGGGCCAGTTGCGGTAGCCGTTTTTCAGGCTCCATTGCAGATCGCCGATCCACAGGGTGACCCGCGCCAGTTCGGCTGCATAGGGTTCGATCTCGATGCCGCGCACCGCACTCAGCGACACGCGCGGCCCCGGCGACTGCAGGCCGGTAAGCCGCTCGGCCTCGATCAAGGCCTTCAGCTCCAAATCCTTCAGCGCATGGAGCGCGACATAGAGGAAGTTGCCGGAGCCGCAGGCGGGGTCGAGCACACGGTAGGCACCGAGCCGTTGCAGGAAGGTCTCCAGTCGATCACGCGCCGCCCGAAGGTGCTCATCGCGCAAGGTATCCAGCTTTTTGAGCTTAGGTTGGACCGCCCTTAGAGCGGCTTGTGCGGCTGGCGGGAGCCTGCGAGCGCCGACGCCATCGAACAGCTCGAGGTTTTTGGATTGGCGAGCCCGTACTGCCTCAGACTCGGAGATTGCGTCAGCATCTTCTGCGCTGAGTTTGGCCGCGAGGCTATCAAGCGTGGTCTTTCGCTGCCCTTCAGCTTCGTCAGCGGCCGTAGCAGCGGCGGCTATTTCGGCGCGGGCGGCCGCCCATTCCGCCTCCAGCGGCCAGACAATGACAGGGTTGACGATCTTCAGAATCTTGGCGCGGTCGGTGTAGTGGGCCCCCAAGGCCGCGCGCTTGCGCGTGGCCTTCAGCGCTTCTTCGAACATGGTGCCGAAAATGGCCGGGTCGATCTCGGACCAGTCATGCTCATCGGCGGTGTCGGCGACCAGCTTCAGGTCCGGCGCTTCTAGCAGCAAAGGCTCGGCACCGTCGAACAGGCCGCCGTTGAACCAGTTGATAACGCCGACGCCGAGGAAGAAGCGGTCGTCCTCCTCTTCGCTGGCCATGGCCTTGAACAGGCTGGCGAGCGCCTTCTGAGCGAGCGCCGGCCTGGTCTGGACGCCCCGGATTGTCTTGG
The DNA here is from genome assembly GCF_002002865.1 of Brevundimonas sp. LM2. Lineage (NCBI taxonomy): Bacteria > Pseudomonadati > Pseudomonadota > Alphaproteobacteria > Caulobacterales > Caulobacteraceae > Brevundimonas > Brevundimonas sp. LM2. Next base: position 2,977,550 of record NZ_CP019508.1, on the reverse strand, counting down.
TGAACAGCTTGTCGGGCAGCAGGCGCGCGTCCTCGGCGAACATGCAGAAGACGAGCTGATTCAGGAAGTGGGCGATGGCGCGTGGATCGTGCAGCGGCGTGTCGGCGGGAGTGCGGCGATCCTGGAGGCGACGACCCAGTTCGGCGAAGCGTTCGACGGCCTTGGCTGTCAGCTCCTGCGGGCTGACGGTCGGTTTAAGCTTTTCCGAGCCCTCGAAGATCTGGCGCAGCAGATCGCGTTTGGCAGGGTCGCGCAGGTCCTCCAGCGCGAACTCGTGGACCGCTGTAACCGTATTGGTGAAGTTGGTCCGGACGATGATCCGCGACATGTCCGACGTCACCAGATAGGGCGGATTTTCCAGGTCGGAGACATAGGTCGCGAGCTGGCGGAAGGCCTTGTCGAGGTCCTTGTGCGGACCCTTGTATTCCCAAGCGAAACAGCCCCGCCGCCAGACATCGGCCCAGCCGTCGTCGCCTCCGGCCTTGGTCGCCCCGCGCTCGAAACAGTAGCGGTCGGGATCGGTCGGCTGCGGCTGATCCAGCAGGGCGCAGAGATCGAGAAAATGCATCTGCGAACCCTGCCGCTCGCGCAGGGTGGCGTCGTTCCATTTGGCGATGAAGTCAGCGGGCGTCACGACCCGTCATCGCCCGCTTCGCCTCCGCGTGGCAAGGGTTTAGCCGCCGGCGGTGAGACCGTAACCCCTCACCCTTTCGCGCAAGACCGATCGCCTGCGGCTCTCGGGCGCTCAAGCCCTCTCCCGCCGGGAGAGGGGGCGTGTGCGGTGCGCCTTGCCGCCGCCACCCGGGCCCACACCACCGCCACCCCCGGGCTCGCGATCAGGGCCGCGCCGATCCCGTCCCACACCCCGTCCGCCAGCAGGGCCCCGATCAGGCCGGTGAGGACGAGGGCGGCCAGCAGCAGCGGCAGGGCGAAGATTGCGGCCAGGGACTGGCGGTGGGCCAGGGCGATCATGGGTGGGGCTCGCGCCGGGTGGGGGTGGGGGCGGGGCGGGACAGCTTGCGCTTGCCCAGCCACAGGTAGAGGCCCGAGAGCAGGATGACGATGGTGGCCAGGTCCAGCAGGGCCCAGACGATCTTCAGCGGCAGGCCGCCGTAGTCGCCGAAATGCAGGGGCTGGGACAGGCCCAGGGCCTTCACATACCAGGGCATGGGGGCGATGGCGGCCAGGTCGCCGGTGCGGACGTCGATCAGGGCCGGGGTGGTCAGGTGGGTCGTCAGCGGCGTGTCGCCGTGGAAGAAGACCGCATAGTGGTGGTCGGTGGTGTACTCCGTGCCCGGGAAGGCCACGAACTGCAGCTGCAGCCCCGGCAGGGCCTGGCGGGCGCGGGCGACGGCGGCGTCCAGCGAGGCGCGCTCGGACACGGCGACGGGGGCGGTGGTCTCGGCGGCGGCGGTCAGGCCGGCCAGGGCGTCGGCCTTCCACAGGGCCAGGATGGGCACGGCCAGGGTGTTGACCACGCCGGTCAGGCCGACGACGACGACCCAGGCGGCGGCCGTGATCCCCAGCAGATTGTGCCAGTCCAGCCAGCGGGTGCGGGCGGTCTTCTCCACCCGCAGCGTGCCGAACGGCAGGCGGCGCATGAAGGGAGCGTACAGGACCACGCCCGAGACGACGGCCACCAGAAACATCAGCCCCATCCCGCCGAGGAACAGCATGCCGCCCAGGCCCAGGAACAGGTCGGTGTGCAGCTGGAGCAGGAACTCCACGACCGGATGGCCGGCGACCAGGGGGGCGGGGTCGCCGCTGGTCTGGTCGATCGGCTGGAAATTGTACTGGCCGGCGGGGGCGTCGGGGGCGCGGCTGGTGACGTTCACCACCGGCCGGTCCTCGTCGAAGCTCATGAAGGCGGGGACGTCGCCGGGCTGGCGGGCCAGGGCGGTGGCGAGGACCTGGTCGAGGCTGAGCGGCTGGGCCTCGGGGGCGGAGGGCGCCCAGGGCGCGTCCAGCAGGACCTCGTTCAGCTCATGACTGAACACCAGCGGCAGGCCGGTGAGGCACAGCATCAGCAGGAACAGGGTCGAGACCAGGCTGGACCAGCGGTGGGTCCAGGACCAGGCGCGGATCGTGGCCGGGCTCACCCGCTCAGAACTCAGCGGAGATCGACAGCGACAGGGTACGGGGCGCGCCCAGGGTCAGGTAGTTGGCCCCTGGATAGCCGCCGACGGCGACCCACTGGTCCTCGTCGGCCAGGTTCTCGACCCGGGCGCGCAGGGTCAGGGGACGACCCGAGGCCTCGAACGCATAGCGGACGCCGGCGTCGAGGCGGGTCCAGCTGTCGAGATCGACGGTGTTAGCGGCGTCGACGGCCTGCTCGCCGGTGTAGACCAGGCGGCCCTCCAGGGTCAGGCCGGTCAGCTGGGGCAGGTCCCACTCGACATTGACGTTGCCCTGGACCTCGGGGGCGCCGATGGGGGCGCGGCCGTCGAGGGCGCCGTCGGCGGTCTGGGTCAGTTCGGCGTCGAGCAGGGTCCAGCCGCCGAGGACGCGCAGGCCGTCGCGCGGCTCGCCGAAGAAGGAGACCTCGAGGCCCTGGTTGCGCTGCTCGCCATTGGTGGCGAAGCGGCCGTTCTCGACGAAGGCCGAGGGCAGGGTGGTGCGGAACAGGCTGACCGAGCCACCGAAGCGTCCCAGGTCGTATTTCATCCCGACCTCGGCCTGTTCACCGCGGAAGGGCGACAGCACCTCGCCGGCATTGGTCACGGGGGTGCCGCCGGACACGGCCGGGGCGGTCTGGCCGGGGATCAGGGCCTCGGCATAGTTGGCGTAGAGGGAGATCCGTGCGGTCGGCTTGTAGACCACGGCGAAGGCGGGGGTGACGGCGTCGCCCTCGTAGGACGAGCCCAGGGCACCGGTGTTGTAGTCGTAGGTGCGGGTCTCGATCTCCTGATAGCGGGCCCCGGCGGTCAGCAGCAGGCGGCCGTCCAGCAGGGACATCATGTCGGCGATGGCGACGGACGAGGTCTCGACCCGTTCGGTGACGCTGGGGTCGTTCAGGTCGCCGCCGACGAAGAAGGTGGCGGCGGGCGGGGGGACGGCGACGGGGTTCGACAGGCTGGAGGCGAAGCCCGCGAAGTCGGAGAAGGCATAGGCGTTCTCGGACCGCGACCGGACCTGGGAGGCGGAGGCGACCAGCCGGTGGTCGACCGGGCCGGTGGTCAGTTCGGCGCGGACGCCGACGTCGCCGGACCAGACCGTGTCCTGGCGCGCATTGTCGAAGCGGTAGGCGCTGGTGGTGCCGTCGGGCTGAGCCGTGGGGTTGGCCAGGATGTTGTCCTCCTGGCCGCTGCGCCCGCCGAAGGCGGCCCAGGCGGTGACGCGGTCGGTCAGGTCCAGCTCGCCGCGGACGACGCCGAACAGCTGTTCCTCGTCGGTATAGGTCCAGGGCTGGGCGAAGTTGGTGGTGGCGTCGGGGGCGGCGGGGACGGCGCCGGTCGGGGTCACGGTCGGGCGCGGGGCATCGATGCGGTGATCCTGCCAGCCCAGGTCGGCCGAGAACCGGGCCCGGGCGCCGCGCCGGTCGAGGCCCAGGCCGACGACGTTCAGGGTGCGGGACTGGTCGTCGATCGCGCCCTCGCCGTCGCGGCGGGCAACGTTCAGGCGCAGGCCGGTGTCGCCATCGGTCCCGAAGCGGCGCGAGACGTCGGCGGCGGCGTAGCCCTCGCCCCCGCCTTCGAGGCCCAGGGTCAGGCGGGTCAGGGGCTCATTGCCGGCGCGCTTGGGCGTCAGGTTGAAGGCCCCGCCGACGCCGGATCCGCCGGGGGCCGCGCCGTTCAGGAAGGCGGTGGCCCCGTGGAAGACCTCGACCCGCTCCAGGAACTCGGCGGCCACGAACTGACGCGGCAGGATGCCGTACAGGCCGTTGTAGGTCATGTCGTCGGAGTACACGGGGAAGCCGCGGATGACGTACAGCTCCTGGAAATTGCCGAAGCCCTTGGAGACGCGGACGGCGGGGTCGTTCTGGAGCACGTCGCCGACGCTGCGGGCCTGCTGGTTGCGGGCGAGCTCCTCGGTATAGGCGGTGACGGCGAAGGGGGTGTCGAGCTGCGACAGGGATCCGAACAGGCCGACCCGGGCCCCGCGCGCGACCTGGCCCCCGGCATAGGGGGCGGCCAGCTGGACCTGCGATCCCGTGACGACCACCTCTTCCAGCCGGTCGGCGGCGGCGTCCTGGGCCAGGGCCGGGGCGGCGAGGGCGAACAGGGCGGTGGTCGAGAGGGCGAGGGCGCGGAGCATGGCGGGGAGACCTGAGAATGAGAACGCGTCGCAATAGAGGAAGCCTCGGCGTCTCGCAAGATGTCAGGGCGTCGCTTGGCAAAGGTCGGACATTTGACGCAGGATGGGGTGGGGGATGGCGGAGACCGTCCGCCCACAGGGAGGCCACCATGCTGTCGAGACCCCATCGCCGCGACCTGCTGATCGGCGGAACCGCCGCCGCCCTGGCCCTGCCCGGCGCTTCCGCGCTCGCGGGGAGCTTCCAGGACCGCAAGCTCGGCTATGCCATCGTGGGTCTGGGGCGGTATGCGGACGTCATCCTGCCCCGGTTCGCCGAGTGTCGGCACTCGCGCGTGACGGCCCTGGTCAGCGGCTCCATGGACAAGGCGCGACGCTATGCCGCCCAGTACGGCGTGCCCGAGACCGGCCTCTATGGCTACGACACCTTCGACACGATCCGGGACAATCCGGACGTCGACATCGTCTATGTGATCCTGCCCAACGGCATGCACCATGAGTACACCCTGCGGTCGGCGGCGGCGGGCAAGCATGTGATGTGCGAAAAGCCCATGGCCAATACGGCGGCGGAGGCCGAGTCCATGATCGCCGCCTGTCGCGCCGCCGGGCGCAAGCTGATGATCGGCTACCGCAGTCATTTCGAGGCGGCCAACCGCGAGGCGATGCGGATCGTGCGCGACGGGGAACTGGGCCGGGTCCGGATCGTCACGGCCGAGCACGGTTTCAACGCCGGCGACCCGACCCAGTGGCGGCTGAACAAGGCGCTGGCGGGCGGGGGCTCGCTGATGGACATCGGCATCTACAGCCTGCAGGCGGCCCGCTATCTGACCGGGGAGGAGCCGGCCTCGGTCACGGCGGTGGAGAGCACCGACCGGTCGGACGTGCGCTTCCGCGAGGTCGAGGACACGATCAACTTCCAGCTGACCTTCCCGTCGGGCGTGGTGGCCCACTGCGTCTCCACCTATGGCTCGAACCACAACCGCTACCGGGTGGTGGGGACCGAGGGCTGGCTGGATGCGGAACCGGCGACCGCCTACAACGGCAATCGGCTGCGGCTGCGGCGCGGGGGCGAGACCGTCGACCATGTCGCTCCGGCCCAGCCCAACAACCAGTTCTCGGCCCAGCTGGATCACCTGTCGCAGTGCGTGATGACGGACAGCCAGCCGATCGTGGCGGGCGAGGAGGGGCTGCGCGACATGCGGATCATCGAGGCGATCTATCAGGCCGCGCGCGAGGGGCGGACGGTCGCCCTCTGACCCGCCGGTGATCCCTGCCGCGGCTCAGTCCATCGGCTGGAAGACGCGCACATAGTCGACCTACATCGTCTGCGGGAAGGCCGCGTCGTCGATGCCTTCCGCCCCGCCCCAGTCGCCACCGACGGCGATGTTGAGGATCAGGCCGAACGGGCGGTCGAAGGGCCAGGTGGCCCGGTCGCCGGCCTTGTCGTTGTCGAAGCGGTGGTAGTCCACGTCGTCGATGGCGAAGACCACGGCGTCGGGTGTCCAGCGGACCTGATAGCGGTGGAAGGCCTCGCAGGCGTCCGGAACGGCGACCTCGGCCCCGCGCTGGGTCTGGGCGACGTGGTTGTAGGCCCCGGTGTGGACCGTGCCGTGGACGATGCCGGGCCGGTGACCGACGTGTTCCATGATGTCGATCTCGCCGTCCTGCGGCCAGGCGGTCATGTTTTCCCGCAGCATCCAGATGGCGGGCCAGGTGCCCCGGCCGCACGGGACCCGGGCGCGCACCTCGTACAGGCCATAGGTCCAGTGCTGGCGGCTGACCAGCCGGGCCGAGGTATAGGCCTGGCCGCCGCTGTCGGCCGCGTCGGGTTGCTCGTGCCGGGCCTCGATGATCAGGTGGCCGTCCTCGACCCGGGCGTTCCGCAGCCGATCGGCGGCATAGTACTGGGCCTCGTTGTTGTACCAGCCGGTGGCGTTGGCGTGGGTGTCGTAGGTCCAGCGCGCGGGATCGGGCAGGCCTGCGTATTCGAACTCGTCGGCCCAGGCCAGGCGGTAGCCGGCGGGCGGAGTCTGCGCCAGGGCGGGCGCGCTCGGGGCCGACAGGACCAGGACGGCCAGGGCCAGGCGCCCGGCGCGCGCGGCACCGTCATCCGTGAATGCGTGACGCGCGGGCATCTGCATCACCCCGCGAACACCACCTCGAACCCGCCCCACATCATGCGCTTGCCGTCGAACGGCATGTCCAGCTCCTTCCAGGCCGGGTCGGTCTCCATGGTGGCGAAACAGGCCTCGGCCGTGGCCTTGTCCGGCCATTTGATCCACGAGAAGACGACGGCCTCGCCGTCCTCCAGCTTCACCGCCAGGTCGAAGCCGGTCAGCTTGCCGGGCGGCACGTCGACGCCCCAGGTCTCGACCTGTTCCAGAGCGCCGTATTTCTGGAAGATCGGCCAGCTGACTTCGGCTGACTTGATGTAGCGATCCCTGTCGTCGGTCTTGACCGGGGTGAGGAAGCCGGAAACGTAAGTCATTTGTCCTCCTTCGGAGGCGCTACCGCTCGGCTCCCGGAGCCTCGCTGCTTGAGCGCCCGGTTGTTCGGGGCGCTACCGCTCGGCTCGAAAAGCCTGCCGCCTCAGCGCCCGGTGGTCGGGAGCGCCAAGGTGCGGCCGTCAGGCGAGGATGTCCAGCAGGCTGCCGACCATGTCGTCGGCGGTTCTCAAAACGGCGACGTTGGCCGAGACCGCCGTGGCGGCCATGGTCTGTTCGACCAGTTCGGCCCCGAGATTGTCCAGGGAGCCCGTCGCGGTGCGGATGGCGCTCTGTTCGAACCGGGCGGTGGCCGTGGCGATGCCGGAAGCGGCGATGGCGGAGGCGATCATCGGCTGATCCTCAGGTTCTCGATGGCCCCGGCGATGCGGTCGAAGGCCGCGCCGATGCCCGACGCGCTGGTGACTGGGAAATAGTGGTCGGCGTCGGTGGCGCAGCGCCGCAGCAGGGTCTGGGCCGTCCCATCCACCTGGACGGCCACGGTGTAGATCTCCAGCCCCTCCTTCTTCATGTTGCCGCACATGTCCTCGGTGCTGCCGAAGGGGTCTTCGGCGCCCCGGCTGACGTGGTCGAAGCGCTCGTCCATCTTCTGGCGGCGGGTCGTGTCGTTGCCGGAGACGATGCCCAGCCGGTTCTGCCAGATATAGCCCAGGCCGTTGTACATGCTGTCGTTGGGGGTGTTGGTGTCGCTCATGACGTTCGCGCCGTCGGTCATGATGATGATGATCTTCTTCAGCCGCTCGGTGCCATAGGGCCGTCCGTCGCCGAAGGGCGCGCGCGGCGACAGGGTGTGCCAGCCCCACATGGCGCCCAGGGGGACGTTGGTGTTGCCGGAGGCGACCATGTTCTTCACCGCCGTGCGCAGGGCCGTGTAGTCGTCGGTCAGCCGGATGATGGGTTGCAGGTCGCAGCCCATGTTCGGGCCGATCGACGTCGTCAGGGTCAGGCGGTGGCCGTTGGCGGCGTTGCGGGGCGTGCTTGAATAGCGCGCTGTGTTGCGGACCCGATCGAACCATTCCTTCTTGCGGGCCGCCGCGCCGGCCGTGGTGTTGGCGAAGGCCGGATTGGCGGTCGAGCCGCCGCGGCCGTCCTCAAGATAGTCGTTGCCCTCGGACGCATAGCCCTTCCACGTCGAGTCGTTGGGATAGTCCTTGTCCGGCTGGTCCGGGGCGAAATACGGCACGAACATCGTCGCCTTGGTCGCGCTGGTCGGGGCCGTGTCGCGGATGTCGTAGGGCTGGGGCCGGCTCTCGACGCAGCCACCCCAGGTGGTGTTCAACCAGCCAAACAGGTCGAAGCGCCCGGCGGCGTTGGCGTCGAACAGGCTGTAGGCGTTGGTCGAGCTGTTGTAGATGCCACCGCCCGTATGATCGACCGCATTGCTCATCCAGCTGGGCGGCGTGTTCGTGCCGCCCGGCAGCACCCGGACCGTCTGGGAAAAGGGCACCAGGGAGATCTTGATGGCGTCCGGCTCGATGGACCGGCCATCGGCCGCCTCCAGCCGATTGATCAGCGCGAGCGCCGCCGCCTTGGTGTTCACCAGCCGGTTCTGCTCGGACATCGACCCGGTGTTGTCGATCACCAGAGCGACTTCGATCCGGTTGTTCGAGCGCAACGCTTCGGAATGGGCCCTGACGGGGATCTGGTCGCCCAGCACCTGATCGTAGGGCGGCAGGATGATGTTGGCCACGAGGGCGTCGACGTTCACCGTCGTATCAGCGACGACCGCGCCCGTGGTCATGTCCAGGTGGAAGCTGGTGGCGTCGGTCAGCAGGGTGATGTCGCCGAACGCGGCCAGATTGGCCTGAAGCGCCGCCAGGCCGACGCGATTGATGTTGGGGTCGTCGGTGTACTGCGAGCGGGCGGCGGCCAGGGTGGCGGCGTCCAGGGCATCCTGCAGATTCATCCGCACCGTCGAGGCGCGATTGATGTCCACCCCGCCCAGGGTCATGAACACCATCGTCGGCAGGGCCATCGCGAAGATCAGGGCGACGTTGCCCCGGGAGTCGGCGGCGAAGCGTGCCGCGAAGGTCTGCAGGGCCTCGACTGTCCGTGTCACGCTACGCATGGTTACCCGCACTCTGGTCACGGGCCGACTGGGTCCGCGCGCGGACAGACTTACGAGTTAGCGATTAATGGAACGGTAGGGGCGAGAGTTAACGCACCGATATATAACAACATTATTTCAGATGACGCAGGCGGCCAGGCCCTCGTTTCGGACGGTGCGCGCGGCGGCCTGGATGCGGGACGCGCGCCGTCGGACATAGGGACCGGGGGTGCCGGCGTCGTAGCGGCGCGGGCTGGGAAGGATGGCGGCGAGCCGGGCCGCCTGACGCGGGCTGAGGTCGGCGGCCGAGGTCCCGAACCAGTGCCGGGCCGCCGCCTCGGCCCCATAGACGCCCGGCCCCATCTCGGCGACGTTAAGATAGACCTCCAGGATGCGGCGCTTGCCCCATCCGGTCTCGATCAGCACCGTATAGCCCGCCTCCAGTCCCTTGCGCACCCAGTCGCGGCCGGGCCAGAGGAAGACGTTCTTGGCGGTCTGCTGGCTGATGGTCGAGCCGCCCCGGATCCGGCGGCCGTTCTCGTTGTGCTTCAGCGCCTTTTCGATCGCCTCGAGGTCGAAGCCGCCGTGGCTGCAGAAGCGGGCGTCCTCGGCGGCGATGGCGGACACGACCAGGTGGGGCGAGATGTCCTCGAGCGGCGTCCAGCGATAGTCCAGGCCTTTGCCGGCCAAGGCCTGCTGCGCCATCAGGATGGTCACGGGAACCGGCAGGAACCGGTGGATCAGCACCCCGCCCAGGGGCAGCAGGGCCAGGATCAGCAGGGCGATCAGCCAGGGTCGGCCGCGACGGCGGCGACGGGGGGACGGCGACGGGGTCCGGGTGTCGGTCATGCCGGCAGATTCACGTCCCAAAGGAAAACCACAAGAAAGGCCCCCGCCGCGACGGTCAGAAGGACGACCACAGCCAGGCACCCGAAGGCCATGCGCGGGGTCTGGCCCCGCTCTTTTCGACCCCGCATTCCGGACCCCCGCTCATGGCCGACGATAGGCGGGGGCGGCGCGGCGTGTCGAGCGATCAGTCGATCGAGACCTCGGCGACGCCGGCGTTGCCGTCCTCGTCGGCCCAGGCGACGCGGGTGGCGTCGGGGCTGAGGGCCAGGGCGGCGATGGGGGAGCCCTTCTCGGCCTTGACGAAGTTCAACCCCTGACCGGCGGGGTCGGCGACCCAGACCCGGCCATCGGCCAGGCCCGCCGCCAGCCGGCCGTGCGCCGTGCGGGCGGAGATCAGGGTCACCTGGGTGGAATCGTCGAAGCCGATCTCGGACGCCTCGCGGCCCATCGGACCGTTGGCCCCGACGAAGGGCCACAGCACCGCCCCGTGCGCCCCGGACGAGGCCAGCAACGCCCCCTTGGACAGGAAGGCGAGGCTGCGGATCTTGGACGGATAGCCGCCCATGCGCAGGTTCTTGGAGTCCTTCAGCCGCCAGCCGTGCAGCTGCATGTCCTGCATGGTGGTGACGACGAAGGCCCCGTCGGGGGAGAAGGCCACGCCGGTGTGGGATCCGGCCCAGGTCAGCTTCGTCGGCTTCTGGTCGGCGATGCGCGCGAACCACAGACAGGCCCCGCCATAGGTCGAGGTGGCGACGCGGCGACCCTTGGGATCAAAGGCGACGCCCGAGACGGTGCGCTCATGCTGGAAGTCGCGGCGGAAGACGATGTCGGTGGCGTCGATCACCGACAGGGTCTTGCCGGAAGAGAAGGCGATCAGCTTGGTCACGCTCGAGGCGTCGATGGCGTCGATCCATTGCCCTTTCGCCGTGGCCAGGACCCCGGCCTCGCCCTTGCGGCTCCAGATCACCCGGCCGTCGTCGCCGCCGCTGACCAGGCCGTCGCCGGAGGGGTGGACGGTGGCGCACAGGATGGCCCCGTCATGGACGGCGTCGAACACCCCGTCCTCGAACCGGACCGAGCCGTCGCCCAGGGCGAAGACCGCGCCCGAGGAATCGAAATGCGCCGAGGTGACCTGGGCGTCGAAGGCGAAGGTGGTCACGCCGCGCAGGCTTCGAAACCGGCCTTCAGCGCCGCCTCGTCGAGGTCGCGGCCGATGAAGACGGCGCGGCTCCAGCGGCGTTCGGTGGGGCCCCATTCGCGCTGCAGGTCACCCTCCAGGATCATGTGCACGGCCTGGAAGACCAGGCGGCGGTCCTCGCCCTGCACGTCGATGATGCCCTTGGCGCGCAGGATGTTCTGGCCCTGCTGCCCCAGCAGCTGGTCCAGCCACTGGGTGAATTTCACACCGTTCATCGGCCGGTCCAGCGACAGGGAGATGCCCTTGATGTCGTCGGCATGGCTATGCCCGCGCGGACCGTCGGCGGGCGTCGAAACACCGTCCGACCCGTCCGACCCGTTCGGGGTGTGCGCATGGTCGTGCCCGTGATCGGCATGATCGTGGTCATGATCGTGCGCGGAGTGATCGTGGCCGCAGTGTTCGTCGTGGACGTGGCCGGCCTCGCCGTGGGCGGGTCGGGCGACGAACTGCGGATGCAGATCGAGGATGCGCTCCAGGTCGAAGCCGTGCAGGCCCAGCACCTGGTCGAGCGGGACATTGGCCCGCTCGGCGCGCAGGATGGGGGCCAGGGGGTTGAGGGCGCGCAGCCGGGCCTCGACCGCGAACAGCTCCTCCGGCGTGGCCAGGTCGACCTTGTTCAGGATGATGCGGTCGGCGAAGGCGACCTGTTCGCGGGCCTCCCTGGAGTCGTCCAGCCGGGCCATCACATGGTGGGCGTCGACCAGGGCGGTGACGCTGTCCAGCGTCGTCTTGGCCTTGACGTCGTCGTCGACGAAGAAGGTCTGGGCCACGGGGCCGGGGTCGGCCAGGCCCGTGGTCTCGACGATGATGGCGTCGAAGGCGGGCTGACCGGGTTTCTGGCGCTTCATCAGACCGGCGACGACGCGGATCAGGTCGCCGCGCACGGTGCAGCAGACGCAGCCGTTGTTCATCTCGAACACGTCCTCATCAGCCCCGACCACCAGGTCGTTGTCGATGCCGATCTCGCCGAACTCGTTGACGATGACGGCGTAGCGCTTGCCGTGGTCCTCGGTCAGGATCCGGTTCAACAGGGTGGTCTTGCCGGCGCCGAGATAGCCGGTGAGGACGGTGACGGGGATTTTCGTATCGGTCATGGGCGCTAGATGGCGGCTCTGGCTGCGAAGGGGAAGGGGTTCGGGCTCAGCCCTTCCCCCATTCTTCATGGGGGAAAGCCGTCCGTCGTCGAGCGGAGCGAGACCAGGACGGATGGGGGAACTTTTCTGTCGAGGGTAAGTAAGCAAGACAAGACTTCCCCCATCGGCCCTGGATCGCTGCGCGATCGACGGGCCGCTTTCCCCCGCAAGCGGGGGAAGGGCGGAGCGGGCACGCCACGACCGGGCTTGCGTCCGAACGGACGATAGGCTCGTTAGGGTCATATGACGCTGATCGAGATTGCCCGCCTGCTGGGCCTGAACCTGGTGCTGATCGTGGCCGTGATGCTGGGGCTGTGGACCCTGGCCCTGCGGCTGAAGGACGTCAGCTTCATCGACGGGGTCTGGCCGCTCGGGATGCTGTTCCTGGCCCTGGTCACCTTCCCCCGGACTGACGGCGATCCGGTGCGCCAGGGGCTGCTGCTGTGGCTGTGCGGGGTCTGGGCGGTCCGGCTGGGCTGGCATCTGCTGCATCGGTGGCGCGGGCATGGGGCCGACGGCCGCTATACGGAGATCGTCGAGACCCAGGAGCGCGAGCACGGCTGGAGCTTCGGCAAGACGGCGCTGCTGTTCGTCTTCCTGCCTCAGGGGGTGCTGGCCTGGCTGACCTGCCTGCCGGTGCAACTGGGCCAGGTGTCGCCGGTGCCGCCGATGGGGGCGATCGGCTGGATCGGGGCGATCGTCGTGGTGGTCGGCATCGGCTTCGAGAGCATCGGCGACGCCCAGCTGGCGGCCTTCCGCAAGGATCCGGCCAACAAGGGGAAGGTCCTCGACACCGGCCTGTGGCGCTATACGCGGCATCCGAACTATTTCGGCGACGCCTGCGTCTGGTGGGGGCTGTGGCTGATCGCGGCCGAGACGGGCTGGATCGGCATCGCCTCGATCGTGGGCCCGGTGTTCCTGACCTTCACCCTGACGAAATGGTCGGGGATCGGCATCACCGAAAAATCCACGGCGAAGACCAAGCCGCAGTATGCGGACTATATCCGCCGGACCAGCGCCTTCATCCCCCTGCCGCCGAGGAAATAGACACCGGCCTGCGGGGCCGGGGCGCCTGGCGGCGCAGGGACGGACGTGGACGTCCGCGCTCCAAACGAAAACCCCCGCCGCTTGCGCGACGGGGGTTCGGTCGTCTCAAAAAGCGCGAGGCTTACTGAGCGGGAGCCATGGCACCCTCGGCCGGGGCCATAGCGCCGGCAGGGGGGGTTGTCGAAGGCGTGTTCTCGGTGGTCAGGCCACCGTCGGCGTTGCCGGCTTGCTGCTCGATGGCGTCAGCCTGCTTGTTCAGCGCGGTTTCCGCGGCTTCGTTGTCGGTGTTGCCGGCCTGTTCTTCCAGGGCGTCGGCTTGTTTTTCGGCGACGTCGTCGGCGGGCGACTGGCAAGCGGCCAGGCCGGCGAAGGCGGCGACGGCGATCGAGGCAATCATCAGTTTACGCATGGGGTCTTCCTCCATTGTGGAGACAGGCAAACGCCACGCTTCCAATCGGGTTCACGCCGACGTGATAAAAAAACGCGATCCCGTTACCCGGCCTCGGCGAAGGCTACCCGCGCGGCGCCGAGCAACGCGGCGTGCTTGTGGGTGATCACCCAGGTCGGGATGTCCGTCATATAGTCCTTGAACCGGCCCTTGCGCTCGAAGCGCTGGCGGAAGGGGCTGGCCTTTAGGAAAGGCAGGATGCGCGGGGCGATGCCGCCGGCGATATAGACCCCGCCGCGCGCCCCGGTGGTCAGGGCGATGTCGCCCGCGACCGCCCCCAGGATGGCGCAGAACCGGGCCAGGGTGGCCCCGCACGGGCTGTCCGGGTCGGCCAGGGCGGTGGTGGTGATCTCGGCCGGATCCTCGATATGGGTCTGGCGCCCGTCGATCCGCGCCAGGGCGCGGTGCATGTTCAGCAGGCCCGGTCCGCAGATCAGCCGCTCGATGGACACGCGGTCGTAGCGTTCGCGCAGGATGCGCAGGATCTGGTCCTCGACCGTGTCGCCGGGCGGGAAACAGGCGTGGCCGCCCTCGGACGGCATGGCCATCTCCTGGCCGTGGGCGTCGCGGACCAGGGCCGAGACGCCGAAGCCGGTGCCGGGCCCCAGGACGGCGATGGTCGCGTGCGGATCGCCCGCCTCAGGCCCGCCCAGCCGTTCCAGGTTCTCGGCCGGGATGACGGGGGCGCCCCAGGCCAGGGCCTCGAAATCGTTGATCAGCTTGACCGGGTTCAGGCCCAGGGTCTGGAGTTCGGCCTCCGACACCCGCCAGGGCGAGTTGGTCAGGTCGATGGTGCCGTCCTCGACCGGACCGGCCACGGCGATGACGCCGCCGGTCGGCTTGACCTCGCAGCCGTCGATGAAGGCCTTCACCCCGCCCAGGAAGGTCGGATACTGGTCGGCCGGGAAGCTTTCATGATGCTCCAGCACCGGCTTGCCGTCGACCATATGGGCGATGGCGAAGCGGGCATTGGTGCCGCCGACGTCGCCGACGAGGAGGGTCTTGCCGTTGCTCATGCGTCGTCCCTCGGAGCGCGGACCTCTAGGTCCGCCCTGTGGTGAAAGCCGTCAGCGGACCTTGAGGTCCGCGGTCCGTTGAAGCGGCTCATGCGTCGATTTCCCGGTCCTGGACATTGGCGTCCGCGACGTCGCGGATCTCTGGTTGCTGGTGCGTCGGCTCGGCCACGAAACAGACCGAGGCCCCCTGTTCGGCCGAGGAGACGACGGCGCGGAAGGCCCCGAACAGCTCGCGGCCATAGCCCCAGCTCTGGACGGCGGCGGGGCGGGCCCGGTCGCGTGTCGACAGGTCGGCGGCGACGGTCAGGACCCCGGCCTCGGCGTCCAGGCGGACGATGTCGCCGTCGTGGACGAAGGCCAGAGGCCCGCCTTCCAGCGCCTCGGGCGTGACATGGATGGCGGCGGGGGTCTTGCCCGAGGCCCCCGACATGCGGCCGTCGGTGACCAGGGCGATGGGGACGCCCCGGTCCTGCAGGATGCCCATCAGGGGCGACAGGGAATGAAGTTCGGGCATGCCGTTGGCCTTGGGGCCCTGGAACCGCAGGACGATGACGCCGCCGGTGTCCAGCTCGCCGCGCTGGAAGGCGGCCAGCACCTCTTCCTGGGCATCGAACACCCGGGCGGGGCCCTCGACGATCCGGTGCTGCGGCTTCACGGCCGAGATCTTGATGACCGCGCGGCCGAGATTGCCCTGGACTAGGCGCAGGCCGCCCTCGGTGTCGAACGGGTCGGCGGCGGGGCGCAGGATGTCGCGGTCGAGGCTTTCGCTGACGCCGTCCTTCCACACCAGGGTGCCGTCGATCATCGCCGGTTCCTGGAAATAATGGTGGATGCCCCGGCCCATGATCGTCGTCACGTCCGAATGGATATGGCCGGCCTGCGCCAGCTCGCGAGCGACGAAGGCCACGCCGCCGGCGGCCTGGAAGGCGTTCACATCGGCCGAGCCGTTGGGATAGACCCGGGCCAGCAGCGGCGTCACCGACGACAGCTGGTCCAGATCGGTCCAGTCGATCAGCACCCCCGCCGCCCGGGCCATGGCCACGAGGTGGATGGCGTGGTTGGTCGATCCGCCGGTGGCCAGCAGGGCCACGATCATGTTGACGATGGATTTTTCGTCGATGACGTCGGCCATGCGGCATTCGCCCGACTGGGCCAGTTCGACCGCCCGTTGCGCCGCCGCCGCCGTCAGGGCGTCGCGCAGGCCGGTCTCCGGATGGACGAAGGCGGTGGAGGGCATGTGCAGTCCGCCCAACTCCATCATCATCTGGTTGGAGTTGGCGGTGCCGTAGAAGGTGCAGGTGCCGGGCGAGTGGTAGCTGCCGATCTCGCTGGCCAGCAGGTCGGCGCGGTCGACCTTGCCTTGCGCGTACTCGGCGCGGACGCGGGCCTTCTCGGCATTGGGGATGCCGCTGGGCATGGGGCCGGCGGGGGCGAAGACGACGGGCAGGTGGCCGAAGGCCAGGGCCCCCATGAACAGGCCGGGCACGATCTTGTCGCAGACGCCCAGCATCATGGCGGCGTCGAAGGCGTCGTGGGTCAGGGCGACGCCGACCGACATGGCGATGACGTCGCGGCTGAACAGGCTCAGCTCCATGCCCGGGCGGCCCTGGGTGACGCCGTCGCACATGGCGGGGGTGCCGCCGGCGACCTGGGCCGTGGCCCCCACCTGGCGCACCGCCTCGCGGATCACCGCGGGGAAGCGTTCGAACGGCTGATGCGCCGACAGCATGTCGTTGTAGGCGGTGACGATGCCGACGTTGGGGGTCTTGCCCGTCATGGCGGTCAGTTTGTCGGCCACGGTCTGGCCGGCGAAGGCGTGGGCCCAGTTGGCGCAGCTGAGCTTGGCCCGGCCGATGCCGCTGTCGCGCGCGGCGTCCATGCGGCGCAGGTAGTCGGCGCGGGTCGCCTTCGACCGTTCGACGATGCGGGCGGTGACCTCGGCCACGACCGGGTGCAGCGGGGGGGTGTGCAGGGCCATCACGCGGCCTCCGTCCAGACGACTTCCAGGGGAACCTTGGCCGCGATCATCGCCGCGATCGGCTGCACGGCCGGGTCGCCGGCGGCCTCGCGCTCGAACACCGCCCGCTTGGCCGCGCCCTTCAGGCCCAGGATCACCCGCCCGGCCGACATCAGATAGGGCAGGGTGATGGAGATCCGCTCCAGGGTCGGGGCCGCCCCGTCGCGGCCGTGCGGCACGCCGAGGACATTGGGTTTCAGGGTGGGGGTCAGCAGGGTCTTCAGCGTCGGACTGGCCGGGAACATCGAGCAGATATGGCCATCCTCCCCCATCCCCAGCAGCACGGCGTCGAAGCGGCCGCCGGCCTCGGCCAGGGCGCGGGCCGCCACGGCCGCCGCCCGGTCTACCGTAACCTCGGCATGATACAGGGGGATGAACCGCGCCGCCGCCGCCGGGCCTTGCAGCAGGGTGTTGCGGATCAGCCGGGCGTTGGACTCGGGATCGGTCTCGGGGACATAGCGCTCGTCGACCAGGGTGACGGCGATCCGGTCCCAGCCGACGTCGGCCCGGGCCAGGCGTTCATAGACGGGCGCGGGGGTCGAACCGCCGGGGCCGGCGAACAGGGCCCGGCCGTTGTCGATGACCGCGGCGCCGAGGGTTTCCTCGAGGCGACCGGCGATCGTCGCGGCCCAGGTGTCCAGGGTGGGGAAGGTTTCGAGTTCGGTCATGCGTATCGTCCTTCCCCCGCTTGCGGGGGAACGCGGTCCGTCTTCGAGCGAAGCGAGAACAGGACCGATGGGGGAATTTGATCTGGGGCGGAAGCAAGCAAGACGGCCCCCATCGGCCCTCGATCGCTCCGCGATCGACGGGCCGCTTTCCCCCGCGAAGGGCGGGGGAAGGGCTTCTGCGAAAGCTCAATCATCCTGCGTGTTCCAGTCCCGGCCCGTGCGGACCATCAGCATGTCGGCCGCGTCGGGGCCCCAGGCGCCGGCGCGATAGGGCTGGGGTTTGACGTGGCCGTCGACCCAGGCCTGGGACACGCCGTCGACCCATTCCCAGGCGCGCTCGGCCTCGTCGCGGCGGACGAACAGGGTGGAGTCGCCGTTCAGCGCGTCGAGCAGCAGCCGCTCATAGGCGATGCGGCGGCGCGGCGGGGCGTCGCCCTTGCCGCCGACGCCCCACGACAGGCTCATCTTGATGGGCTGCAGCTGCATGCGCTGGTCCAGGCCGGGCCGCTTGTTCATGACCGTGAGGCTGATGTCTTCCTCGGGCTGCAGCTCGATGATCATGCGGTTGGCCGAGTCCTCGTCGCGCGCGTCCTGGCCGAAGATGGAGTGGGGCACGGGCTTGAACTGGATGACGATCTCGGTGCGCTTCTCGGGCAGGCGCTTGCCGGTGCGCAGGAAGAAGGGCACGCCGGCCCAGCGCCAGTTGTCGATGTCGACCCGCAGGGCGACGAAGGTCTCGGTGTCGGAGTCCGCCCCGCGTTCCTCGTCATAGCCGGGGACGCGTTTGCCGTCGACGGTGCCGGACACGTACTGGCCCCGCACCGTGGTCCGCTCGGCGTCCTCGGCGGTGATCGGGCGCAGCGAGCGGATCACCTTGACCTTCTCGTTGCGCACCGAGTCCGGGTCGAGGTCGCTGGGCGGCTCCATGGCGACCAGGCACAGCAGCTGCAGCATGTGGTTCTGCAGCATGTCGCGCAGGGCGCCGTATTCGTCATAGTAGGGCCAGCGGTCGCCGACCCCGACGGTCTCGCCCACCGTGATCTGGACGTGGTCGATCGACAGGTTGTTCCACAGCGGTTCGAAGATCACGTTGCCGAAGCGCAGGGCGATCAGGTTCTGGACCGTCTCCTTGCCCAGATAGTGGTCGATGCGGAACACCTGCTGTTCCGAGAAGGCGTCGGCCACGGCGTCGTCGATGGCGCGGAAGCTCTCCAGATCGCGACCGACCGGCTTTTCCAGCACGACGCGGTCCTCCGGCTCGGCCAGGCCGGCGGCGCGCATGGCGGTGACGATCCTCGCGTACAGGGAGGGCGAGACGGCCAGGAAGCTGGTGCAGGGGCCGGTGCCGACCTTGTCCTTCAGCGGCTTCAGGCTTTCGGCCGAGGTGGCGTCGACGGCGAGGTAGTCCAGCCGCGCCTCCAGCCGGGCCCAGGCTTCGTCGGACCAGGCGTCATCGGCCCTGGCCTTGCCCTCGACCGCGGCGCGGACCTTGGCGATATATTCGGGGGCGGCTTCCTCGGAGCGGGCCGCGCCGATGATCTTCAGGCCGTCGGGCAGCAGGCCATCATGCTCGAGGAAATAGAGCGAGGGCAGCAGCATGCGCATGGCCAGATCGCCGCCGCCACCGAACAGCACCAGAGCCGTCATGCCCGCTCCTCAAGTTCCGCGAGGGCCGGGCCCCCAAAGTCAGTCCGCGTGTGTGGCCGGTAGCGCGCGCGAGGCCAACACGTCCAGCACGTCCTGAAACGACATTTGACGCGCCCGTAACAGAACCAGCAGGTGATAGACCAGATCGGCGGCTTCGGAGGCCACTTCTTCGTCGGGTCCGGCGGCCCCGGCCAGCGCCGTCTCCACCCCTTCCTCGCCGACCTTCTGGGCCACGCGCTTGGGGCCCTCGGCCAGCAGGCGGGCGGTCCAGCTGGTGGCCGGGTCGGCGGCGGCGCGTTCGGCGATGGTCTGCTCCAGGCGGGCGATCCGGCCGAGGCCCGGCGCGTCCTCGGCCCCGAAACAGCTGGTGGTGCCCAGGTGGCAGGCCGGACCCATGGGCCGAACGGCCAGGACCAGGGAATCGTTGTCGCAGTCCGGGGTGATCGAGACGACTTTCAGCCGGTTACCGCTGGTCTCGCCCTTGCGCCATCGCCCGCCGCGCGAGCGCGAGAAGAAGGTGGCCTCTCCGGACTCGATCGTCTCGTCGAGGGCGGCGCGATCCATATAGGCCAGGGTCAGGACCTGCAGGGTGTCGGCGTCCTGCACCACGGCCGGGATCAGGCCGCCGCCCTTGGCGAAGTCGAGAGTGGTGGGGTCGATCATCGGCGTGTCCTGCTCCCTTCCCCTGGAGGGGGAAGGGCCGGGGATGGGGTGAAGGCAGTGCGTTGAAGGTGAGGCTTCGACACACCGAACAAGACGGGGTCTCGGTGGGAGATCGGAGGCGGGGTGCCTCCACCCCATCCCAACCCTTCCCCCTCGAGGGGAAGGGCTATCACTGCCTCACCTCAACACCCGCCCCGGCCAGGAAGGCCTTGAGGTCGGGGACAGTGATGGCGCCCGAGTGGAACACGCTGGCGGCCAGGGCGCCGGAGACGTTGGCGCGGTCGAAGACGTCGAGGAAATGCGACTTCGACCCCGCCCCGCCCGAGGCGATCAGGGGGATGGTCAGGCGGCTGCGGGCGTCGGACAGCTGGGCGGTGTCATAGCCCTGGCGCACCCCGTCCTGGTCGATGCAGTTCAGCACGATCTCGCCCGCGCCCCGCTCCTGGGCCTCGACGATCCAGTCCATGGTGCGGCGGCCGGCCAGGCGGCGGCTGTCGGGATCGCCGGTGTATTTGTGCACGACGTATTCGCCGTCCTCGCGCCGGGAATCGACGCCGACCACGACGCACTGGCTGCCCAGTCGCTCGGCCATCTCGGTGATCAGTTCGGGCCGCTCGAGGGCGGGGGAGTTGATCGAGACCTTGTCGGCCCCGTTGTCGAGGCAGGCCGCGGCCTGGTCCACGGTGCGGATGCCGCCGGCGACGCAGAAGGGGATGTCCAGCGACCGGGCGATGTCGCGCACCCAGCCATAGTCCAGCGTCCGGCCCTCGGGGCTGGCGGTGATGTCGTAGAAGACCAGTTCGTCGGCCCCGGCGTCGCGATAGCGCGCGGCCAGTTCGCCGGCGTCGCCCATGTCGACATGGCCCTCGAACCGCACGCCCTTGACGACCCGGCCGTCCTTCACGTCCAGGCAGGGGATGATACGGCGCGCGGTCATTGGACGGCCTCTATCGCCTCGCGCGCCGTGAAGCGACCTTCGTAGATGGCGCGGCCGACGATGGCGCCGTCGCAGCCGACGGCAGCGGCCGCCTTCAGGTCCTCCAACGAGGACACCCCGCCCGAGGCCTGCACCTTCAGCTCGGGACGGCGGCGCAGGACCTCGGCCAGCAGCTCGAGGTTCGGTCCCGTCAGAGCCCCGTCGCGGCTGACGTCGGTGATCAGGACATGCTTCAGCGTCCCCACCGGATAGCGGTCCAGCGCGGTCCACAGGTCCAGCCCCGCCGACTCGGTCCAGCCCTTCAGCGAAGGCGTGGGCACGCCGTCGTCGCCGACGCGCACGTCGAACGCCAGGACCAGGCAGTCCGGGCTGAACCGCTCCAGCCAGTGGGCGACCAGGATCGGGTTGGTGACGGCCAGGGAGCCGATGACGACGCGGTCGACGCCGCTGGCCAGCAGGCGCTCGACGTCCTCGACCGCGCGCACGCCGCCGCCCGACTGGATCTTGACGTCGAGGCTGGAGGCCAGGTCGCCGATCAGGTCGTGCTGGACCGCGCGTCCGGCCTCGGCCCCGTCCAGATCGACGATATGGACCCAGGTCGCGCCCTCGGCCACGAAGGCGGCCAGGCGGGTGGCCGGGACGGTATCGTATTCGGTGACCTGGTCGAAACGGCCGTGCATCAGGCGCACGCAGACGCCGTGGCGCAGGTCGATGGCGGGATAGACGATCATGCGGGCAGCTCGAGAAAGTTTTGGAGGATCCGCGCGCCCGCCGCGGCCGACCGCTCCGGGTGGAACTGGCAGCCCCAGCGGTTGCCGGTCCGCACCATGGCCGGGACCTGGGCCCCATAGTCGGCGCAGGCGATGGTCGCCTCGGTGTCCGGGCAGACGTAGGAGTGGACGAAATAGGCGTACTCGCCCTCGACCACGCCCTGCAGGATGGGGTCGTCGGACAGGGTGTTGAGCTGCGACCAGCCCATATGCGGCACCGGCAGGTCGTCGCGCACCGGCATGCGCGTCACCCGGCCGGGGATGAAGCCCAGCATGGTGGCCCCGCCGTTCTCCTCGCTCTCGGCGAACAGGAGCTGCTGGCCCAGGCACAGGCCCAGCAGGGGGCGTTCGAAGCCCTTGATGACCTCGGTCAGGCCCAGGGCCGCCATCCGCTCCATGGCATAGCCGGCCGCGCCGACGCCCGGCAGGACCAGACGTTCGGCCTCGGCGATGATCGTGGGGTCGGCGGTGACGACGACGTCGGCCCCCAGGCGCTCGAGCGCGAACTGGACCGAGGCGGTGTTCCCCGCGCCCAGGTGGACGATGGCGGTATGGGTCAAAGAACCCCCTTGGTGCTCGGGACCGCGTCGCCCTCGACCCGGATGGCCTGGCGCAGAGCGCGGCCGAAGCCCTTGTAGGCGGCCTCGGTCTTGTGGTGGTCGTCGTCGCCGGTGACGGTGATGTGGATCGCGGCCCCCAGGTGCTCGGCCAGGGAGCGGAACACGTGGGCCGTCAGGTCGGTGCGGTACTCGCCGATGAAGGGGGTCGCGAACGTGCCCTCGAACACCGGATACGGTCGCCCTGACAGGTCAATGGCGACATTGGCCTGGGCCTCGTCCATGGCCAGGACGAAGCCGTAGCGCTGGATGCCGCGCCGCTCGCCCAGCGCCTGTTTCAGCGCCTGGCCCAGGGCGATGGCGCTGTCCTCGATGGTGTGGTGCGGATCGGTGTGCAGGTCGCCCTCGCACTGCAGCCGCAGCGAGAAGCCGCCGTGGGTCGCGACCTGTTCCAGCATGTGGTCGAAGAAGCCGACTCCGGTCTCGATCTTGATCGGGCCGGTCGCGTCCAGGTCGACGGCGCAGACGATGCGGGTCTCCTTGGTGTCGCGCACAGCCTGGCCGATGCGGTGGGCGCGGGCGTTCGAGGGCGCGAGGCCGAGGGCGCTCAGCAGCCGATCGTTGACCTCGGCCCGGATCGAGACCGGCAGGCGGACCCGGTCGCCCGAGCGGTCGGCGGCGACGCCGTATTTCGCCAGCTCGGACAGGGTGGTGTCGATGTCGGAGGGGCGGGCCATCAGGATCGGGCCGACGCCGGCCTCGACCACCATGACCCGACCGATCTCGCGGACCAGCCGCTCGCGCTCGCGGCGGACGGCGGCGATGCGCTCGGCGGTCTCGATCATGCGCGAGGGGTCGAGCGCCTGGATGGCCAGCCGGACCAGGGGCTCGGGCAGGGCATAGGGTTCGACCACCTCGACCAGGCGGGCCAGGGTCGCGGGCTGACCCAGGGCGGCGCCGACGCGGGCCCCGGCCAGGCCATAGGCCAGCGACAGGCTGCGCAGGACGACCAGATTGGCGTGGTCGCCGATCAGGGTCGCGGCCGAGGTCCCGTCGGCGAACTCGATCAGGCCCTCGTCGATGACCAGCAGGGCCGGGGCGACGCGTTCGGCCATCTCGGCGATGGCCTCGGGCGAGCCGAGGGCGCGGATGATGACGGCCGCGCGGTCACCTTCGCCGGCGCGGTACAGCCGGGCGAGGCCGGTATAGGGCTCGGCCTCGGGGGCCTCGACCGAGCGGCCGTCGCGGGCGGCGAGGCGGAAGACCAGCTCCAGCCCATGGGTCAGGCCGCGCACCGGCAGGACCTGATCGGCGGCGACGCCATAGATCTGGGCCATGCGGGTCTGCAGGGCGGCGGGCGCGGCGGGGTAGGCGTCGAGGCCGTCGGCGCCGGCGACGAGGGGCGGGTAGGGGGCGGGGAGGGTCATGGATACATAGCCCTTCCCCCGCTTGCGGGGGAAAGCGGTCCGTCTTCGAGCAAAGCGAGAACAGGACCGATGGGGGAATTTGATCTGCGGCGGAAGTAAGCAAGACTGCCCCCATCGGCCCTGGATCGCTGCGCGATCGACGGGCCGCTTTCCCCCATGAAGAATGGGGGAAGGACTGATTGGGCGATCATCCCACACTCCTCAGGTCGGCGGCTCGCGCATGGGCTTCCAGTCCCTCGAGTCGGGCCAGGCGCGCCGCGATCGGGCCCAGGCGTTCGGCGCCGGCCTCGGTGACGGTCTGGACCGACATGGAGGTCATGAAGCTGGCGGTCGTGATGCCGCCCAGGGTCCGCGCCCCGCCGTCGGTCGGCAGGACGTGGCTGGGTCCGGCGGCGTAGTCGCCCAGGGTCTCGGCGGCCCAGCGGCCGACGAAGACGGCCCCGGCGGCGCGGATCGAGGCGACCAGGGTCTCGGCGTCCTCGGCCTGGATGGCCAGGTGTTCGGGGCCGTACAGGTTGGACACCACGCAGGCCTCGGCCATGTCGGCGACCTTGATGGCGCGGGCCTCGGCCAGGGAGACGCGGGCGATGGCGGCGCGGGGCAGGGTCTCCAACTGGTCGGCGACCTCGGTCAGGATGGCGTCGATCGTGGCGTCGCGGTCGGCGACCAGCACCACCTGGGCGTCGCCGTCGTGCTCGGCCTGGCTGAGCAGATCGGCGGCGGCGATCTCGGGGTCGCAGAAGCGGTCGGCGATGACCAGCAGCTCCGACGGCCCCGCCGGCATGTCGGCCGAGGGCCCGCCCGGCAGGGCGGCGGCATAGCGTTTGGCCTCGGCGACATAGGCGTTGCCGGGACCGAACAGCTTGTCGCAGGCCGGGATCTCGCCGTCGTCCAGGGTCACCCCAAAGGTCATGGCGGCGATGGCCTGGGCTCCACCCAGCAGCCACAGGGCGTCCAGCCCGGCCTCGGCCGCAGCCAGGATCATGGCCGGGTGGGCCGAGCCGTCCTTCGAGGGCGGCGTCACGGCGACGCGGGTGGTCACCCCTGCCACGCCCGCCGGAATGGCCAGCATCAGCAGGGAGGAGAACAGCGGCGCGGTGCCGCCCGGGACATAGAGGCCCGCCGCCCTGATGGGCCGCCAGACGATCCTGGAGGTCACGCCCGGCGTGGTCTCGACCAGGGCCGAGTCCTCCGGCCGGGTGGCCTGGTGAAAGACGCGCACGTTCTCGGCCGCGACCCTCAGGGCGCGGGTGTCGGCGGGTGGCAGGGCGTCGCGGGCGGCGGCCACCGCTTCGTCGGTAATGGCGATGCGGCGGGGCGGGGCCCCGTCCAGCCGGATCGCCCATTCGGTCACGGCGGCCCCGCCGCGCGCCTCGACGTCGTCGAAGATGGTGCGCACGACGTCGCCGACACTGGCCTGGGACCGGCGCGCCGGCCGGGCCAGGGCCTCGCGGCGTCCGGCGGCGTCCAGCGACGCCCAGTCGATGCGTCTGAACAGCGGTTCGGTCATCACATCATCTTCTCGATCGGCAGGACCAGGATGGCCGAGGCCCCGGCGGCCTTCAGCTTCTCCAGCGTCTCCCAAAACACGGCCTCCTGACAGACGGCGTGCACCGCGACCGCGTCGTCGCGGCCGAGTAGCGGCATGACCGTCGGGGCGCCCGCGCCGGGCAGGATGGCGGTGATCTGGTCCAGCGCCGAGCGCGGCGCGTTCAGCATCACGTATTTGGCCCCCTGCGAGCTGACCACGCCGCTCATCCGCTCGATGATCGACTCCAGCAGGTGCTGCAGGCCGGGCTCGGGGGCGACCGGCGACTGGATCAGGACGGCCTGGCTTTCGAACACGGTCTCCTTGGCGATCAGGCCGTTGGCCTCCAGCGTCGCGCCGGTCGAGACCAGGTCGCAGATGGCCGAGGCCAGTTTCAGCCGGGGCGCGACCTCGACCGCCCCGCGCATGACGACGATGTCGGCCGCGATGCCCTGTTGGTCCAGATAGCGACGCAGGATCTTGGGATAGGAGGTGGCGATGCGAAGGCCCTCCAGGGAGGCCGGTCCGGCGTAGTCCAGCATCGGCGGGCAGGCGAGCTTCAGCGTGCATTTGCCGAAGCCCAGCGGCATGACGATGGAAGCATTCGCCCCGCCGTTCTTGCCCTCTTCCAGCACGTTCTCGCCGACGATGCCCAGATCGCAGACCCCGTCCGCCACGAAGGTGGGGATGTCGTCGTCGCGCACCCGCAGCAGGTCGATCGGATAGTTCTCGACCTTGTAGAGCAGGTCGTTGGCGCCCTTGACGACGCGCAGGCCCGCATCGCGGACGAGGTCGAGGCTGCGGTCGGCCAGACGGCCGGATTTCTGCACGGCGATGCGAAGTCGCCCCTGTACGGTACTCATGGGGTGGGCTCAGGCTTTCTGGGGGGTTCGGTCCAGCACCAGGCGATAGCCCTGATGCGGCATTTCCTTGAGGAACCGCGCGACGCGCACGACGGTGGTCGGGCTGGCGCCCGCCTCCTGCGCGATCTCGCGATAGGATTTGGATTTCTGGTCCAGCAGACGGGCGACGGCCCAGCGCTCGGCGAAGGCGCGGACCTCGGCCGGGGTGCACAGGTCGGCCAGGAAGGCGTCCATCTCGGACCGCGTCTTCAGAGACAGCAGGGCGTCGTACAGCGCGACCCGGTCGTCGGTCTGGCGTTCGGCGGGCGGGGGAGCCACGATCTCTGCAGGGACTTCGGTCATCGGTGGCGTTCCACTATGCTGTAACAGTGGAACGGTCAAGGGCCGACCCGGTTCTTGTGCGCACCGCAACAAAACTGTTGCGCATCAGCGCGCCGCCGGTCCACGCTGGGGCTTCACCTTCAGGCGCGGGAGCGACCGTCACGTTCGACGAGATGTCAGGCCACGCCGGATCGGATCAGGTCCGTCACAGCTATCGGACCCTGGCCCGGTGGCTGGAGGCGGCTCCGGCCGACCTGCTGCAGGCCCGCTCGCGCCAGGCCGAGCTGTTCTTCCGCCGCATGGGCGTGACCTTCGCCGTCTATGGCGATGTGGAATCCAACGAGCGGCTGATCCCCTTCGACGTGGTGCCCCGCATCATCGGCGCGGCCGAGTGGGACCAGGTCGAGCGCGGGCTGAAGCAGCGCGTCTCGGCCATCAACGCCTTCCTGAAAGACATCTACGGGGCCCAGGAATGCATCAAGGCCGGCATCGTCCCGGCCGAACTGATCTTCACCAACCCCCACTACCGACCCGAGATGCAGGGCCGACGGCCGCCGGGCGACATCTGGACCCATATCTGCGGCGTCGACCTGGTGCGCACGGGCGAGGACGGGTTCGTGGTGCTGGAGGACAACTGCCGCACTCCCTCGGGCGTCTCCTACATGCTGGAGAACCGCGAGATGATGATGCGGCTGTTCCCCGACCTGTTCGCCGAACACCGCATCCGGCCGGTCGAGACCTATACGGACATGCTGCTGGCCAGCCTTCGCGCCAGCGCGCCGGACTCGGCCGGGGCCGATCCGAACATCGTCGTCCTGACGCCCGGGCCGTTCAACTCGGCCTATTACGAGCACAGCTTCCTGGCCGACAAGCTGGGGGTCGAGCTGGTCGAGGGCGGGGATCTGTTCGTCAACGACGACATCGTCTTCATGCGCACGACCGAGGGGCCGCGCCGGGTCGACGTCATCTATCGCCGCATCGACGACGAGTTCATCGATCCCCTGACCTTCCGGCCGGACAGCGCCGTGGGCATTCCCGGGCTGATGTCGGCCTATATGGCCGGCAACGTCACCCTGTCGAACGCCATCGGTACGGGCGTGGCCGACGACAAGGCGGTCTATACCTACATGCCGGAGATCATCCGGTTCTTCAGCGGCGGCGATCCGATCCTGGGAAATGTCCCGACCTGGCGCTGCCGCGAACCGGAGGCGCTGAAGGAGGTGCTGGCGAAGCTGCCCGAGCTGGTGGTCAAGGAGGTCGGCGGGTCGGGCGGCTACGGCATGCTGGTCGGTCCGGCCTCGTCCACGGCCGAGATCGAGGCCTTCCGCGCCAAGCTGATCGCCGATCCCGACGACTTCATCGCCCAGCCGACCCTGGCCCTGTCGACCGCCCCGACGCTGTGCCCGGACGGCGGGCTGTCGCCGCGCCACGTCGACCTGCGGCCCTTCGTGCTGAGCAGCCCGGCCGGGGTGCGGGTCGCGCCGGGCGGCCTGACCCGGGTGGCGCTGAAGGCCGGATCGCTGGTGGTCAACTCCAGCCAGGGCGGCGGAACCAAGGACACCTGGGTGCTGGATGATTGAGCTGCACGCAATAGTAGAGCGGCGATCCAGCCCTTCCCCCGCCCTTCGCGGGGGAAAGCGGTCCGTTTCCGAGCGCAGCGAGGACAGGACCGATGGGGGAATTCTAGCCTTCATCGAAGCGAGCAACCCTGCCCCCATCGGCGACGCGATCGCTGTGCGATCGACGCGCCGCTTTCCCCCGCAAAGGGCGGGGGAAGGATTCTAGATGCTCTCCCGCACCGCAGAGAGCCTGTACTGGACCGGCCGCTATATGGAGCGGGCGGACTTTCTCGCCCGGATTCTGGAGGCGGCCGTGCGGCTGGCCGCGCTTCCGGCGCGCGACGGGGCCGCCGCCACGGCCTGGGCCAGCGCCATCGCCTCGGCCGGGGTGTCGCGCCAGTTCGCCGCCAGCGGCCGGACGCCGTCCGAGAAGACGGTGCGCGAGTTCCTGGCCTTCGCTCCGGACAACCCGTCGTCGATCCGCGCCTGTATCACCGCTGCGCGCACCAACGCCCGGTCGGTCCGCACGGCCCTGACCATCGAGCTGTGGGAGGCCATCAACGGGGCCTGGAACGGGCTGAACGAACTGGGCGAACCGTCCAAGCGCGACGACTTCGTGCGCTATCTGGAATGGGTCAAGGGCGTGTCCCTGGCGTTCGAGGGGGCGTCCTCGCGGACCATGCTGAGGAACGACGCCTACTGGTTCCTGCGGCTGGGCGGGGCGATCGAGCGGGCCGACAACACCGCCCGCCTGCTGGACGTCAAATACCACCTGCTGCTGCCCGCCGGCGAACGGGTCGGCGGCCAGCTGGACTATTTCCAGTGGACCACCCTGTTGCGCGAGGTCTCGGCCCTGACCGCCTATCGCTGGGTGTATCGCGAGAGCGTGCGGCCGTGGCTGGTGGCCGACCTGATGGTGCTGAACCGCCAGATGCCGCGCTCCCTGGCCAGCTGCCAGGGGATGATCGTCAGCTATCTGGATCGGCTGGCCACGGACTATGGCCGGCGCGGTCCGGCCCAGCGCATCGCCTCGGCGCGGCTGACGCGGTTCAACGAGACCAATATCGAACAGATCTTCCAGTCGGGCCTGCACGAATACATCCTGGCCTTCCTGAGCGAGAACAACGCCCTGGCCGCCGCCGTCCACGATCAGTACCTGGTGTAGGTGGCATGGCCCCGAAAAGTGTCAGCGGTTTTCGGTCGAGGCCATGCCTTTCTAGTGAAGGGCCTGATTCACGGCATCTGCCGGATCGCGAAGCGATCCGTCCTCAACCGATCAGGCCCTGACGATGCGCATCCGGATCGACCACGAAACCCGCTACGCCTACGACCGCGCCGCCCGGTTCATCGTCCAGGTGCTGCGCCTGACGCCGCGCTCGACCGAGAGCCAGCAGGTCCGCGACTGGCGCATCGAGACCGACGTCGACGCCCATCTGCGTCGCAGCGAGGACGCCTTCGGCAACATCATCCACACCCTCTATACCGAGCGGCCGACCAGCGGGCTGATGGTGCGGGTGACGGGCGAGGTGGCGACGGTCGACAGCGGCGGGGTGCTGCGCGGCACGCCGGAGCGTCTGTCGCCCCTGGTCTTCCTGCGCGACACGCCCCTGACCCACGCCGACGGGGCGCTGCGGGCCCTGGCGGACGAAGTGGGGGAGGACGGCGATCCCCTGAGCCGGCTGCACCGGCTGATGGGGCTGATCCACGGGCGGGTCGCCTTCATGGTCGGATCGACCACGGCCGACCACACCGCCGCCGACGCCTATGCCCAGAAACAGGGCGTATGCCAGGACCACGCCCAGATCTTCATCTCGGCGGCGCGGCGCATGGGTCTCCCGGCCCGCTATGTCTCGGGCCACCTGCACCGGTCGGACGGGGTCGAGAACCAGGACGCCGCCCACGCCTGGGCCGAGGCCTATGTCGAGGATCTGGGCTGGGTCGGGTTCGACGCGGCCAACGGCATCTGTCCGACCGAACACTATGTCCGCGTCGCCTGCGGTCTTGATGCCCTGGGAGCCTCGCCGATCCGCGGCACCAGCTATGGCGGGGGGCGCGAGACCATGACGGTCGCCCTGCGTGTGCGTCAGATGCAACAGGGCCAGCAGCAACAGCAGTCGCAGGGCTGGTCGTGACCTATTCAGGGATCGTTCTGTTCATCGAATCTGTTAGCGTCCCTGTTCCTGATAAGTGGCGGTCCGCGTGCGGGCCGAGTCTTCTGACATGACTTACTGCGTCGGCATGATGGTGAACGAGGGGCTGGCGATGATCGCCGACACCCGCACGAACGCCGGTGTCGACAACATCTCGTCCTACAAGAAGCTGCATGTGACCGAGGTGCCGGGCGAGCGGGTCATCGCCATCGCCACCGCTGGCAATCTCTCGGTGACCCAGATGGCTCTGTCGCAGGTGTCCAAGGGCATCCAGATGCCCGGCAGCGACGAGCTCGAGACGCTCGAGACGGTGCCCAGCCTGTTCCGGGCGGCCCAGATCTGCGGTCACGCCCTCCAGCAGGTCCGCGCCGAGTTCGCCCCGTCGCCGACCCTGACGCCCGAAGCCGATTCCTTGCGCCTGAACGCCAGCATGCTGCTGGGCGGCCAGGTCAAGGGCGGGCAGCTGCGGCTGTACCTGATCTATTCGCTCGGCAATTTCATCGAGTGCGGGCCCGACACCCCCTATCTGCAGATCGGCGAGCTGAAATACGGGAAGCCGATCCTGGACCGGGCCCTGCGGCCCGACACCCCGATGTCCGAGGCGGTCAAGCTGGGGCTGATCAGCTTCGACTCGACCATCCGCTCGAACATCGCGGTGGGGCCCCCGTTCGACATGATCGTCATCCCGCGCGACGGCCTGCGCGGCGACCAGCGCCGGATCGAGGCGGACGATCCCTATTTCCGCGACTTGGGCCGTCGCTGGTCCGAGGCCCTGGCCAACGCCCACCGCGCCATGCCCGACCCACCCTGGCTGGCCGAAGCCCCGCCGGCCCGGCCCAGCATTTCGGTGGTGGGGTAGAAGGCTCACCCTCTCCCATAGGGAGAGGGCTTGAGGCTCGCAGAGCGCAGCGATGCGCCAAGCCGAAAGGGTGAGGGGTTATGCCCTCACCGGTTCGCACCGTAACCCCTCACCCTTTCGCGCAAGTCTGATCGCTACGCTCTCAGGCGCTCAAGCCCTCTCCCTCTGGGAGAGGGAGGCTGAACTGATAATGCGATCAATTCGCAATAGGCTTTGCCATACGATCTCGGTCTGATATTGCGAGCCAATCGCAAGCTATCAACACCGGATCGCCACAATGTCTCCGACTTCCGCCGCTGCCCTTCGCGCCCTCCTCTCGGCCTCGACCGCCGCCGGGATGCTGTGCGCCACGCCGGCCTTGGCGGGAGATCCGGACACGATCGACCAAGAGACGGTCCAGACGCGTCTGTCGCCGGTGGACGTGAACGGCCAGCGGGCCCAGCCGGAGCCGCGATCGCCGGAGTTCGTCGCCGCCCTGCTCGACACCCCCCGCGCGGTGACCGTCATTCCCCAGCGCATCATCGAACAGACCGGCGCGACCTCGCTTCAGGACATCCTGCGCACCTCGCCGGGCATTACCTTCGGGGCGGGGGAGGGCGGCCAGCCCCTGGCCGACCGGCCCTTCATCCGCGGCCAGTCGTCGGGCAACAACATCTTCGTCGACGGCATCCGCGACACCGGCGGGCAGCAGCGCGAGGTCTTCAACCTGGAGCAGGTGGAGGTCGTCAAGGGGCCGGACTCGGTCTATTCGGGCCGTGGCTCGGGCGGCGGCAGCATCAACCTGTCGTCCAAGACGGCCGGCCTGACCGACTTCACGGCGGTCTCAGCCGGGGTCGGCACCGACGGCTATCTGCGCGGCACGGTGGATCAGAACTGGAGCCTGGGCGAGACGGCCGCCGTCCGCGTCAACCTGCTGGGCGCCCAGGGCGACGTGGCCCGGCGCGATGCGGTCGACTACGACAAATGGGGTGTGGCCCTGTCGCTGGCCGCGGGCCTCGGCACCGACACGACGGGGGAGTTCAGCTACTACCACCTGACCAGCGACCAGATGCCCGACTACGGCATCCCGCTCTACACCAAACGGGGTGGGGCGACGGCCCCGCGCCCGAACGAGAGCGGCGTCCTCGACGTACCGTTCGACCGCTTCTACGGGCTGACCGCGCGCGACTACCTGACCAATACGGTCGACAGCTTCACCTTCGCCTTCGAGCACCGCTTCAGCGACAGCCTGTCGATCCGCAACGTCAGCCGCTATGCCGAGACCCTGAACGACTACATCGTCACCAACCCCGGCGACGGCGGCAACGCCCAGCTGATCGGCGGCGAATGGTGGATGAAGCGCGGCACCAAGAGCCGCTGGAACCCCGCCATCACCCTGGCCAATGTCACGGACCTGTCCGGGTCGTTCACCACGGGCGCGGCCAAGCACAGCTTCAACCTGGGGGCCGAGTTCACGCGCGAGACCAACCGCAACGCCAGCTATTCCGCGTTCGGCACGACCACCTCGGCCTGTCCGACGGGCTTCACCATCGCCGCGTCGACCCTGACCTCGGTCGGGGCCGGCGACTGCACCCGGCTGTACGATCCGAACCCCAGCGATCCGTGGAGCGGCGTCGTCAACCGCGGCCCGACCTCGACCACCTTCACCGAGACGGCGGCGGTCTCCGCCTTCGACAGCATCGCCTTGAGCGAGCGGCTGATCGTCAACCTGGGCATCCGCTGGGACCGGTACAGCGCGCGGGCGACCAATGCCTCGGCCACCCAGGCCCAGGGGGTCTGGACCGTCACCGGCGTGACGGCGGTGCCGGAGCGGGACTGGGAGTTCGTCAACTACCAGGCCGGCCTGGTGTTCAAGCCGACGGCGGACACCAGCCTGTACGCCTCCTGGTCGACCGGCTCGACCCCGCCGACCATCTCGGGTGGCGACCAGAACGGGGCGGGCGGGACCGGCAGCGGCAATCTGCTGAACACCGTGCTCGATCCCGAGGACACCGAGAACTATGAGGTTGGGGCCAAGGCCACCCTGTTCGACGACCGGCTGGCGCTCAGCGCCGCCGCCTTCCACCTGACCCGCAAGAACGCCGCCCTGCTGGTCGATGTCGACACCTATCGCCAGGTCGGCGAGGTCCGGGTCCAGGGCGTGGAACTGGGCATCTCGGGCAATCTGACCCGCGACTGGCAGGTGTTCGGGGGCTACGCGTGGATGGACTCCGAACTGGTCAAGGGCGCGGTGACGATCGTCAACGGTGTTCCGGTGCCCAACGCGCTGGAGGGCGAGCGCCTGGCCAATGTGCCCGAACATAGCGCCAGCCTGTTCACCACCTACCAGCTGACGCGCCCGCTCAGCGTCGGTGGCGGCGTCTACTATGTGTCGGACAGCGACGGCGGCAACCAGGGCGGGGCCGGCGGCGGGGCCAACCGCATCTTCGCCCCGGCCTATACGCGCGTCGACCTGTTCGCCGCCTATGACATCAGCGATCGCACCTCGCTGCAGCTGAACGTGCAGAATGCGGCGGACGAGGACTATATCCTCCGCACCAACGGGGTGCACCATGCCGACCCGGCCCCGGGCCGGTCGGCCACCCTGGCCCTGAACGTGAGGTTCTAGAGGAAGCCCTTCCCCTGGAGGGGGAAGGGTTGGGATGGGGTGGAGGCACCCCTCATCCCGGGGCCCACGTTGACCCGGTACTGTTTTTCTTCCCGGCACCGGGTGTCCAAGCCTCACCCTTGAGGTCTAGCCTCCACCCCATCCCCGGCCCTTCCCCCTCCAGGGGAAGGGAGCAGAAGGAACCCGGCCATTCTTCTTCACATCCCCGAAGTCTTCAGCAAGGACGAGGTCGCCCGGCTGCGCGCGATCCTCGACGCCGGCGACTGGTCCGACGGCAACGCCACCTCGGGCCATCAGTCGGCCCGGGCCAAGGACAATGCCCAGCTGCCGCAGGGCTCCGACGCGGCCCGCGAGGTCGGGGCGATCGTCGAACAGGCCCTAGCGGCGAATGCCATGTTCGTCTCCGCCGCCCTGCCGCACACGGTGTTTCCGCCGCTGTTCAACCGCTACGAAGGCGGCCAGGCCTTCGGGGCCCATGTCGACAACGCCATCCGGGTGCATCCCTCGGGCCTGCGCCTCCGCTCGGACCTGTCGGCGACGCTGTTCCTGTCCGAGCCCGACGCCTACGACGGTGGAGAGCTGGTGATCGAGGACCACTACGGCCCGCAGAGCGTCAAACTGCCCGCCGGCGACCTAGTCCTGTATCCGTCCAAGAGCCTGCATCGCGTGACGCCGGTGACGCGCGGGGCGCGGGTGTCGAGCTTCTTCTGGATCCAGAGCCTGGTGAAGGACGACGCCGCGCGCGAGACGCTGTTCCAGCTGGACGTGGCGACGCAGAGGGTGGCGCTCGGCAGCGGGCCATCGAACCAGGCGGTGCTGGAGCTGACCGGCGTCTATCACAACCTGCTGCGGCGGTGGTCCGAGGTCTAGACCCTTAGTCCTTCCCCCGCTTGCGGGGGAAAGCCGTCCGTCTTCGAGCGCAGCTCGAACAGGACGGATGGGGGAACTTGTTCTTCCTGCTGGCTAAACAAGGCTTCCCCCAACGGTCCTGGCTTCGCTGCGCTCAGCGCCGGACCGCTTTCCCCCATGAAGAATGGGGGAAGGGCTGACGGGCGTTACCAGCTCAGCGTCAGCCCGGCGCGGAGGGTGCGCGGGGGGCCGTAGCCCTCGATGCCGTCGCCGGTCTCGGACACCGCGACCTCGGCGTCGAAGACGTTGTCGGCGGCGGCGTACAGGATCACCCCGGTCTTCACCTCGAACTCGGCCCGGGCGTCGGCGGTGATGGCCGCGTCCAGTGTCCGGCTGTTCAGGTCGTCCTCGAACCGGGCGCTCTCATACCGCACCCGCCCGATCAGGGTCAGCCGGTCGGTGGCGCGCCAGTCGGCCCCGGCGGTGGCGCTCCACTCCGGGGCTTGGGCGGGGCGCAGGCCGGTCAGCTGGGCCGCCGCGCCGCCGCCGTCGACCTCGGCGTCGGTCCAGGACAGGGCCCCGTCCAGCGACACCAGATCGCCCAGCCGGTGCCCGGCCGTCAGCTCGACGCCCACCGCATGGATCGTGCCCGCGTTCTGGCGCTGGCGCAGCACGCCGCCGGCCGGGACGAAACCCGCGCGGGGGAAGGTGCCGGGCCCGGCCCCGATCGTGACGTTGACGATGGCGTCCTCGATCCGGTTCCAGAACACCGTGGCCCCCAGGCTCGTCGCGTCGCGATCCCAGGACAGGCCGGTCTCGATCCCCTGCAGGGTCTCGGGCACCAGGCCGGCATTGGCCTCGGTCAGGTCGTTGCCGACCCGGAACGGGCGGTGCAGCTCGTTCAGGGTGGCGGGGCGGAAGCCGGAATAGGCGGCGGCCCGGGCGGCGACGCCGGAGCCGAGCTCGCGGCGGATGGCCAGGCGGGCACTCAGCACCTCGCCCGACTGGTCGGGGTCGGTCTCGTCCAGGGTGGCGGCCCCGGTCTGGCGGTCGCGCTCCAGGCGGCGGCCATTGCTGTTGCCGTATTCGTCGATCCGCAGGCCCCCGGCGATCAGCCAGGGACCGGTGCTCCAGGCTCCCTCGCCATACAGGCCGATGACCGAAGTCTCGCCGCCCGCGACGCGGGTGCGGGTGAAGGCGCCGACGCCGGCGACCGGCATGAAGCGGAACAGCTCCCGGGTCTCGCCCTCGGCGAAGCGGGCGTCGGCGCCCAGTTCCCATTCCAGCAGGCCGCCCGCCAGGGGGACCGCCGTGCGCCGGAGGGCGAAATTGGCGCCCCAGCCCTCGGACGGGGTGGCGAACTGGTCGTTGGCGGGCGTGGTGGTGGCCCGGCCCGCCGCCACGGCGACCGAGGTGTTGGCGAAATCGCTTTCGCGCCGCCAGACCTGGGCCCGCCAGCCCAGCCGATCGGCCGAGGGGGTGCGCGACAGGGTGGCGGCATAGCTCTGGCCGGTCGCCGACGACCGCGCCCCCAGCAGGCCCGAGCCGCGATCCTCGTCATAGGCCGAGGCGCGCAGGGTCAGGGCGGTGGCGTCGCTCAGCGCCACGTCGGCCCGGATCGCGCCCGACAGGGTGGCCAGGTCCAGCGGCCGGTCGACCGCCCCGGCGCCCGCGCCCCGGACCGGGGTGTAGCCGTCCGACAGCTCGCGCTGGACCGTGCCGGTCAGGGCCAGTCGCCCGGTCGACAGGGTGGTCGCCGCCGCCAGCCTCCGGCCGCCGTATTCGCCGCCGGACAGGTCCAGTCGCCCGCCGACCGCCTCGCGCTCGCGCAGGGCGATGACCCCGGTCAGGGCCCCCGCGCCATAGGGGCCGGCGCCCGCCCCCCGAATGATGTCGAGGCCCGACAGGCTCTCGGTCGGCAGCTGGGACCAGATCACCCAGCCGCCGAAGGGATCGTTCTGCGGCACCCCGTCCAGGGTCACCAGGGTCCGCCCGGCCCCCGACGGGGCGATGGAGCGCAGCGAGATGCCCTGGGTCGTCGGATTGGCGGCCAGGCTGGAGGTGCGGCGGAACAGGCTGACGGCCGGCACGGTGGCCAGGGCCTCGTCCAGCCGGGTCGCGCGGTCCAGCCGCTCGCGCCCCAGGCGGATCACGGAAAAGGCGGCCTCGCCCGCGGCGGGCGGCAGGCGCGCGGCCGTGACGACCACGTCGGGCAGGGGGGCGGGGATATCTTGCATCATGGGGCGCGTTTGACCTGGAGCGCGGACCTCCAGGTCCGCTCTTGCGGTGTCGATAAGCGATGCGGGCCGCAGAGGTTCAAGAAAGATGCGGACCTGGAGGTCCGCGCGCCCTCAAAGGCGCTCGAGAAGCTCCGCCGCGAACGACGACAGGGTGTCGTCCCGCGCCCCCATGACGATGATCCGGTCGCCGGGCCGGGCCAGCGCGACCAGCCGCTCGCCGCAGGCCGCGCGGTCGGGCAGGGCCTCGGCGTTGCGTCCGGCCGCGCGCACGCCCGCGGCGATGTCCTCAGACCCCACGCTGCGGTCGGTGGTGCCGCCGTAATAGACGGGCTCGGGCATCAGCAGGACGTCGTCGGGGCGCATCAGGCCGGCGAAGGTGTCGATAAACTCGGTCCGCATCAGCTTCAGCGGGCCGAAGCCGTGCGGCTGGAACAGGATCAGCAGCCGCCCGTCGAAGGCGTGCAGGGTCTTGACCGTGGCGGCGATCTTGTCGGGGTTGTGGGCGAAGTCGTCGAGCACGGTGATGCCGTTCGCCGTGCCGACCACCTCCATCCGCCGCCGGATCCCGGCGAAGGTCTCCAGCGACGCCACCGCCTGGTCCAGCGGCACGCCCAGCGCCCGCACAGCCCCCAGGGCGGCCAGGGCATTGGCGACATTGTGCGCCCCCGGCACGTTCAGGGTCGCGGCGATCCGCGCGCCGCTGGACCGCTCGGTCAGGGCGAAGGTCATGCCGGCGGGCAGGGGGACCAGGTCGTGGGCCGACAGATCGGCCGCCTCATTGCCCAGGGCGAAGGTCAGCACCGCCTCGGCCCGGCCGTCGTCGACCAGGGTCTGGGCCAGGGCGGCGGTCTCGATATTGTCCAGGTTCAGCACCGCCGTCCGCGCGCGCCCGGTGAAACCCCCGAACAGGTCGCGCAGCTCCTCCATCGACTTGTGGTCCAGCGAGATGTTGGACACCACGGCCACGGTCGGGTCGTAGCGGGCGATGGAGCCGTCGCTCTCGTCGACCTCGGCCACGAACAGGTCGGGGGATCCGATCAGGGCGCTGGCGAACGGATGGTCGGCGTCGGCGAAGTTGCGCATCACCGCCCCGTTCATCACCGTCGGGTCGCGCCCGGCCTGGTCCAGGATCCAGGCGATCATGCCGGTGATGGTGGACTTGCCGCTGGTGCCGGCGACCCCGACCGAGGTGGGGGCGGCGTTGAAGATCCGGCTCAGCAATTCGGGCCGGGTGACGATGGTCGCGCCCAGCCGTTTCGCCGCCCCGATGTCGGGCACCGTGTCCTCGACCGCCCCGGTGGCCACCACCGTCTGGTCGGCGCGGATGCCCGATCCGTCTTGCGGGAACAGGGTCACGCCGTGGGCGCGCAGCCAGTCGAACTTCTCCGGCGTCCGGCCCTGGTCCAGCGCCCGGTCCGAGCCCGCGATCGTGCCCCCCTGGGCCTGGACGATCATGGCCAGCGGCAGCATGCCCGATCCGCCGATGCCGCAGAAGAAATAGGATGGTTCGCTCATGCTGCGGTGACTAATGTGCCCGCGACGGGGAGGCTACAGCAGAATGAAGATCGGTATCGTCGCGGTCTCCTCGCGCTTCTCTATCGAGCGGGCCGAGGCCATCGAGGCCTGGATGGAGACGAACTTCCCGGCCCGGAAGGTGGCGGTGGTGATCCACCCGTCCTCGCTGGAGAAGTCCGGCCATTTCAGCGGTGACGACGCCACCCGGGCGCAAGCGTTTGTCGACTATGCCAACGACCCGCGCATCGACGCCGTCTGGTTCGCCCGGGGCGGATACGGCTCGTGCCGCATCGCCGAGGCGGTGCTGCCGCGCCTGACCGAGGTGGCCCGCCAGAAACGCTATCTGGGTTATTCCGACGTCGGATCACTGCTGGCCATTCTGTACAAGGCCGGCTTTCCGCATCTGGCCCACGGGCCGATGGCGTCCGACGCCGTGCGCCACGACGACACCGCCTTCCGGGCCCTGAACTGGCTGCGGAAGGGCGCGACCTCGTCGTGGGAGCCGTCGCTGCACGACGATCCGCGCCCGGCCGTGGCCTTCAACCTGACGGTGCTGGACCAGCTGCTGGGCACCCCGCTGGAGCCGGACCTGACCGGCCATGTCCTGATGCTGGAGGACGTGTCGGAGGCCGCCTACCGCATCGACCGGATGATGTTCCACCTGAGCAGCCAGGCGTCGATCCGGCGGGTGGCCGGCATCCGCGCGGGGCGGTTCAGCGAGGTGCCGGTGAACGATCCGGACTTCGGGATGACGGGGGAGGAGATCGTCCGGTACTGGTGCGAGCGGTCGGGGATTGCCTATCTGGGGCGGGCGGATGTCGGGCATGACGGAGAGAACAAGGTGGTGCCGTTCGGGGTGCGGTGATCGCTATGACAAAATGGCTTCTGCTTCTTCCTTCTGTGCCTGGCATCCGAACAAAGCTGAGTTAAGCGGCAGCCTTGGCATCCATGATATGGATCCGATGTAAGATACCCTCGCGGTATGTCGCCTTCGCTTGGACGTCGAGCATCTTGGTTACCGACTGGGTGTAAACGTTCTCGCCGTCAGTGAAGGCTGGGTCGCGAACCTCTGCCGTAACGTACCGACCCGGCACGTTAGGGTCTTCCACTTTAAGGGTACGGGTGTGGACGGTTATTCCATCCACCTTCAGGCGCATCGGTTGCATTTCAGAGACCTCTAGATCGCTTCGAGACCTCAGAGCTTGCGCCATTGGTACGTCAAAAACGGTCGGATCGTCATCGTTTGCCGAAGTGATCGTGAGTTGCTCTGCTGACCTGCCGACGGGGGCCATCATTTGGACAGCAGCCGGGCGTAGACGATCAATAACCCCTAGAAGAGTTTCGCGTTCGCGCTGCCTATCGTCCTTCTCGACCTTCATAAGATCCAGCACCTTCTCCACCTCGGAAGCCGACTGGCCCCTTGATCCTCCGAAACGCTTTATCGTTGCCGAGATCAGATGCTTGGCTATTGCCCCGCCGGCAGCGAGCAGGGCGGGCTTTAGGATTGGCAGGACGCCTTGGGCCAGTTCAATAACCGCATCAAGCTGAACGCAGCCGTCACGAGGCGGCGTGGCCTTGATTGCCAGCATTAACTTTGAGCGAGGCGGCACAGAGCCGGTCGCGAGGGCATTAAGCCCCGCTGACAGCGTTTTTTCGAGACCTATCATCGCCTCGCCAAATAGGCGCATGTCGATGACATGATCATCTGCGTCGAGGCCGTCGAACCGGATGTTGATCCTGAACTGTTCCACCCAAGCCCCTCAAGTCTCCGGCACAGCTAGCCAGCAACTTGCGCGGGAGTCGAGTCGCGCACCGTGGGCGCGTCCCGCTATGGGCTGGCGCGCATTTTCACCGCTCTGCCTCCAAGAGGACTTAGCGGCCCGCCACACCCATCCTACCTGAAGGCCGACTTGGAATCGCGTCTTTCAATAAGGTCATCGGCTAGGTCGATTAAGCCTCCTTCTGTGCACGTTTCTGCAAACTCTTCAACTTGGCTGCCACAGGAGCGAAGGTGCCATACTTGGTGACTTCCCACTCTTGTTTTAGTAGAGATTGGGCGGTCCGTAGGGCTCCGTCGATCTTCTTAATGTACTCGTCGTGGCTGCCTACGTTGATAAGTGCATCTAGACTCAAGGTGAGTTCTTCATGCAAGCGCTCAGCTGGATTCAGCCTTAAGAGGACTCGGCGATGAGCGGCCATTGATAGGTGGGATTGCTCGCTTAACGCGTCTATTTTCGGCTCGGCGGCTGATTGGTCGCGGACAAGTTTTGCGATCCGATCAGAGGTTGCAAACACTTCCGCTAAGTCGTTACGCAATGCGTTTATCCAAGCTTGGCGGAGCTGCGCGATTGCGACACCGCGAGCGATCAAAGCTGCCAATATCGAACCGAAGCCAAATACCGCAAGAAGCGCGATCCAATTAGTTGTATCCATTGTTGCCCCTAGTCGCGCACAGTCCTCTGACATTCTTGCCGTTAACGGAGGAGCCGTCCAGTATTGTCCCGCTTCCAAGCCCAATTTTGCAAATCAGATCTACCGATCTTCGTGTGAATAGCGGCGGGGCTCCCCCTTCCGATGATCGGTGGCCTCGCACTCGCCGCGATATCGAAGGCTGGCCGATGCTGGACCAAATGGTCGAATTGCTTCCAGAGCACTTGCGGCAAGGGCGATCACAAAAACGATGCGTTCCGGCAACGCGTTAACGCTTTCGCACTCGTTAGCGGCGAACCCCCTCGACAGCGAACGCGGGTCCGGGCCAGATGCCGTCGATGAGGCGTAACGGGTCCCGACCCTGCTGATCCCGGAAACGGGCGGCCAGGATCGGCGCACTGGAGGGAACCGTTCTCGCGATTGCGACGGCCGTGTCGGGGGACACGGTCGCGGCGGCTGAGGGTCGCCGCCTCATCATTTCCGCCGGGGCCCGTCTCCATGATCTGGGGGCGGGCCCTACGGCCGGCCCCAGATCATTGCCGGCGCGATGAATCCCTTTCGGGCCTGACGCGTTAAGCCGGGCAAGGAGATCCGCATGACCGACGCCCTTCGCTATTACGCCCACACCGACAGCGGCCACGGCCACCTGCTGGAGGCCTCAAGCTATGAGGACGCGGCCCTCAGCTTCGCCGAGGCCCATGCGCCGATGGCCGACGACGACGCCGTGCGGGTCGTGGTCCAGGCGGCCGACGGCGGGCCGGAGCACTGTTTCGTCATCCACCTGCACAGCGGGGCGGTGGAGGCCTGCGGCTAGGCTGGATTGGCGCTGGAAGGTTCATCACGAAGGACACGAAGGAAGGCACGAAGAACACGGCGGGAACGTCGTGGCCTTAAGGGCGGTGTCTCCCTCAAAGTCGCTTAATCGCGGCTTCGCCGCCTTCGTTCCTAGCTTCGACTTCAAGTCGTCTCGATGGGCCATCGGAGCCCGGCTGCTGCACCGGCACAGGACCCGTCGTGTCCTTTGTGCCTTCCTTTGTGCTCTTTGTGATGAACCCGATGGCCGGGAGCTCAGGCCGCCTCCGCCTTGGCCACCACCAGGGCGTCCAGGGCCTGGACCAGGTCGGCGATCAGGTCGTCTTCGTGCTCCAGACCGACCGACAGGCGCAGCAGGCCGTCGGTGATCCCGGCGACGACGCGGGCCTCGGGCGTCATCGAGGCATGGGTCATGGTGGCCGGGTGGGCGATCAGGCTTTCAACCCCACCCAGGCTCTCGGCGAGGGTGAAGGTGTCCAGGGTCTCGACCAGCTGGCGCACCGCCGCGACGCCCCCCGCCAGTTCGAACGACAGCATGGCCCCCGGCCCCTGCTGCTGGCGCGCGGCCAGGGCGTGGTTGGGGTGGGATTTCAGCCCCGGATAGTGGACGGCCGAGACGGCGAGGTGGCCCTCCAGCAGGGCGGCGACCTTGCCCGCCGTGGTCTGCTGGCGCTCGATCCGTGCAAAGAGGGTCCGCACGCCGCGCAGGGTCAGATAGGCGTCGAACGGCGAGCCGGTCACGCCCTGACAGTTGGCCCACCAAGCCAGTTCGGCATGGTCCGCCGGATCGGCCGCGATCACCGCGCCGCCGACCACGTCGGAATGGCCGTTGATGTATTTGGTGGTCGAGTGGACCACGATGTCGGCGCCCAGCTCGATCGGACGCTGCAGGGCGGGCGACAGGAAGGTGTTGTCGGCCACCACCCGGGCCCCGACCCGGTGGGCGCGGACGCAGATGTCGGCGATGTCGACCACGCGCAGCAGGGGGTTAGACGGGGTCTCGACCAGGACCATCTTCGGGTTCAGGGCCAGGGCGGCCTCGAGCGCGACCGGATCGCCCTGATCGACCCACAGCACCTCGAAATGCCCCTTCTTCGCCCGGGCGCACAGCAGCCGGTGGGTGCCGCCGTAGCAGTCGTGCGGGGCGATCAGCAGGTCGCCGGGCGACAGCAGGGTCAGGGGCAGGTCGACCGCCGCCATCCCCGTGGCCGTGACCACGCAGCCGGCGCCGCCCTCCAGCTCGGCCAGGGTCTCGGCCAGGACGTCCCGCGTGGGATTGCCCGAGCGGGAATAGTCGTATTTCCGCTTCTGCTCGAAGCCCGCGAACGAATAGTTCGACGACAGGTAGAGCGGCGGCATGACCGAGCCGTGGGCCGTGTCGGTGTCGACGCCCGAGCGGGCGCAGGTGGTGCGGACGTCGTGGGGGCGTTTGGTCACTGGTCGATATCCTTCAGGGCAGAACGGAGGATGGCGGCGACCGCCGCGTCCTCCTTCAGAAAGGCGTCGTGGCCGTACAGGGACGGGGCCTCGACCAGACGGAACAGGTTCGGCAGGCGGGCGGCCAGTTCGCGGATGTCGTCGATCGGCACCAACCGGTCCGAGGCGAAGCCGATTAGGGTCACCGGGGTGCGGATGGCCTCGGGCGTCACGGCGTGGCGGTCGATCGAGTCCGACAGCGACAGCCAGCGGGCCGGGGTGGTGTGGGTGCGATAGGCCTTGCCCCGCGCGGTCAGGTATTCGCACACCGGATAGGCCTGACCGGCCTCGGCCGGGGCCGTGGTCTCGAACCGGTCGGCGAACTCCTCGGCCGTGCGGTAGGTGGTCATGGCCAGTTCGCGGGCCAGGGCCACGCCGTCCTCCGGCCGCCCGGCGGCCTCGGCCAGCTGCAGGATGCGGCGTTGGATGCCGCGCCAGGCGGTGGCCTGGGGGTGGGCGCGGTGGGCGGCGGAAACGACGACCAGCTGTTCGACCCGGTCGGGGAACAGCTCGGCGAAGGCCAGGCCGATCATGCCGCCATAGGAACAGCCGACGAAGGCCGAGACGATGGGGTCGCCGACGTGGTCGAGGAGCAGACCCAGCAGCCGGGCCTGGTCGTGGGTGGTGATGGTGACGGGCCGGGCACCCTCGGCCGCCTCGGGCGCGTAGTCGAAGGCCAGGACCTGGAACCGGCTGAGGTCGATCGGGCCGCGGATCGAGACCGCCCCCGCCCACCAGCCCAGGCCGTTGGTCTCGGTGCGGTGCACGAACCGTCCGGCCGAGATGCCGCCGGCGACGACGACCAGAGGCGCCCCGACCCGGCCGTGCAGCCGGCCGACGACCTGGCCCTGACCCAGCCGCTCGCCCGAGGCGAGGCGGAAGTCG
Source organism: Brevundimonas sp. LM2 (assembly GCF_002002865.1). Classification (NCBI taxonomy): domain Bacteria; kingdom Pseudomonadati; phylum Pseudomonadota; class Alphaproteobacteria; order Caulobacterales; family Caulobacteraceae; genus Brevundimonas; species Brevundimonas sp. LM2. Next base: position 2,934,275 of record NZ_CP019508.1, on the reverse strand, counting down.
GCGGGAATGGCGACGGCGATATCCGCCGCCTCATTGCCGCGCCCGGCCAGATGGGCCGTGCGGCGACAGAGGGGCTCTGCAGCCTGCGTCTGGGAGAGGGTCTCGGTGTCGAAAGCCATGGCGTCGTCTGCATCGTCCCGCCCAGCAAGGCTCCGGATGCGATGACAGATCGTGGAGACGTCGCCTCGTCGACGCTCCACTCATCTCTCGCGGAACCACCGAAATGGATCCTCGCAGGAGTTGGCACCGTTCGGCTGGAAACCGGTGGTTGCCCCGACGTCAAAGGGCCTATCCCTCGGTCGGTCTTGATGAGTGACCTTACGTTGGAGCCGAGTGCGGCGCCGGTCAAGCGAAAAAATCGACCCCCGTGGCTAACGACAGATGAAAGACGGGGTGATTTCGACCCCATTAGACACGCCAACGCAAAATAAGTGCGGCTGTGACTTGACGGCAGGCCGCAAGCCCGACACCCTGAGATCAACGCTATTTCACAAGGTTTCGCTCGTGTCCCGTCTCGGCCGCATCGCCGTTTCGACCTCCACCGCCGCCCTCGGGGCGCGGTCGATGACGCTCGCGACCCTCATTTCGACCACCACCGGTATGACCATCACCGGCCCCTCGCGGGCGGGAACAGGTTAGCGCACGGGGATCGAAAGACCTTCAGCCAACCCAGACCCGCCCGGCCCCGGCCCGGCGGGTTTCTTTTTGCCTTGAACCCAGACCCACACCGAACGGAACACCTCAATGCCCAACGCCCCCCATCTCGCCGTCGTCGAGAAACCGGCCCCCAAACCCAGCGCCGAACCGACCCCCGCCGCCGAGGTGGTGGTGCTGAAGTTCGGCTCCTCCATCCTGCGCGACCGGTCCTGCGCCCCCGAAGTGGCGTCGGAAATCTACGGCCATGTCCGGGCGGGGCGAAAGGTGATCGCCGTGGTCTCGGCCCTGGGCGGCCACACCGACCGGCTGCTGGCCGAAGCCCGCGAGCTCGGTCTCGATCACGAGAACGACCTGCTGCCCGCCTATGTGGCGTTGGGCGAGGAGAAGGCGGCGGCCCTGGTGGCCATCGCCTGCGACCGGATTGGCCTGGACGCCACGGCGGTCTCCGTCCGCGACCTGGGCATCGTGGCCGAGGGACCGTCCGAGCATGCGCATCCGGTGTCGCTGCGCAGCGAGGCCCTGCGCCGGGCCCTGGCGGAGCATCAGGTCGTGGTGGTGCCCGGCTTCGGCGCGGTGGGATCGAACGGCAAGGTGGTGCTGCTGGGACGCGGCGGGTCGGACCTGACGGCCGTCTTCCTGGCCGCGGAGCTGGGCCTGAAACGGGTGCGTCTGGTCAAGGACGTGGACGGGCTCTACGACCGCGACCCGGCCAAGGCTTCCGGCAAGCCGCTGCGCTATCGCCGCGCCAGCTGGGACGACGCGCGCCGTCATGGCGGGGCCCTGGTCCAGCACGACGCCATCGACCTGGGGCAGGAACGTCTGGTCGAGATCGAGGTCGCGGCCCTGGGCCGGGCCGACTGCACCGTGGTCGGCGACGCCTCGGCCCCGCCCGGACCCTCGGTGCCCGATGCCCCGCTGAAGGTCGCCATCGCGGGCTGCGGCGTGGTCGGCGGCGGGCTGCTGGCCCGGCTGCAGCAGGATCCGCGCTTCCAGGTCGTTGGCGTCCTGGTCCGCGATCCGAAGAAGCCCCGTGACGTCGCCGCCCCGGCCGAGCTGTTCACCAACGATCGCGAGGCCCTGCTGGCGCTGAAGCCCGACATCCTGCTGGAAGCCCTGTCGGAGGGTGGGGCCGGGCACGACCTGATCCGCTGCGCCCTGGAGCGCGGCATCGACGTGGCCAGCGCGAACAAACAGGCCATCAGCCGCGACCCGCAGGGCCTGGCCGACGCCGCCCGCGCCCACGGCACGCGCCTCGCCTATTCGGCGGCGGTCGGTGGCGGGGCCCCGATGATCGAGACCCTGCGCGCGGCCAAGGCGGCCGGACCGGTCAAGGGGTTCGAGGCGGTGCTGAACGGGACGGTCAACTTCATGCTGACGCGGCTGCAGGCGGGGGCCGATTTCGCCGACGCCTTGGCCGACGCCCGGGTCGCGGGCTTCGCCGAGGAGGACCCGTCCTCGGACCTGGAAGGCCGCGACTCGGCCGCCAAGGTCCGGCTGCTGGCCTTCGAGGCCTTCGGCCGCACGCCCGCCGAGGCCGACGTGCCCTGCGCCGTCCTGTCGGACGCCTTCCACGTCTCCGGCCCGGTGCGCCAGATCGGGGCCTGTTTCCGCGAGGGGGAGGGGCTGAAGGCCTCGGTTTCGCTTGACGCCGGGCTGGACGATCCGTTCTTTCAGGCCCTGGACGGGGAGCGCAACGCCTTGAAGGTCTATGGCGAGGACGGGCGGGTGTGGGCCTGCAAGGGACGCGGCGCGGGCCGCTGGCCGACGACCGAAAGCGTGCTGGCCGACCTGGCCGACATCGTGCGGGCGCGACATGCGTCGCTGGGGCATCATTAAAGAGTGGCCGTCTTCACTCCGGTCTCGGACGATCAGGCGAGAGCCTTCCTCGAGGCCTACGACCTCGGGGCCTTCCGGTCGCTCCACCCCATCGCCGAGGGGGTGGAGAACACCAACTATCGGCTGGAAACCGAAGGGGCCCGCCACGTCCTGACGCTGTTCGAAGTGCGCACCGATGCCGCGTCTCTGCCCTTCTGCCTGGGCCTGACCGACCATCTGGCCGGGCAGGGGTTTCCCGCCCCCCGACCGGTCCCGAACCGCGACGGGGCCTGGGTCGGGACGCTGAACGGGCGGCCGGCGGCGGTGATCGAATGGCTGGGCGGAGCGTGGCTGCGCGACCCATCTCCGGCCGAGGTCGGGGCGGCCGGGACCATGCTGGCGCGGTTGCATCTGCAGGCGGCGAGGTTCGCGGGCGAACGCCTCAATCCCGTCGGCCCGGCGATGTGGCGCACCCTGGCCGACCGCTGCCAGACGGCGGCCACCGGCGAGGACCGCACCCTCCTCGACGGCGTCGAGGCGGCGCTTGCGAACCTAGGTGATCCGTGGGCGGACGATCTGCCGCGCGGGCCGATCCACGCCGACTATTTCCCCGACAATGTGCTGTTCCAGGACGGTGCCGTGTCCGGCGTCATCGACTTCTATTTCGGCTGCACCGACCTGCTGGTCTATGACCTCGCCATAGCGCTCAGCGCCTGGGGGTTCGACGGGGCGGGCATTCCCATTCCGGGGGCGGTCGCGGCCTTCCGGCGGGGCTATGAGGCCCTGCGCCCCCTGACCCCGGCCGAGGCGCGGGCCCTGCCGCGCCTGGGCCAGGCCGCCGCCCTGCGGTTCACCCTGACCCGGCTGCACGACCGCATCTTCCACGACCCGACCAAGCTGGTGACGCCCAAGGATCCGGGGGCCTTTTTCCGCCGCGCGGCCTGGTGGCGGAGGCATGAGACCGTGATGCCTGCGACATTGTGAGGGCAGCTTGGCGCTAGGAACCCGGGCGGCGGGGTGCGGTTAGCAGGGGCACACCTCCCCAAACCGCAAGGCCACTTCCCATGTCCGACCAGTCCCGCCGTACCTTCGTCGCCGGCGCCGGCGTCGCCGCCGCAGCCCTCAGCACCACCCCCGCCGGGGCCCAGACCGCCGCCCCCGCCGCCCAGGCCGGTGCCCCGACCCCGCCCGACGCCTCCGCCTATCCCAAGCCGCCCTTCGCCAACCAGCGTCAGCCCTGGCCCGGCCTGGTGTCCGAGATGAACCCCCGCCCCGACCACGGCGAGACCAGCTATCGCGGCACCGGCCGGCTGACCGGCAAGCGCGCCCTGATCACCGGTGGCGACAGCGGCATCGGCCGCGCCGCCGCCATCGCTTATGCCCGCGAGGGGGCCGATGTGGTCATCAACCACCTGCCCGCCGAACAGTCCGACGCCGACGAGGTCATCGCCCTGATCCGCGCCGAGGGCCGCAAGGGCGTCTCGATCGCCGGCGACCTGCGCGAGGAATCCTTCTGCCGCGAGCTGATCGAGCGGGCCGCGCGCGAGCTGGGCGGGCTGGACATCCTGGTCAACAACGCCGCGCGCCAGCAGACCCAGCCGACCATCGGCGACATCACCAGCGAGGCCTTCGACGCCACGATCAAGACCAATGTCTATGCGCCCTTCTGGCTGACCAAGGCGGCGGTCGAGCGGATGTCGGCGGGGGCGGTGATCGTCAACACCTCGTCCGAACAGGCCAGCGACCCGTCCGAGGATCTGGTCGACTATGCGATGACCCGGGCCGCCGTGCTGAACTTCACCAAGTCCATGGCCAAGCAGCTGGCTCCCAAGGGCATCCGCGTCAACGCCGTGGCCCCCGGCCCGTTCTGGACCCCGCTGCAGGTCTCGGGCGGCGCCAGCCCCGAGAAGCTGCAGAGCTTCGGCTCGCAAAGCCCGATGGGCCGCCCCGGCCAGCCGGCCGAGATCGCTGGGCTCTTCGTGGCCGCCGCCGACCCCTGGATCAGCTACTCCACCGGTCAGATCTTCGGCGCCACCGGCGGCGGCGGCCAACCGGCGTAGGTTGGTCGCCAAGCGTACCCAGCGTCGGCAAGAGCCCCTCCGTCTCTCCGCTGCGCTCCGAGCCACCTCCCCCCGCCTTCGGCGCGGGGAGGAGACGGTACGGCTCGTCTCCTCCCCGTTCGCCGCTTAGCGAATGGGGAGGGGGACCGCGAAGCGGTGGAGGGGTTCTTAGCCGCGGACTCGGTCTTCGGCGTTCATCCTGATCCAACCCAGTACGCCTTCAAGATCAGTGCGCACCCGCTCCGCCGCGATGCGCAGCACCGCAGTATTCTGCTTTGCCAGCCACGCCGTTCGGGCTGTGTCCTTCTCGAACTGCTCCGGGCCGCCGTGGTGCTGTCCGTCCACCTCGACCGCTAGGCGAGCCTCCGCGCAATAGAAGTCGAGGACATACGCTCCCACCGGGTGCTGCCGGCGAAACTTCAGTCCGCCCAGCGCCCGTCGTCTTAGACACACCCAAAGCTTAGCCTCCGGCGGCGTCAGCGTCCGTCGAAGCACGCGCGCCCGGCTCACGGCACCTTGCGTCGTCAAGAGCCCCTCCGTCTCTCCGCTGCGCTCCGAGCCACCTCCCCACCGCTTCGCGTCGGGGAGGAGACGCTTTACCCTCCAAACCCCCGCACCGCCGCCAGCGCCTCTTCCGCCTCCGCTCCGATCACCTCGAACCGCTCCGCCCGGTCGCCGAGGTCGCGGATGACCTTGGGCGGGTCGGGGTCGAAGCCCAGGACGGGGGCGACGTCGCGGCCGAACTTGGCGGGGTGGGCGGTGGCCAGGGCGATCACCGGCCCCGCGGACCGATCGAGGCCGCGCGCGGCCGACAGGGCGACGGCGGTGTGGGGGCAGACGACCTGGCCCCAGGCGGCGTGGGCGTGGGCGATCTCGGCGCGGGTCGTGGCCTCGTCGACCGAGACGGCCGAGACCTCGGTTCGCAAGGCGGCCAGCAGGTCGGCGGGCAGGGCGACCGACCCGGTCTTCGCGAAGTCGGAGAAGACGCCTTTGGTCATCCCGGCGTCGCGGCCCGAGGCCTCGAACACCAGCCGTTCGAAATTCGACGGGGCCTGGACGTCCATGCTGACCGAGGCCGTCTCGACGGCGGCCTTGCGGGCATAGACCCCCTCGTTGATGGCGCGGGCCAGGGCGTCGTTGGCGTTCACCGCCGCCACGAACCCGGCGACCGGCAGGCCCATGTTGCGGGCCGCGATCCCGGCGAAGGCGTCGCCGAAATTGCCGGTCGGCACGACGAACACCGGGGCCCGGGTCTCGCCCATGGCCGCCAGCTGCGACACGGCCGAGACATAGTAGGGGATCTGTCCCGCCAGCCGGGCCCAGTTGATTGAGTTGACGCTGCTGAAGCGGCCCTGCGCGCGCAGGGATTCTTCGGCCAGCAGCCCCTTCACCAGACGCTGGCAGTCATCGAAATCACCTCGGACGGCCAGGTTCAGCACATTGTCCGCCTCGACCGTCGTCATCTGGCGGCGCTGCACGGCCGAGACCCGCTCGTGCGGATGCAGCACGATCAGGCGGATGCGGGGCTGGTTGGCGAAGGCGGCGACGGCGGCCGCCCCGGTGTCGCCGCTGGTCGCCGTGACCAGGGTCAGGGTCTCGCCCGATGCGGCCAAGGCCTCGGACGCCAGGGAGGCGGCCAGTTGCATGGCCAGGTCCTTGAACGCCGCGGTCGGGCCGTGGAACAGCTCCAGCAGATAGAGGTCGTCCTCCAGCCGGACGAGCGGCGTCACCTCGGCGGGCGCGAACCCGGCGACCAGCCGTGCCAGGGCCCGGTCCAGCGAACCAGCGGGCAGGGCGTCGCCGACGAAGGGGGCCATGGCGGCCTGGGCGATCGCCACATAGCCGCGGCCGGCGGACCAGGTGTCGGGGCTCAGCGTCGGCCAGGTCTCGGGCATATACAGGCCGCCGTCCGGGGCCATGCCGCGCAGCAAGGCCTCGACGAAATCGGTCGCGGGCGCGCCGCCGCGCGTGGAGACATAGCGATCGGGAGACTGGGCCATCGCCGTTCTGGTTAGCCAGCGGGCCCGCGTGCGTCAAAGCCCTTTCCCCCGCCAGTGGAGGAAGGCCTGGGTCCGATCACCGACAGGTCCGCGAATGACGCCCGGATGTGCTACAGGGCCCTTCGTCCGGTGGGCAAAGTGCACGAAGTGCACAGAGTACACCCTGTTTTCGCCGTCTCCCGCCCCCAGATAGCCGCCCATGACCCCCGTTCCCGCTCACCGCCTGTCGGTGGCCCCCATGATGGACTGGACCGACCGGCACTGTCGGGCCTTCCACCGCGCCCTGAGCGGCCGGGCCCTGCTCTATACCGAGATGGTCACCGCCCCGGCGGTGCTGCACGGCGACCGGGAGCGGCTGCTGGGCTTCGATGCGGTCGAGCATCCGGTGGCGCTGCAGCTGGGCGGATCGGACCCGGACCAGCTGGCCGAGGCGGCGCGGATCGGGGCGGCCATGGGCTATGACGAGATCAACCTGAACGTCGGCTGCCCGTCCGACCGGGTCCAGTCGGGCCGCTTCGGGGCCTGTCTGATGAGGGAGCCGGAGCTCGTCGCCGACTGCATGGCCGCCATCGCCGGGGCCGTCGATGTGCCCGCCACGGTCAAATGCCGGATCGGCGTCGACGACCAGGACCCGGTGGTCAGCCTGTTCGCCACCGTCGATGCCTCCGCCGCCGTCGGTGTCACCGCCTTCATCATCCATGCCCGCAAGGCCTGGCTCAGCGGCCTGTCGCCCAAGGAGAACCGCGACGTGCCGCCGCTGGACTATGCCCTGGTGCGCCGGCTGAAGCGCGAGCGGCCGCATCTGACGATCTGCATCAACGGCGGCATCGCCTCGCTGGACGCGGCCGAGGCCCATCTGGAGGAGGCCGACGGCGTGTTCCTGGACGGCGTCATGCTGGGCCGGGCCGCCTATCACGAACCCGCCCTCCTGGGTCAGGTCGACCGGCGGCTGTTCGGCGCGGCGGGCGGGGACGTCGATCCCTTCACCGCGATCGAGCGCTACAAACCCTATCTGGCCGCCCGCCTGGCCGAGGGCTGGGGCCTGCACGCCATGACCCGACACATGCTGGGGCTGATGCACGGCCGCCCCGGCGCCCGCGCCTTCCGCCGCATCCTGACCGTCGAGGCGATCCGGCCCGGCGCGGGGCTGGAGGTCGTCGACCGGGCCGTCGAGGCGGTGCGCGAGGCCGAGGCCCGACGCGAGCGGCTGGGCGAAGCGGCGTGAGGGCTTGACCGGTCTGCCGCTCAACGAGCTGGCGCTGCTGGCCGTCGCCGTGCTCGCGGCCGGGCTGGTCGGCGGGCTGATCGCCGGCCTGTTCGGGGTCGGGGGCGGGACCGTGCTGGTGCCGGCCCTGTTCTATGCCTTCTCGGTCCTGGGGCTGGGCGGGGAGAGCAATCTGCACGTCGCCATCGGCACCTCACTGCTGACCATCGTGGCCACCTCCTGGCGGTCGCTCGGGGCGCACCGGGCCCACGGGGCGGTGGACGAAGAGGTGCTGCGGACCTGGACCCCCTGGGTCGGGGCCGGGGCCCTGGTCGGGGCGGCGGTGGCCGGTGTGACCTCGATGGAGGGGCTGGCCATCGTCTATGGCGTCTGTCTGGTCGTGATCGCGGCCCAGATGGGGCTGCTGCCCGAGCGGATCACCCTGCGGCCGGACCTGCCGACCGGGGCGACGCGACGCTGGACCGGAGGGCTGATCGGCCTGTTGTCGGCCATGATGGGCGTCGGGGGCGGCAGTTTCGGGGGCATGCTGATGACCCTGTGCGGCCGGCCGATCCATCAGGCGGTGGCGACGGCTTCGGGCTTCGGCATCGCCATCGGGGCGGCGGCGGCGGTCGGGTTCGTGGCCTTCGGCTGGAGCGCCGACGGACGGCCGCCGCTGAGCCTGGGCTATGTCAATGTTCCGGCGGCGGTGGTGATGGGGATCCTGACCACCCTGGTGGCCCCCTTCGGCGCGCGACTGGCGCACCGTCTGGACCGCACCGTGCTGCGCCGGGCCTTCGCCGTCTATCTGCTGGTGACGGCCCTTTCGGTGATGATCAACGCCCTGTGAGCGCTTTCCAAGCTTGGCGATAAAGCCCCGGTAACGCCTGGGGTGCAGGGGTGGGTTAACCCTGATGGAGCCCGCCATGACCCGCCACGCCTTCGCCGCCCTCGCGGTATCCTCCGCCGCCCTCGCCTTGGCCTCGACGGCCCAGGCCCAGGACGGACGCTTCGCCGTGGGGGCCCAGGTGGGCACGCCCGGCGCAGGGGTCCAGGCCCAGTTCGCCCTGACCGACACCGTGGTCCTGCGCGGCTCCTACGACATGCTGCGCTACGACCGCGACGACACCTATGACGACGTCGACTACAGCGCCGAGCTGGAGTTCAACTCGCCGGGGGCCTTCATCGACCTGCACCCGACCGGCAATGCCCTGTTCGTCTCGGCCGGGGCCTTCTTCGGCGACCGGAGCGTGAACCTGGACGCGACGCCCACCGGCGACACCCAGATCGGCAGCCAGACCTTCACCCCCGCGCAGATCGGCAATCTGACCGGCACGATCGAGCTGGAAAGCACGGCGCCGTTCGTCGGGATCGGGTTCGACAACACCTTCACCACGGCCGGGCGCTGGGGCTTCCGGCTCCTGGCCGGCGCGGCCTTCGGCGATGAGCCTCAGGTGGACCTGAACGCGAGCGGGGGCACGCTCTCCAACGATCCGACCTTCCAGCAGCGGCTGGCCGAGGAAGAAGCGCAGATCCAGGAGGACGCCAACGACTACGACGTCCTGCCGGTCGTGCAGCTGGGCCTGAACTACCGCTTCTAGACGCCGCGATCAGGGGCGCAGGGTCAAACCGGTGGGGCGGGCTTCGAAAGCGGACAGCCGCCCCAGATAGCTCATCCCCAGCAGGGAGTGGGGCAGGCCCTTCTCGACCACCAGGGCCTGCACCTTCTCCACCCGCGCCCCGGCCACGGCGACGTGATCCAGCTCGACGGGAGCGGCCCGGACCGGGCCGGACGCCGTCTGGACGGTGACGGTGAAGTCGGCGGGCGTCAGGTCGAGGCCCAGTCGCTGGGCATCGACCCGGGTCAGGGCGACGACGCTGGCCCCGGTATCGACCAGAACCCGGACCGCCCGGTTGTCGATGTCGGCCTCGGCCCAGAAATGACCGTCGGCGCTCTTGGCGATCTGCGCGGTCTGGCCCGCGATGGGGGCGGCGGCGGGCGCGACCGCCGGGGTGGCGGCCTCGGCGACGCGGGGCGTCTGATGGCTGAGCATCCCGGCCACGGCGAGCGACGACAGCGTCGCCGTTCCCATGACGAAGACCGATTTCAGTTCGAAACGCACCAGCACAGACCCAAACAGCGAGGCCGCGGATGCGGCAGCGTCCACTCTGCGCGCTCGACCTTGGGATGCGGTGAATCGAGATGGCTGACGAAAGGTTTACGCCTCAGTCGCCCCTCAGCGCCGGATCGACGCGCAGGCGGCGTTCCGGAAGTTCGCTCATGATTTCAGTTCGCTGAGCCGCCTCCATACGGCTCCACTCGGCGATCTCCGCCAGGGTCCGGTAGCAGCCGAGACACAGGCCGGAGGCGCCGTCGATGACGCAGACCTGGATACAGGGGGTCGCAATCGGACGGGGCAGGGGTGCGGCATTCAGCGACATGTTTACGAAATATGCTCCGGCACCGGACTAAAAACTTGCAAATATCGCGCGATGTGCGAAGGTGTCCTCGACGCGAAACGACTAAGAGGGTGCAAACCCCTGCAAGCACGACGCGTCTCTTTTCATCGTTCAGCGAAAGGAGACGCCACATGAACGACCGTGACAAGAACCTTCAACACGCCATGATGTCCTTTGCCCTGTGGGGCGGGATGCTGGTCAACACCAAGGCCCCCCGGCCGGATGACCGGGTGGTCAGCCATCCGTCGAACTTCGAGCCCTTCCGCTTCGGCAAGAAGAGCTGAGACGAAAAAGCCCCGGCGATCCGCCGGGGCTTTTTGCTGTCGGGGCTCGGGCCGACGATCAGTTGGCGGCGCGGGCGGGCGGGGCCTGCATCGAGCGGTCGGCCGGAACGCCGACGGCGGCGGTGCGCGGCGCGCCGGCGGTCTGGCCCGGTTTCATGAACTTGACCAGCACCCGCTGGCCGATCAGCAGCGGCGCGTCGCCGGCCGTCACGACCACCTCGACGACCCGCTCGTCGGAGCGCTGCGAGGGATCGTCCGAGGCCAGCTTGCGGGCGCCGAACACGGCCGCGCGGCGCAGCACGGTGCCGACGTAGACCTTGGAGGGATCGCCTTCCGGGGTGATCTCGACGGCCTGGCCGGTCACCACGTTGGGGATGTCGCTTTCGACGATCTCGGCGCGGGCGATGCGCGGGGCCACCGGCTCCAGATCGAACATATTGGACACGTTCAGGGTCGAGGCGCCCGCGCCCGGGTTGGCATAGCGGCGGACGATGCGGCCGTCGGCGGGCGAGCGGATCACCGTCAGTTCGACGTTGTAGGCGGCCTGGTCGCGGCGGGCCCGGGCGGTCTGGACGGCGGCCTGCTGGGCCCCCAGCTGGGCCTGGGCGGTGGAGACGGCGTCGCGGGCCTGATCGACGCGCTGGGCGGCGACGAAGTTGGTGGCGACCAGGGCCTGCAGCCGTTCCAGCTCGCGCTGGGCGGTGCGGATGTTGACCTGGATCAGGTTCAGCTGGCTCTGGGCGGCGGCGAGGTCGGCGGCCGCCGTCTGCAGCGCCAGGCGCGGCTCGTCGTCCTCCTGGCGCGCCAGGATCTGGCCGGCGACGACGGTGTCGCCCTCCTGGACCAGCACTTCGCGCACGATGCCCCCGCGGCGGGCCGCGATCTGGATGATGCCCCCCTCGATGTCGACCTTGCCGTTGGCGATGGCCGCATAGGGGCTCTCGACCTTGTTGGCCTCCGCCTCGGCGGCTTCCGCCTTCTTGGCCTTGTCGGCACCCTGCATCATGGTGAAGCCCACGACGATCACGATGATCAGCAGGATGCCGATCCAGAGCCATTTGTTCTTCAGGAAGGCGGGCATGGGCGGGGTCCTTGCGGCGTGGTCTTAGTGGGACGCCAGGGTGGCGTTCGGATTGGGCGTGCGGCGCTCGTCGCTGATGATGACGCCGTCCTCGATCTTGACGACCCGGTCGGCCCATTCCTCCAGGCGGGGGTCGTGGGTGACGCAGATCACGGCCGCGCCGTGTTCGGTCGCGGCCCGGCGCAGCAGGCGGATGACGACCTGGCCGTTCTCGCCGTCCAGGGCCGAGGTCGGCTCGTCGGCGAACAGGATCTGGGGGTCCTTGGCCAGGGCCCGGGCGATGGCGACGCGCTGCTTCTCGCCGCCGGACAGGGAGGCGGGGCGCTGGTGCAGGCGCTTGCCCAGGCCGACCTCTTCCAGGGCCAGGGTGGCGCGCTTCCTGGCCTGGGCGGGGGTCAGGCCCTGGAACTTCAGCACCACCTCGACCTGCTGCAGGGCCGACAGGGCGGGGAACAGGTTGAAGCCCTGGAAGATGAAGCCGCAGTGATCCAGGCGGAACTTGTCGATCTTGCCGGCGGACAGCTTCCACAGGTCGTCGACGTCGAGGGTGTCGACGCGGCCCTCTTCGGGACGCAGCAGGCCGGACAGGGCGGCGATCAGGGTCGATTTGCCGGAGCCGGACGGGCCCATGACCATGGTCAGGTCGCCGTGGCGTGCGTCGAAATCGACGCCTTTCAGCACCTCGACGAAGGCCTTGCCCGACTTGAACCGCTTGCGGATGCCCTTGGCCTCGATGGCGAAGTCGCCGTGCTTGCCGTGGACGGTGGTGTGCGGGCTCATCGCAGAAGGTCCGCAGGCTGGCTGTTCTTGAGGATGCCGAGGGACAGCAGGCCCGACAGCATGGCGATGATGATCAGACCGCCGCCGACGATGATCAGCAGCAGGGGCGGCAGGGCGATGATGACCGCCCCCGTCATGGCCAGCCACTGCACCGCCAGGGTCAGAAGGATGGCGGCCAGCACGCCGACGCAGCCGACCCAGAAGCTCAGCTCCATGACGATCCGGTTCAGCGAGCCCATGCCGACGCCCAGGGCTCGCAGCGAGGCGAACTCCTTGATATTGGCCATGATGGCCCCGCGCAGCGTCTGCCAGGTGATGGCGATGCCGATGATGGTGCCCAGCACGACGCAGCCGCCGATGATGATCACCAGGATGCCTTCTTCGAACATGGCCATCTGGTTCGCGTCGGCCAGTTCCTGACGCGTCCAGGCCTTCCACTGGTCGTTGCCGGTGGCGTTCAGCTCGGCGGCGACCCGCTCGGCCTGGGCGGGATCGCGCAGCTTGACCATCAGGGGGCCGACGCGCGGGCCGGTATCGGCCTGGCCCACCATCCGCAGGGTGTCGCGCGACATGATCACGGTCGACTGCATCATGTTGGGATAGCCGCGCGTGATCCCGACGACGGTCACCGTCTGGCCGTTGTACAGGGCCTTTTCGCCCAGTTTGACGCCCAGCTTGGTCACGGCCGTCTCGTCGATGGCGACGGTGTAGGGCTGGCGCAGGGCGTCGACCAGTTCGCGCGAATAGTCGGTCGGAATGGTCACGGCGCCCGGGGTGGTGTCGATGATCGAGGCCTGGACGAACTCCTGCCGCGGCGCGCCCTGTTTGGCCCGGTCCGCCTGCGACAGGGTGGGGTCCACGTTCTTGATCGACTGGAAACTGCCGCCCGCCCCATCGAGGGGCTGGACCTCCACCACCTGGGGGTTGTTGTAGACCAGGGGAATGAACCGGCGCGGCACGCCCGAGGGGCCGCCCATCAGCGACTTGGCTCCGGGCTGCATGACGATGATGTCGGCGCTGGAGCGCTCGATGGTCGCGGTGAATCCCTTGCCGATGCCGATGAAGACACCGGTCATGGCCAGGACCAGCAGGCCGGACAGGGCCAGGGCCATGACGGCCGCCATATAGCGGCGCCACTCGAAGAGCAGCGTGGAAAGCGCGAGCGACATTGTGTCTGAATCGTCCCTGACTTGCGACGATATGTGAGGCCGCAAAGGGTTGGCACCAAGTTAAATCGAGGTAAGGCGGTCCGCCCCGACGTCGGGGGGCTTGCGGCCCGTCGTTCGCCGGGCCTAGCTAGACAGCAGCCAACAATTCCGCCGAGCCCATCGGCGAACGGGAGACGATCCATGAGCCTGCGCATCCTCGGCACCGCGACCTCGGGGCTCGCCCTCGCCCTGGCGACCCTCGGCGTTTCGACCACCACCGCCCGCGCCGACGAAGGCATGTGGACCTTCGACGCCTTTCCGATCGCGGCGGTGAACGCCCGTTACGGCACCAACATCGATCAGGCCTGGCTGGACCGGGTGCAGAACGCCGCCGTGCGGATCCAGGGCTGCTCGGCCTCGCTGGTTTCGGGCCAGGGCCTGGTCCTGACCAACCACCACTGCGTGGTCAGCTGCGTCCAGGACCTGTCGGACGCCCAGAACGACTATGTGAAGACCGGCTGGATGCCCGCCACGCGCGAGGACGAGAAACAGTGCCCGGGCCAGACGGCCGAGATCCTGACCGACATCACCGACGTGACCGACCGGGTCCTGGCCTCCGGCACGGGGCTGGAAGGCGCGGCCTTCGTCCAGGCGCGCTCGGCCGAGACCCAGGCCATCCAGACCGAGGTCTGCGGCGACGACGTCAAACTGACCTGCCAGGTCATCAGCTTCTACCGCGGCGGTCAGTACAAGCTGTACAAGTTCCAAAAATACGAGGACGTCCGGCTGGCCTTCGCGCCCGAGTTCCAGGCGGCCTTCTTCGGCGGTGACCCCGACAATTTCAACTTCCCCCGCTATGCCCTGGATATGGGCTTCCTGCGGATCTACGAGGACGGCCGGCCGGTCGAGACCCCCAACCACCTGACCTGGAACGCCGAGGCACCGAAGGTGGGCGAGCCCGTGTTCGTGGCCGGCAACCCCGGCTCGACCTCGCGCCTGCTGACGATCAGCCAGCTGGAGCGGTTGCGCGATCAGGTCCAGCCGCTGTCGCTGATCCAGTGGTCGGAACTGCGCGGACGCCTGACCCAGTGGTCCTTCACCGACGAGGAGACGGCCCGGGTCGCGGTCGATCCGCTGTTCGGCCTGGAAAACAGCTTCAAGGCCACCTTCGGCCAGCAGCAGGCGCTGCTGGACCCCGCCTTCCTGCAGGTGAAACGCGACGAGGAGGCCCGCATCCGCGCCGGCGTCGCCGCCGATCCCGCCTTGGTCGAACGCATCGGCGATCCCTGGACCGACCTCGAGCGCATCCAGGCCCAGGCCGGCGCGACCTTCCTGCCCTACCGCCAGTTGGAGGCTTCGGCCGGTCAGGGCTCCAATCTGTATCAGTACGCCAAGGCGATCGTCCGGGCGTCCAAGGAACGCGCCAAGCCGGTGGCCGAGCGCCGTCCGGGCAACAGCGACGCCGACATCGCCGCCCTGGGCCGCCGCCTGTCGGCCGAGACCCCGATCACCCCGGGGCTGGAACAGGTCTATCTGACCTTCTGGCTGACCAAGACGCGCGAATACCTGACCGTGGACAATGCCGATGTGCAGCGTCTGCTGGGCCGCGAGAGCCCCGAGGCCCTGGCCGCCCGCCTCGTGTCCGGCACGGGCCTGGCCGATCCGGCGCGCCGGGCCGAACTGCTGGCCATGACGCCGGAACAGCTGGCGGCGTCGGGCGATCCGCTGATCGAACTGGTGCTGAACAACGACGAGGCGGCCCAGGCCCTCCGGGCCGGCTGGGAATCGGCCGTGTCCGGCCCGACCGCGCGGGCGGCGGAAAAGGTGGCCCAGGCCCGGTTCGCGGTCCTGGGACCGAACCAGTACCCCGACGCGACCTTCAGCCTGCGCCTGTCCTACGGGGCGGTCCAGGGCTGGACCTATCGCGGGACGGAGGTCCCCGCCTTCACCGACATGGGCGGCCTCTATGAGCGGGCGACGGGGGCCCAGCCCTTCGTCCTGGCCGAGAAGTTCGCCGAGAACGAGGCCCGGGTGAACAAGGAGATCGTCTACGACTTCGTCTCCACCAACGACATCATCGGCGGCAACTCGGGCTCGCCCGTGATCAACGCCGCCGGCGAGGTCATCGGCGCCGCCTTCGACGGCAACATCCATTCCCTGGGCGGGGCCTTCGGCTATGACGAGGCGCTGAACCGCACGGTGAGCGTCTCGACCGCCGCCATCACCGAGGCCCTGCGCAACGTCTACGACCAGCCGCGCCTCCTGGAAGAGCTGGGCGTGGAGTAGAGACCACGCTTGTCATCCCGGAAGCCGCGAAGCGGCTATCCGGGACGCCCTTCTCACGTATTGACGTTCTCCCGGAAATCGCGCAGCGATTGTCCGGGAGCCGGTCATGCGCGCGCACGATTACTGGGTGTACATCCTGGCTGACGGCCCCTGCGGCTGGCTGTACGTCGGCATGACCAACGATCTCATCCGACGCGTGGATGAGCACAGGCAGGGCGAGTTCGACGGCTATACCCGCGAGCGTGGCATCTATCAGCTGGTCTGGTACGAGCGTCATCAGTACGTCGATCAGGCGATCCTTCGGGAGAAGCGGATCAAGCGTTGGCGGCGGCCTTGGAAGTTCGCCTTGGTCGAGACGGACAATCCGCGGTGGCTCGATCTGTATGGCGGGTTTGTGCTGAGCCGTCGCCCGGATCAGCCCTGACGGTCTGTCCGGGCGAAGCGGGAATGGAGCGCGCTTCGTCCCGGATCTCCGCTTCGCTTCGTCCGGGATGACAAGGCAGCAGTCATGCTTGACGAGGCCTCCTTGCTGCCTTCCCTTGCCCTCCGAATAACTCGGAGTCCCTCATGCGCCTGATCCTCGCCGTCACCACCGCCCTGACCGTCGCCGCCACCGGGGCGCGGGCCGAGGAGGGGATGTGGACGTTCGACAACTTCCCCATCGCCCGGGCCAATGCGACCCTCGGCACCAGTATCGACCAGGCCTGGCTGGACCGGGTGCGGCTGAGCTCGGTCAAGTTCGGCGGGTGTTCGGCGGGGATCGTCTCGGACGCCGGCCTGGTCATGACCAACAACCACTGCGTCGCCACCTGCGTGGCCGATCTGTCGACCCAGGCGGTCAACTATGCCGAGACCGGCTTCACCCCCCGCACTCGCGAGGAGGAGACGAAATGTCCCGGCGGCACGGCCGAGGTCCTGACCGACATCAGCGACGTGACCGAGCGGGTGCAGGCGGTCGGCGCGGGCCTGACCGGCCAGGCCTTCACCCGGGCCCGGGACGCCGAGATCGGCCGGATCGAGCAGGAGGCCTGCGGCGACGCCACCGACAAGCGCTGCCAGGTCGTGACCCTTTACCGGGGCGGCCAGTTCAAGCTGTATACCTACAAGAAATACACCGACGTCCGCCTGGCCTTCGCGCCCGAGGATCGCGCCGCGACGTTCGGCGGCGATCTGGACAATTTCAGCTTCCCGCGCTTCGCCATCGATGCGGCCTTCATCCGCCTCTATGAGAACGACGCCCCCGCCGAGACGCCGACCCATTTCGTCTGGAAGGCGGACAAGCCGGTCGAGGGCACTCCGGTGTTCGTGGCCGGTTCGCCCGGCGCGACCCAGCGGCTGCTGACGATGGACCAGCTGGCCACGGTGCGCGACGTGGTCCTGCCGATGGACCAGCTGATCGCGTCCGAGCTGCGCGGCCGGCTGATCCGCTTCAGCGCGGAGAGCGAGGAGAACGCCTTCATCGCCATGGATCCGATCGTCGGGCTGGAGAACACCTACAAGCGCGGCCTGGGCCGGATGCGGGCCCTGACCGACCCCGCCTTCATGGCCGCCAAGGCTGAGGCGGAAGATGAGTTCGAGACCCGCGCCACGGGCATGGACAACGGCATCCGGGACGGCGGGATGGATCTAGTGGGGGCGGGTAACCCCTGGGCGGCGCTGTCCGCCGTCCAGCCGATCGCGCGCGAGCTCTATCCCACCATGGCCCTGCTGGAAGGCGGAACCGGCATGGGCACGACGCCGGTGGCCGGCGGGTCGCAGCTGTTCGGCTGGGCCCGGGCCCTCGTGCGCGGGGCGCAGGAACGGGCCAAGCCGTCGGCCGAGCGCCTGCCGGAATACGGCGATGCCCGCCTGGCGTCGCTGCAGTCGGCCCTGTTCGCCGAGCGGCCGACCTATCCGGCGCTGGAGCAGGTGCGGATGGAGTGGTGGCTGTCCAAGACGCGCGAATGGCTGACCGTCGACCATCCGGCCGTGCGCGGCCTGCTGGGCCAGGAGTCGCCCGAACAGCTGTCCGCCCGTCTGGTCGCCGGCACCAAACTGGGCGATCCGGCGGTGCGGCGCGCCCTGTGGGAAGGTGGCCTGGCCGCCGTCGAGGCCTCGGACGATCCGATGATCCAGTACCTGCTGTCGATCCAGGACGAGACCCGCGCCATCCGCAGCGACTGGGAGACCCGGGTCCAGGCCCCGACCGACCAGGCCTCCGAGCGGCTGGCGACGGCCCGGTTCCTGACCTACACCGACAGCGTCTATCCCGATGCGACCGGCACCCTGCGCCTGACCTATGGGCTGATCGAGGGCTCGGACGTGCCGGGCCAGCGCTTCGGGCCCTTCACCACCTTCGCCGGCCTGTGGGACCGGGCGACGGGGGCCGCGCCGTTCGACGTCGCGCCGAAACTGCTGGCGGCCAAGGACCGGATCGACGCCGACGCTGTGATGAACATGACGGTGTCGTCGGACACCATCGGCGGTTCGTCCGGCTCGCCGGTGGTGACGGCGGCGGGCGAGATCGTGGGGGCCAATTTCGACTCCACCGTCCTGACCCAGAGGAACGCCTATGGCTATGACCGCACCGTCAACCGCAGCGTGATCGTGACCACCGGCGCCGTGACCGTGGCCCTGCGCGACGTCTATGACATGGGCCGTCTGGTCGAGGAGCTGGGCGCGCGTTGAGCGGACTGACCACCCGGGCCGCCACCCTCGACGACCTGCCGGCCCTGCACCCTCTGATCGAGCGGGCCTATCGCGGCGAGACGGCCAAACTGGGCTGGACCAATGAGGCCGACCTGCTGGACGGTCAGCGGACCGACGTCGAAGAGCTGACCGAGATCCTGACCGATCCCGCCCGGATCATGTTGCTGGCGGAGGACGTCGGCACCCTGGTCGCCTGTCTGCAGCTGGTCGATGAGGGCGACGGCACGGCTTATCTGGGCCTGCTTTCGGTCGAGCCGGAGCGGCAGGCGGGCGGCCTGGGCCGGTTCATGATCGCGGCGGCGGAGGCCGAGGCCGTGACCCGCTTCGGCGCGCGCACCCTGCGCATGACCGTCATCCGCCAGCGCCCCGAGCTGATCGCCTGGTACGAACGCCGCGGCTACGCCTTGACCGGCGAGACCGAGCCGTTTCCGCTCAGCGACGAGCGCGCCGGCCTGCCGAGGCGGCAGGATCTGGAGTTCGTGGTGCTGGCGAAGGGGCTGGGATAGCACCAGCCTGACCAGAAGCCCTTCCCCCGCGCTTTGCGGGGGAAAGCCGTCCGTCTTCGAGCGGAGCGAGAACAGGACGGATGGGGGAACTTGATCATGGCCTGCTAAGCCAAGAAAGACTCCCCCCATCGGCCCTGGATCGCTGCGCGATCGACGGGCCGCTTTCCCCCATGAAGAATGGGGGAAGGGCAGCCAAGGCTGGCTCCTAATCCGCTTCCTTCAGCGACCGGCGCGCCGTGTCGAAATACTGCCAGCCGGTCCAGACGGTGGCGATGGCGGCGAACCAGATCAGGCTGTCGGCGAACAGCTGGAAGGCCGGCAGCCATTCGAAGTCGAGGCCGAAGCCGTCCCAGTTGCGCGCGAACAGCTGGGCCCCCAGGGCGACCAGCTGGACCGTGGTCTTCCACTTGGCCAGGGTGGTGACCTCCAGCGTGATCCGGCCGGCGATGGTCTCGCGCAGGGCCGAGACGGCGAATTCGCGGAACAGGATCAGACCGCAGGGGATGGCGATCTGGGGAACCGATCCCGAGGTCAGCACGCCCAGGATGGCCCCGGTGACCAGGATCTTGTCGGCTATGGGGTCCAGGATGGCGCCCCAGCGCGTCTCGGACTTCCAGCGCCGCGCCAGATAGCCGTCGACCCAGTCGGTCGAGGCGGCGACGACGAAGATGTAGAAGGCCGCGCGGTACAGACCGAACTGGTCCTCGGGGCTCAGATAGGCCGACAGGATCGGCACGCCGCCGGTCGCCCCCGCCAGGATCAGGAACATCACCACCCCGGCCACCAGCCGCAGGCCGGTCAGGATGTTGGGGATGGGGTTGGCGTGGGGAGTGTGGGTCATTCAAGGGTCCGGGACGGCGATGAGAGGCGAACGCGCCTCTAGCTTAGCGGTTCAAAGCGCGGAGCCGAGGTCAGGGCACGCAGCATACCCTCGGCGATGCCGAAATGCAGGCCGGTCAGCTCCAGCGTCCCGGCCGTCTCGCGCTCCGCGATCCAGGGGAAGGTGCGCAGGTTGTCGAGCGACAGGCGCACCACCGCCTCTTCCGAAGCCCGTTCGACCTCATCGGGCTCCACCGTCTCGGCGACGCGGCGGACGACGGCGGTGCCCTGGGCGATCCAGGGACCGACGAAGTCGCGGACGCTGTCGGGCGTGCCGTCCCGCATGGCCGCGACGCCGCCGCAGTGGGCGTGGCCCATGACCACGATGCGGCTGACGTTCAGCACCTTGACCCCGAACTCCAGCGCCGCCGAGACCCCGTGCAGCTGGCCGTCCGGCTCATAGGGCGGGACCAGGTTGGCGACGTTGCGCACCACGAACAGCTGGCCCGGGGCGGCGTCGAAGATCAGGGCCGGATCGGCGCGGCTGTCGGAACAGGCCACGATCAGGGTGTGCGGCGTCTGGCCATCGGCGGCCAGGGCCTCGTACTCCGCCTTGGCGGCGGGCCAGTGGTCGGCGCGGAAGCGGTGGTAGCCGGCGATCAGGGGGTCGGTGGACGAGTCTGGCATGGGGTGGTTCTAGGATTTTTGATTGTTCGCGCCAACAGGTATATACCTGTGAGTACGAGGAGTGGTCATGACGATCTTGACGACGAAGGCATTCCGAAGCGGAAACAGCGAAGCCGTACGCCTGCCCAAGGGCTTCGCCTATGGCACCGATGTGGAGCTCGAGATCGAGCGGATCGGCGAAGTCACAACCATTCGACCCAAACGGCCGTCGGTCGCCGAGATGGTGGCCAGGCTTCGCAGCCTTCCCAAACCAAGCGACGTCGAGAGCCGTGTGCCGATCGAGTTCCCTGAACGGCCCGGGCTTTGACTCGCTTTCTGCTCGACACCAACGTGGCTATCGGGCTTCGCGACGATGTTGTTGAGGTTCAGGATCGGGTCCTGTCGCTGCAGGGCGAGGTCGCCCTGTCCGTCCTGACCCGGGTCGAGCTGGAAGGCGGTTCACATCGGGATCCGGCGGACGCGGAGCGTAAGCGCGCCAGGCTGGATACGCTTCTGCAGAGTCTGCCGGTGTTCCCATTCGATGACGATGCCGCCGACGCGTATCGCGCGATCATCCAGTCCGCGGGCTTCTCGCGCCGCAAGATCATCGACCGCATGATCGCGGCCCAGGCGATGTCTAGGAGCTTCAGCCTGGTGACCCTGAACGGAGCGGATTTCCGCGACATCCCGGGGCTCGACGTCGTGGAATGGTAGAACGGCCTTCGGGTGGCCGCTTCATAGAGGCACCGCTTAGGAGCCTTGCCGAGCGTCTGGGTGGGCAGCGGACATTAGTCAGTTGAGCTATTTCTGGCTCGGTCGCCGCTCGATTGTGGCGGGCCCAAATTATCCCCTTCTCCAGCCATGCGAAAAGCAATCCGGACCCGGAATGTCTGTCCATCAGGGACGCCATTCCGTTCTTGAACATGGCCATGACGAACGGCGCTCAGAGCTGCACCCTCCAAGCCCTGCCCGGGATGGCTTACTTCCACCGCCCGACAACCAGACGCCGTCCCGTCTGGCCCTGCGACGCATTCCACTACGACATGGGCCTTCTTTGGGAATTCATCCGGAGTATTGGCCTGCAATGCCGCGATTAATAGTACTGCAGTGAGCATAAAATTCCCCTCGGATTGCTCTTTTGAACCATCGGGTGGCAGCTGGAAAGAACCGCGGCTACCTCAATCACGACGCTGCCGCCGCGCCCTGCGGCGAGGCAGCGCGACGCTCCCTTTATGACCCCCGGTTCCGCTTGCCGTCGATCAGGACCGCCTGTTGCCAGCGGCTCGGGGCCTTGTCGGTGCGATGGATGCAGCCGGGCCAGCAGCAGGGGCGGCCCTTGCCTTCCCGCAGTTCCTCGGTGGTCCGGCCGACACGGCGCTCGCGCGTCTTCGCCTGTTTGGCGTCCTCGACCCAGCAGATGAACTCGTTGCGCCCCAGCGGCGTCAGCCGCTCCCACAGGGCCAGCACCGCGGCGTCCGCGCGCAGCGCCGCTTCCAGATCAGTCGGGACCTGGTGGACCGTACCCTGGGACAACTCGCTCATCGGGGCGCCTCCATCAGCCCATGCGTGGCCGCGCCAACTTAACGCTGCGCGGCCGGATGGAAGAAGCCATAAATCCGTTCGGCCAGGGCGCGGTTGATGCCCTCGACCTTTTCCAGATCGACCACCGCCGCCCGGCCGACGCCCTTGGCCGAGCCGAAGGCGTGCAGGAGGGCCTTCTTGCGGCCGGGTCCGACGCCCTCGATCTCGTCCAGCGGGTTCTTCTTGATGTCCATCGACCGGCGGGTGCGGTGGGCCCCGTTGGCGAAGCGGTGGGCCTCGTCGCGCAGGCGCTGAATGTAGTAAAGCGCCGGGCTCTTCAGCGGCAGCATGAAGGGCGGCTTGCCGGGCACGAAGAACCGCTCCATCCCCGCGTCCCGGTCCGGCCCCTTGGCCACGCCGACGGCCAGGATGTCGTCGAGCCCGAGGTCGGCCAGCACCGCCTGGACCTCGGCCAGCTGGCCGGCCCCGCCGTCGATCAGCAGCAGGTCGGGGCGGATCACCTCCTCGGTGCCTTCCTCCTCGTCCTTGACCAGGCGGCCGAAACGGCGGCGCATGACCTCGCGCATCATGCCGTAGTCGTCGCCGGGGGTCAGGTCCTCGCCGCGGATGTTGAACTTGCGGTACTGCGACTTCTGGAAGCCCTCGGGCCCGGCCACGATCATGCCGCCGACGGCATTGGTCCCCTGGATGTGGGCGTTGTCATAGACCTCGATCCGTTCGGGCGTGCCCTCCAGTCCGAAGGCCTCACAGACCTCGGTCAGGATCTTTCCCTGGGCCGAGCTCTCGGCCATCTTGCGGCCCAGGGCCTCACGGGCATTGGTGTGGGCGTGGTCGACCAGGGCCAGCTTGTCGCCGCGCAGGGGCCGGGCGATTTCGACCTTCCGCTCGGCCTTCATGGAAAAGGCCTCCTCCAGCAGCTCCAGCTCGTGCGGGCGGACGTTGGACAGGACCAGGCGCGGGATCGGTTTGTCCTCGTAGAACTGGCCCAGGAAGGCGGCCAGAATCTCCGGATCGGTGTCGGACCGGTCGACGCGCGGGAAATAGGCCCGGCCGCCCCAGTTCTGGCCGGCGCGGTAGAAGAAGACCTGGACACAGGCCTGGCCGCCCTCGCTGAACAGGGCGAAGACGTCGGCTTCGGCGACGCTGTCGGCGCTGACGGAGTTCTCCATGGCGATGGCCGACAGGGCTCGGATGCGGTCGCGCACCCGGGCGGCCTGTTCGAAATCCATGGCCTCGGCGGCGGCGGTCATCTCGCCGGACAGGCGGCCGATCACCGCGCGGGACTTGCCCTTGAGGAACTGCGACGCCTCCTCGACCAGGTCGCCGTAGTCCTCGAGCGAGATCAAACCGGTGCAGGGGGCCGAGCAGCGCTTGATCTGGTGCAGCATGCAGGGCCGGGTGCGGGTCTCGTAGACGCTGTCGGAACAGGACCGCAGCAGGAAGGCCTTCTGCAATGTGTTCAGCGTCCGGTTCACCGCCCAGGTCGAGGCGAAGGGGCCGAAATAGTCGCCCGGCGTGGTGTGCGACCCCCGGTGCTTGCGCACCTGGGGCGCGCGGTGGTCCTTGCGGATCATCAGTTCGGCGAAGGACTTGTCGTCGCGCAGCACCACGTTGAAGCGCGGCTTCAGCTTCTTGATGAAGTTGGATTCCAGCAGCAGGGCCTCGGTCTCGGAGGCGGTGACCACCAGCTCCATCGACCGGGTCAGCGACACCATCAGCCCGATGCGCTGGGTGTGGAACCGCCCCTGGGCGTACTGCAGGATGCGTTTCTTGATGGAGCGCGCCTTGCCGACATACAGGCAGGTCCCGTCCTCGCCGTACATGCGATAGACGCCGGGCTTGTCGGGCGCGCGCCGGGCCTCGTCGCGGATCAGGTCGGCGGCGACGAGCGGCAGGGAATCGGGGGCAGGGGTCTCCAGGGTCATCGGGAGCAATATAGGGACTTTCCCTCTCCCATAGGGAGAGGGAGGTTGGTCACGGGTTCAGCTTGCCCTTCGCCCGGCTGGCGTCGAAGACCACGCGCGGATCGACGTGGCCGACCTTCGCGCCCGGCCGGTCCAGCCGGCGCAGGATGTGGCGCACGATGTTCAGTCGGGCGGTCTTCTTGTCGTCGGTGGCGATGACGGTCCAGGGCGCGTCGCGGTGGTGGCATTCGGCCAGCATGCGGTTGCGGGCGGCGCTGTAGGCGTCCCAGCGGATCTGGGCCTCGGCGTCGAGCGAGGAGACCTTGAACTTCTTCAGCGGGTCTTCCCGCCGCTCCTCCAGCCGCCGGGCCTGTTCCTCTTTCGAGATGTCGAGCCACAGCTTGATCAGGATGATGCCCGACCCGGTCAGCGACCGCTCGAACCGGGGCACGTCGTCGAGAAAATGTTCGTGCTGTTCGGGGGTGCAGAAGCCCATGACCGGCTCGACCCCGGCCCGGTTGTACCAGGACCGGTTGAATAGGACGAGCTCGCCTGCCGCCGGCAGGTGGGAGACGTAGCGCTGGAAATACCACTGGGTCAGTTCCCGCTCGGTCGGCTTGGGCAGGGCGACGATGCGGGTCTGGCGCGGCGAGGCGTATTCGACGATCCGCTTGATCGCCCCGTCCTTGCCGGCGGTGTCGCGGCCCTCGAACAGCACCACGACCTTCAGCCCCTGTTCGATGGCCCAGTGCTGGGTGTCGACCAGCTCGATCTGCAGCGCCTCCAGCGCCTTGTCGTAATCCTTGGCCTTGCCCATGCGGGATCCTCCGTGTTCGGGCGATACGGTCGGGCAGTTCGAGGGGGGCGTCGAGGGAAAAGGTCGGCAAAGCGCAGACGCGCGATTGTTACCGGCTGCCCGCCCGTCCATTGTGCCCGCGTATGAAACGCGATTTCGCCGACTTCTGGAACCTGATGTGGGAGGCGATGCTGGGCGTGTGCGCGGCCTTCGCCCTGCTGAACGCCTTCGCCCCGCCGCAGGATCTGTTCTGGAAGCCGCTGGATCTGAACCGACCGGTCGGCCAGGCCACGGCGGCCAAGGTCGGCGATTTCGAGGTGCCGGCCGGGGCCGCGCCGGAGCAGGTCGCCGGGGCCACCGAGGCCTGTATGCAGACCCTGCGCGATGCGGGCGTCGAGGTGCGGCGGGCCGAGGATCGCGACGACGGCGGCTTCTGCCAGGTGCGGGGCGCGGTGACCATCACCGGCGGTGCCGTCACGCCGCTGAAGCCGGGCGGTCTGACGATGCAGTGCCCGCTGGCCGTGCGTTACGTGATCTGGGACCGGCAGGTGCTGCAGCCCGCGGCCGAGGCGGTCTATGGCTCGAAGGTCGCCGCGGTAAACAATTTCGGGACCTATTCCTGCCGCCGGATCTACGGCTCGACCGACGTCGCCGACCGGCCCAGCGAACATGCGCGGGCCAATGCCCTGGACGTGGCTTCGGTCACCCTGACCGATGGAAAGACCGTGTCGGTCGAGGCGGACTGGAGCGGGACGGGGCCGCAGGGCGGCGAGGGGGCGGTGTTCCTGAAGCGGCTGCGCGACGGTGCCTGTCAGGTCTTTTCGACGGTGCTGACGCCGGACTACAACGAAGCCCACCGCGACCACCTGCATCTGGACGGTGCGCCGCGCGGGCTTTGCGCGAGCGGAGCCCGCCAGCCCGGCTAACCACGCTCGCGCGCAAGGTGATTCGTTTCGGGTTGACCGATCCGAAAGTCCGAGAGACAACAATCGCGCAATCCGGATTTCGCGTGGGGTCCAAACCCGCGTTTCGCTCCTTCGCCTGAACGAGCTGTCCAGATGGGTTGTCGGACCCCCTTGTCAGGGCGTCCGCCTGGAAAAGCGCGTTTATGGAGACGCTAAAATGGCGACCGGTACGGTCAAGTGGTTCAACCCCACGAAAGGCTTCGGCTTCATCCAGCCGGAAAGCGGCGGCGCCGATGTGTTCGTTCACATCACCGCCGTCCAGAAGGCTGGCCTGACGGGCCTCGATGAAAACGCCAAGGTGTCGTACGAGCTGGAATCCCAGCGCGGCAAGACCTCGGCCGTCGATCTGAAGCTGCTCTGATCCTTTAGGCTCAGGGTCGCTGGACGACCATCAGGCGGGCGCGACACCCTCTGGGGTCGCGCCCGTTTTCGTTCGGGCCGACCACTGCGCCAGCATGATGGCGGCCAGCACCAGGGCCCCGCCCAGGGCCTGGACGATCGTCAGGGTCTCGCCGAAGATCAGCCAGCTGAGACCGGCGGCGACCAGGGGCTGGATCAGGATGGTGACGGCGGTTATCGCGGTCGGCAGCCGGCCCAGGGCCCAGGCCACGCCCCCCTGGCCCACCACATGCATCAGCCCCATGGCCATGCAGGCGGCCCAGCCCGCGGTGGTGGCGGGGATCATGTCCTCGCCCAGCACAAGCGCGACGCCTCCCATCAGCGGCAGGCCCGCCAGGGTGGCCCAGAAGGTGACGCGCAGCGCCCCGGCCGTGGTCCGCGCCCGCTTCACCATCAGGAAATAGCCCGCGTACCAGAGAGACACGCTGAGCGAGAGCAGGTCGCCCAGCACCGGGTTGGTGCCCTGACCCCCTTCGGCGGCCGCCGCCATGGCGAAGGCCCCGCCCATGGCCAGGGCGAGGGCCAGGATGAACAGCCGGGCGGGCCGCTCCTTGAAGACCAGCCAGCCGACCAGGGTCACCACCACCGGCGTCAGGTTGCACAGCACCGTGGCATTGGCGACCGAGGTCATGACGATGCCGTAGTGCCAGACGCTGAGGTCCAGCCCCAGCAGCAGACCGGCCAGCAGCATCCAGCGCGACGGTCTTCCGAGGCCTTCGCCCCCCGGCCGGGCCACCAGCAGGCACAACAACGGCAGGGCGAAGGCGAACCGCCAGAAGCCGGCCGCCGCCGGTCCGGTCTCGGTCAGCCGGACCAGGATCGGCGCCAGCCCCAGCACGCTGGCGGAGGCGAGCACGACCAGCAGGGGAATCAGGCGGGGGGCGGGGGTGGGCGATGACATTCTCCCTCCCCTTTATGGGGAGGGACGGTGACGCGCCAGCGGCACCAGGGTGGGGCCGTGCGAAGGTGTCACCCCGCGTCGGACGCCCCCACCCAGGCTGCGCTTCGCTACGCCGTCCCTCCCCATAAAGGGGAGGGAAAAAGCCTACTCAAACCCCAGCTCCGCCCGCAACTCCTGCGGCGTCACCCCGGCCTCGCGCAGGGCCATGATCGTCACCGAGCCGTCGCGCTTGGCGTAGCGTTTGCCGTCGGGGCCCAGCAGCAGGGGGTGGTGGCGATACACCGGGGTCGGCAGGTCCAGCAGGGCCTGCAGTACCCGCTGGATCGACGTCGCGGGGATCAGGTCCTCACCGCGCACCACATGGGTCACGCCCTGCAGCGCGTCGTCGACGACCGAGGCGATGACATAGCCCGCGCCGATGTCCTTGCGCCCCAGGACCATGTCCCCCAACGCCTCGGGCCGGGCGGTCCTGACCCCGGGCCCCGCCGTCTCCTCGGTCCAGGTCAGGTGCTCGAACCCACCCAGCCGGTCCCGCGCGGCGGCGAGGGACAGCCGCCAGGCGAAGGGCCGGCCGTCGGCCAGGCGTCCGGCTTCCTCATCCGGCTCCAGCGGACCGCCTGCGAAGGCCTGGGCGTCCGGCGGATCGTCGCCGTGCGGGGCGACCCCGGCCAGGGCCATCAGCTCCTTGCGGGTCCGGAAGCAGCGATAGAGCACGCCCAGGTCGCGCAACCGGTCCAGGGCCGCGTCATAGGCGTCCCGGTGGTCGGACTGGCGGCGCACCGGGGTCTCCCAGTCCAGACCCAGCCAGGCCAGATCCTCGATCAGGGCGGTCTCGTATTCCGGGCGGCAGCGGGTGAAGTCGGTATCCTCGATCCGCAGCAGGAACCGCCCGCCCGCCGCGCGGGCCGCGCTCCACGCCGTCAAGGCGGAGACGGCATGGCCCCGGTGCAGCAGGCCGGTGGGGGAGGGGGCGAAACGGGTGATGAAGGCCATGGCGTCAGCGATGGGCCAGCGGTTTTCGGCCTCCGTCGTCGGGCCGTGGAGACGCGGGGGTGATCGGGGCGGCGAGATCGTCCAGACTGGGCATGCCGGACGCTACCGCTCCGCCGCCCGACTTGTCGACAAGGACCCCATGCCCCTCACGCCTCAGGAACTGACCGCCGCGCGCGAGACCCTGGCCCGGCTCGACCCGGCCCTGGCCCGCGCCCACGCCCAGACGCCGCCGTTCGAATGGCGGGTGCGCCAGGCCGGCTTCGTCGGCCTGTTCCGCATGATCGTCGAGCAGCAGGTCTCGGTCGCCTCGGCCGCCTCGGTCTGGGCTCGGCTGGAAGCGGGCCTGGGTGAGATCACCCCGGCCAATCTGCTGGCCCACGACCTGGACAGTCTGAGAGGCATGGGGCTGTCGCGGCAGAAGGCGACCTATGGCCAGGGCATGGCGCGGGCGCAGCAGGAGGGGACGATCGACCTGGAGCATCTGGCCACCCTGGACGACGCCGCGGCGATCGAGGCCCTGGTGGCCTTGAAGGGCGTCGGCCTGTGGACGGCGGAGGCCTATCTGCTGCTGTGCGAGGGGCGGACGGACGTCTTTCCCGGCGGCGACGTGGCCCTGCAGGAGGCGATCAAATGGGCCGACGGCACCGAGACTCGGCCGGACACCAAGGGAGCCTATGCCCGGGCCGAGGTCTGGCGGCCGTGGCGCGGGGTGGCGACCCATCTGCTGTGGGCGTGGTATACCGGTGTGAAGAAGGGCGAGATCGTCCTGGACCCGCCGGAGCGCAGCGCCGCATGAGCGTGATGGTCGACCCATCCCTGCTGTCGCCCGCCCTGGCGCATCCGGAGACGGTGCTGGGCGCGCTGGACTTCGCCGGGGTGGCCGTGTTCGCCGCGACCGGAGCCCTGGCGGCGGCGCGCGAAAAGCACGACCTGGTGACCTTCGCCTTCTTCGCCGCCATCACCGGCGTGGGCGGCGGAACGCTGCGGGACGTGCTGATCGAGGCGCCCGTCTTCTGGGTGCAGGACTGGCGCTATATCGCGGTCTGCCTGGCCGGGGCGATGGCGGTGTGGCTGATCGGAGCCGGGGCCTGGCGGTTCCGCGCCCTGCTGTGGCTGGATGCGATCGGGCTTGGGGCCTACGGCGTGCTCGGCGCGGCCAAGGCGGAAGCGTTTGGCGTTGCACCGCTGATCTGTATCGTCATGGGCGCGCTGACGGCCTGTTTCGGCGGCATCGTGCGTGATCTGCTGGCCGGCCAGCCGTCGATCCTGCTGCGCCGGGAGATCACCGTCTCGGCCGCGATCGTGGCGGCGACGGTCTATGTGGTGGCGCGGGCGGCCGGGCTGGAGCAGTGGCCCGCCGCCGCCATCGCCGCCCCCGCGGGCTTTCTCCTGCGCGCCGGGGCGCTGATGTGGGGCTGGAGCCTGCCCGGGTTTCCAGGCGGTCTGGTCCGCAAGGGCGCGTCATGAAACCGCTGCACAGTCGTCATGGCGGCGGGTGCGAATCGGGTCTAGGCTGAACGGGTTAGAGCGAAGGAGAGACGTCTTCAGTCCGCATTCCTCGATACAACTGGCCCCGAGCCAGCCCGGCGTGAGCGGGAGGACCTGATGCAGGTGCTCCACAAGCCGCCGTCCGGTTTTCCAGCCCTGGTGCTGAACGCCGATTTCCGCCCCCTGTCCTACTATCCGCTGTCGCTCTGGCCGTGGGAGGAGGCGGTGAAGGCCGTCTATCAGGACCGCGTCGACGTGGTGTCGGTGTACGATCAGGTCGTGCGCAGCCCGTCGATGGAGATGCGCATCCCCAGCGTGATCGCGCTGAAGAGCTATGTCGATCAAAACCGCAGCCCGGCCTTCACCCGGTTCAACGTCTTCCTGCGCGACGGCTTCACCTGCCAGTATTGCGGCACCTCGGCCGAGCTGACCTTCGACCATGTGATCCCGCGCAGCCGGGGCGGGCGCACCACCTGGGAAAACATCGTCGCCGCCTGCTCGCCCTGCAATCTGAGAAAGGGCGGCCGCACGCCACAACAGGCCGGCATGCCGGTCCGTCGCGCCCCGCATCGCCCCAACTCGTACCAGCTGCAGGACGCCGGCCGCCGCTTCCCGCCGCACTATCTGCACCAGAGCTGGCTGGACTATCTGTACTGGGACATCGAGCTGGAGCCCTAGGGGCCGGCCACGAAAAACCCCGCCGGCGCGAGGCCGGCGGGGCGTTCCTGTCTTGGATCAGCCTAGCGGTAGAGGCCGCGCTCGCGCGAGATCTCGTCGCTGCTGTAGGGCTGCGCCGTTTCGTCGAAGCCGGTCCAGCCGGTGTCGCGATAGGCCTGGCCGCGCGTGCTGGCGTCGAAGCCCTGCTGGCCGTGCAGGATGGCTTCGATCCGGTCCTCGTCGTCGCCCGAGGTGCGGACGCTGACCAGGGTGCCGCCGCGACGGACGCCCTCGGCATAGACGTTGGCGTCCTCGTCGGAGTGACCGGCCTCCTTCAGCGCGCCGAGCAGGCCGCCCGTGGCACCGCCGGCCGCCGCGCCGACAGCGGCGCCGACGGCGGTCGAGGCCAGCCAGCCGGCGGCGACCACGGGGCCGAGACCCGGAATGGCCAGCATGCCGAGGCCGGCGAGCAGACCGGCGCCGGCCCCAATCAGGCCACCCGAGGTGGCACCCTTGCCGGCTCCGTCGGCGACGTCGTTCTCGCCGTCGCCGTTGCGGTCACCCAGCGGACCCGCGCCGGTCTTGTCGGGATGCTCGTGGCCGGCATGCCAGTTGTCGGTGTTGTTGGAGACGATGCTGATGTCGTCGGCACGGATGCCGGCGGCTTCCAGATCGGACACGGCGTCCAGCGCCTGGGTGTGGGTGTCGTACAGTCGGGTGACGGTGGCCATGGTGAGGCTCCTGATTGAGAGGATTTGAAGTCGGGGAGACGTCCGCCTATTGGGCGGTCACCACGCCCTTGTAGTCGACGGAGACGGTGGTCTCGGTGCCCTCACGGGTCGCCGGAGCCGACCAGATGCCGTTCTCGTTCTGGCTGAGGGTGCCGACGCCGGTATAGCCCTGCTTTTCGATGGCTTCGCGGGCCTGAGTCTCCGTGAAGGAGTTCGCTCCGGGCGTCAGGGCTGCGTCCTGGGGGGTCTCGGTCGTGTCGACCGCTTCATTGCGCGGCGCGTCCGATGCCGCGACGGCCGGGCCTTCGACTGGACCCGTCTCTTCGTTGCTGCCGCAAGCGGCAAGGAACGCAGCGGATGCCGCGAGGACGATGATGGGTTTGATCATGGATAGCTCCCTTCCAAGGTGCCTCAAGAAAGCTCGCCGGCTTGCGGACCGTTCCCGAAAGTCGGCATTTCGTCGGTCTCTGAATGGTGGTTCCGGACGTGAATTGCTCGTCTACGGACGATGGGTGCGGGCACCCGAAAGCCCTGTGGGGGCCGCCCCTATACGGGCCGCGCCAACCTGCTAGACACCGAGCCTCCGCGCGTGCGGAACAGGGGCAAAGCCCCGCGCGTTGCGCCCTCGTCCCATCTCCCAGGTCAATCATGAAAATCCGCGTCCGCGCCGAGCTCGTCTATCGTTTCGACCCGCCGACGGATGCGATCTACAAGATTCAGGTGGCCCATTGGCCCGGCCAGACAGTGCTCGAGGAGCGCCTGGTCAGCACGCCGCCCCAGGCCTTTCATGAGGACGAGGACGCCGATTTCGGGGCCCGCACCCTGCGCGCCCGCCTGGGGGGCGAGGTGTCGGTGGTCTATGACGCCCTGGTCGAGAACGGCACCCTGCTGGGCCTGCCGCCAGGCGTGACCCAGCACGACTGGAACGACCTGCCCGCAGAGGTCCTGACCTATCTGTGGCCCAGCCGCTATTGCCCGTCGGACCAGTTCGGCCGGTTCGTTGAGCGTCAGTTTGGGGAAACCAACGGGGGCGAACGGGTCCTGGCGATCCTGGGCTGGATCACCGAGAATCTCGACTACGAGCCGGGCGTGTCGGATTCGGAGACCACGGCGGCGCGGACCTTCATCGACCGGGCGGGCGTATGCCGCGACTTCACCCATATGGGGATCACCCTGTGCCGGGCGTCCGGCATTCCGGCCCGAGCGGTCAGCGCCTTCGCCCACCAGCTGAACCCGCCGGACTTCCACGCCATCTTCGAGGTCTGGCTGTCGAACGGCTGGTGGCTGGTCGATCCGACGGGCCTGGCCCCGATCGAGGGCCTGGTGCGCATCGCCTGCGGCCGCGACGCCGCCGACATCGCCTTCCTGTCGACCCAGGGCACCTGCGAACTGGTCCGCCAGTCGATCACCGCCGCCGCCGAAGACGACGGGTCGCGGCAGGCGGCCTGAAGGCTCAGCGCGCCGGCCGGGCCCGATAGGCCTCCACGAAGTCCAGCCGGCGCAGCACCTTGTTGGCCGGATCGACGATGACATGGGCCCCCGCCGGCACGGTCAGGGAGCCGCGCCCGTTGGTCATCGGCACGGTCTGGACCTGGCCGTCGACCTCGAGCTCGACCGGCATGGGGAAGACCCCGCCGTCGCCGGTGGTCCAGCTCAGGTTCAGCCGGTCCCCCTCTCGGGTCTGGTTCAGAACCGGCAGGGCGGCGTTGTAGAGATAGCCCTGGAAGAACCAGCCATAGTCCTGCCCCGTCACGGCGTTGACGATGCGCAGGAAGTCCGGCGTCGAGCGGTACAGGGGCGCGAAATTCCCCGGCTTCGGATCCGGCCGACCATAGACCAGGGTGGTCACCGCCTCTTGGAAGGCCGCGTCCCCGATCCGCATCCGCAGCGAATGGGCGATCAGCGCCCCCTTTGAGTAGATGTCGTTGCCCGGCCCCTTGTCGCCGTCATAGACCTCTTCCTCGCGCATGGGCCGCCCCGACACGATCGGATAGCGGTTGATCAGCCCCTGCTGCATCTTGGCCAGCTCGGTCTGCATATAGCGGTCGCCGTTCAGCCAGCGGCCGTACAGAGGCTGCATATAACTGCCCAGCCCCTCGTGCAGCCACATGTCGTCGGCGTTGACGTTGGTCAGCTGGTTGCCGAACCATTCGTGCGACAGCTCGTGCTGCAGCAGCCAGTCATAGCCGCGCCCGTCCAGCTTGTAGGCATTGCCATAGGCGTTGATGGTCTGGTGCTCCATGCCCAGGTGCGGCGTCTCCACCACCCCCATCTTTTCGTCGCCGAAGGGGAAGGGACCGACCGTGGCCTCGTAGAAGTCCATCTGCTGCGGGAATTCGGCGAACAGGGCGGCGGCCTGGGCCGGGTCGTCGGACGTCAGGTGCCAGAACTGCATGGGGAAGGTGTTGCCGAAGCGGCTGCGATAGTCGGCGCTCAGCATCGTGTAGGGGCCGACGTTCAGGGCGATTGCATAGGTGTTGGGGTTGGCCGCCGACCAGTTCCAGGTGGTCCAGCCGTCGCCGTGATCCTCGCTACCGACGAAGCGCCCGTTCGACGGGGCGGACAGGCCGGTCGGGACGGTGACGTGCAGGTCCACCCGCTTCGGCTCGGCGAGGGGGCTGTCGATGCAGGGCCAGAACAGGTCGCAGCCCTCGCCCTGGACGGCCGTGGCGATCCAGGGCTCGCCGCCGGGGGCGGTCGACCAGACGAAACCGCCGTCCCACGGCGCACGGGGGGCCTCGCGCGGCGAACCGGCATAGGCGATCCGCAGGGTCGTCGTCTCGCCGGCCGCCAGGGGGCGGGGCAGGGCGACGGTCATCCGGCCTTCGGGGTTGGACCATTCGGCCGGACGGCCGTCGACGGACACGGCCGAGACGGCGAAGCGGGTGTCCAGCTCGACCACCAGCGCGGCCACGGGGGCGGTGGCGGTGAAGGTCAGGACCGCCACGGCGTCGATCGCCTTGGCCTCCGGGATGACCTTGATCGACAGGTCGGCCAGATCGATCCGCAGCGCCTCCTGCTCCGGTGTCCGGGGCTGGTCGGTCTGCAGGGTGAACGGCGTGGACTCAGGCGCGACCGGGTCCTGGGCCAGGGCCGAACCGGCGGTCGACAGGAGGACGGCGAGGCTGGTCAGGACAGGGCGCATGCGGCGACCGATCAGTCGGCCGTCGCGGTGCGCGCCGCCCGGGCTTCGCGCCTGTAGGCGGCGTAGTCGTCTTGGAAATCCAGCTGGCGCAGGATCTTGTTGTCCGGGTCGATCAGGATCAGGGCCTTGGCCGGCACCGTCAGGGTCGCCTGGCCGTCCGTCATCGGCACCGTCCGGGCCTGGCCGTCGACCTCGATGTCCACCGGCATGGGGAAGGCGCCGTCCCCGCCGACGGTCCAGGACAGGGTCAGCTGATCGCCGGACCGGGTCTGGTTCAGCACCGGCAGGGCGGCCTGGTACAGATAGGCGTCGAAGAACCAGTCATAGTCCTGGCCGGTGACGTCGTTGACGATGGCGTTCATCTCGACGGTCGAGCTGAGCTGGGGCGCGAAATTACCCGGCCGCGGATCGGGCCGGCCGTAGACCAGGCGGCGGATCACCTCGAAGAAGGCGTCGTCGCCGATCGTCATGCGCAGGGTGTGGGCGATCAGGGAGCCCTTGTTGTAGATGTCGCCGCCCGGACCTTCCGATCCGCCATAGACCGCGTTGACCGTGCGGTTGGTGCGAGACACCACCGGAAATTGGTTGG